>NZDS01000135.1 GCA_002690215.1 Rhodospirillaceae bacterium | reverse complement strand
AGGTTATCAGGCGGCCGCGAAAATGATCTCGTTCCCTCGACGGTGGCACGGTGCTATGATTTCCGCGAACCAGGAGACTATCTGGGGAATGTCGGCTAAGCTGCTTTCTTGAGGAAGCGGTTGGTCAGCACCTCGGCGATCTGCACCGAATTGAGGGCCGCTCCCTTGCGCAGGTTGTCCGACACCACCCACAGGTTAAGGCCGTTCTCGACAGTGGCATCCTCGCGGATGCGGCTGACGTAGGTGGCGTATTCACCGACCGCCTCGAGCGGCGTCATGTAGCCGCCGTCCTCGCGCTTGTCGACCACCATCAGGCCTGGCGATTGCCGTAAAAGCTCGTGGGCCTGGTCGGCGCTTAGCGGGCGTTCCAGCTCGATGTTGATGGCCTCTGAATGGGAGACGAACACCGGCACCCGTACACAGGTGACACTGACCTTGATTTTGGGGTCGAGGATCTTCTTGGTCTCGACCACCATCTTCCATTCCTCCCCGGTCGAGCCGTCGTCGATGAAGTCGCCGATGTGGGGAATGACGTCTTAATCCGTCATTGCTTTTTTCGATCTCCGGGCTATCTGGGGCCTGTTGCCGCTCAAGGGGGGCCGGCAGAGCGGCTCCCGGTTGTAGCCCTGTGGGTTTAGTCCTCGGCCTCGGCCTCGTCTTCTGCTGCAGCCGGCTCTGCTTCCTCAGCTTCGGCCTTCGCGGCCTTGGTCTTGCTCTTGGCCGCCTTTGGTTTTGCTTTTGCCTTGGCTTTGGTCTTTTTCTCCTTGGCCTCAGGCTCGGGCTTGGCTTCGACTTCTGGCTCCGCTTCGGCTTCGACTTCTGGCTCCGCTTCGGCTTCGACTTCTGGCTCCGCTTCGGCTTCGACCTCAGGCTCCGCTTCAGCTTCGGCTTCAGACTCCGCTTCAGCTTCGACCTCAGGCTCAGCCTCGGCTTTGACCTCAGGCTCCGCTTCAGCTTCGACCTCAGGCTCAGCTTCGGCTTCGGCTTCCGGCTCAGCCTCATCCTCCGGATCGGCATCCGCTTCGGCCTGGCTGCGGGCCCGATCCATGGCGGCGCCCAGGATGTCGCCCAGGCTGGCGCCCGAATCGGAGGAACCGTACTGCGCCATGGCCTGGCGCTCGTCGGCAATCTCCAATGACTTGATCGACAGGCTGATGCGGCGGCCGTCGCGATCGATGCTGGCGATGTTGGCGTCCACCTTGTCGCCCACGGCGTAGCGGTCGGGGCGCTGCTCGGAGCGGTCGCGCGAGAGATCCGTCTTGCGGATGAAGCCCTGCAAGCCGTCGTCGAAGGTCACTTCGATGCCACCGCTGACCACCGCTGTGACGGTGCAAGTAACGGTGCTGCCACGTTTGTAGTTCTTGGCCCCGGCGTAGGGGTCGTCGGCGAGCTGCTTGACGCCCAGGCTGACGCGTTCCTTTTCGATATCGACGCTGAGCACCTTGGCTTTGACCAGATCGCCCTTCTTGTAGTCGGCAATGGCCTCGTCGCCCGAGCGTACCCAGTCGAGATCGGAGAGGTGCACCATGCCGTCGACGTCGCTTTCGAGGCCGATGAAGATACCGAACTCGGTGATGCTCTTGACCTGGCCCTCGACCTCGGTACCCGGCGGGAAGCGGTCGAGAAATTCGATCCAGGGATTCTCCATGCACTGCTTGAGGCCAAGGCTGATGCGACGCTTGTGGGGATCGACGTCGAGCACCATGACCTCGATCTCCTGGCTGGTGGAGACGATCTTGCCGGGGTGCACGTTCTTCTTGGTCCAGCTCATCTCGGAGACATGAACCAGACCCTCGACGCCGGGCTCAAGCTCGACGAAAGCGCCGTAATCGGTGATGTTGGTGACGCGGCCACGGAACTTGGTATCAACCGGGTACTTGTTCTCGACGCCTTCCCAAGGATCGGCTTCGAGCTGCTTCATGCCCAGGCTGATGCGCTGAGTTTCAGGATTGAGGCGGATCACCTGGACACGCACCGTCTCGCCGATGTTAACGGCTTCGGAGGGGTGGTTGACGCGGCGCCAGGCCATGTCGGTGACATGCAGCAGGCCGTCGACACCGCCCAGATCTACGAAAGCACCGTAGTCGGTGATGTTCTTGACCACGCCCTCGAGAATCTGGCCTTCCTTGAGGTTGGCGATCAGTTCCTGGCGTGCCTCGGCTCGGGCTTCCTCCAGCACGGCGCGCCGCGAGACCACGATGTTGCCGCGGTTGCGGTCCATCTTGAGAATTTGGAAAGGCTGCGGCGTGCCCATCAACGGTGTGATGTCGCGCACCGGCCGGACGTCGACCTGGCTGCCCGGCAGGAACGCCACGGCGCCGGAAAGATCGACGGTAAAGCCACCCTTGACGCGGCCGAAGATGACGCCGCTGACGCGCTCGTTCTCCTTGAAGGCGACCTCGAGCTGGGTCCAGGCCTCCTCACGCCGCGCCTTCTCGCGGCTGAGCACGGCCTCGCCTTGCAGGTTCTCCATGCGCTCGAGATAGACCTCGACGGTGTCGCCAAGCTTGATCTCGGAGGGCTGGCCGGGGACCGCGAACTCCTTCAGCGCCACTCGGCCCTCGGACTTGAGGCCAACGTCGATCACCGCCATGTCGTTCTCGATGGCGATTACGGTGCCTGGAATGACCCGGCCCACCAGGTCGTCCCCGGTGCCGTAGGTCTCGTCAAGCAGGGCCGCGAAATTCTCTTCGGCAGCAGGCATTTCCTCGCCGCTGGGGGCGATGGGGTCGGTCATGTCATCTCCTGGTCTGGTTTGGTTGATATGGATCAACCGGGGTTAGCCGGCCGCAGCGCGCAGCAAAGGGCGCGGCCGGAACGTCGCAGCCTCAAACTGGCTGCCAGGGGGTCGCCTCATTGCGACCTGCCGCGATGGCGCCTCCTGCTGGCGAATTATCCTTTCGCTGCTGAAATTAGCGCTTTAGCGGCCTTGAAAGCAGCGTCTATATCCAAATTCGTCGTATCTAGCAAGTGGGCATCGGCGGCGGCCTTGAGGGGCGAGGCCTGGCGTTCGGCATCTCGCTTGTCGCGTTCCTTGAGTTCGGCCAGGATTTGGTCGGCATCGACGTCCGTTTCGCCGCGCTCACGAAGCTCCGCCACCCGCCGTCGGGCGCGCTCCTCGGCACTGGCGGTGACGAACAGCTTGTGGTCGGCTTGGGGACAGACAACGGTGCCGATGTCGCGGCCGTCGAGCACGGCGCCGCTGCCCTTCGGCGGCCGCGCGGCAAAATCCCGCTGGTATTGCAAAAGCGCCGCCCGGACCTCGGGCAGTGCGGAAACGCGCGAGGCCAGGGCGCCGGTTTGTTCTTGGCGTAGCGTCGGGTCGACCAGGTTCTCAGGCTCGATGGCCGCCGCCGCCGCGGCCGCCGCTTCAGCCTCGATCTCGGCTTCCACCGCCGCCCCTGCGCGCAAGAGGCGCATTGCCGTGGCCCGATAGAGCGCCCCGGTGTCCAGGTAGGCAAGGCCGAAATGCTCTGCCAGGCGGCGCGCCAGGGTTCCCTTGCCGGCAGCCGCCGGTCCATCGACAGCGATGATCATGTTTCTCCTTCCGCTCCTTCGATCTTGGCGCCGACCGCCTTCATGGCGGCGTTGAACCCGGGAAAGCTTGTGGCGATGGGGCCGCCGTCGTCGACGGCAATGGCTTCCTCGGCCGCCAACCCGAGCACCAGGAAAGCCATGGCGATGCGGTGGTCATGGCGCACCTCGATCGTGGTGCCGCCCGGAACCCGGCCACGGCCCTCGATGATCAAGCCATCGGGCAGTTCCTCGACAGCCACGCCGGCAGCCTGTAGCCCGGCGGCAATGGCGCTCAAACGATCGCTTTCCTTGACCCTGAGTTCTTCCAGGCCGCGCATGGTGGTGGTGCCTTCGGCCAACGCCGCGGCGCAGGCCAGGATGGGGAATTCGTCGATCATGGCGGGCGCCCGTTCGGGCGGCACCTCGATGCCGCGCAGGCCGCCACCGGCGACGCTGACGCTGCCCACCGGCTCGCCGCCGGCCGTGCCGCTCTCTTCTATGGTCAGACGTGCGCCCATTTCGCCGAGGCAAGTGAACAGCCCTGTGCGCAGAGGATTGAGGCAGAGATTATCGACGGTAATTTGCGAATCGGGGCCCAGCCCCGCAACCAGACCGAAGGCGGCGGCCGAGGGATCGCCCGGCACCTCCAGGTCGCCGGCCGCCAGCTCGCATTCGCCCTGCAGATTGATGATACGCTCGCCACCCGCCTCTTCGATGCTTATCTCAGCGCCGCGGGCGGTCAGCAGGCGTTCGCTGTGATCCCGGCTGGGGGCGCTTTCGATAACGCTGCTCTCGCCCGGCGCATTGAGGGCAGCCAGCAGCACGGCCGACTTGACCTGGGCCGAGGGCACCGGCAACCGGTAGGCAATGGGCAGCGGCTCGGCCGTGCCGATCAGCGCCAGCGGCAGGCGGTCGCCGGCCCGCGCCAGAAAACTCGCGCCCATTTCCTCGAGCGGCCGCATGACCCGGCCCATGGGCCGGCCCGAGAGCGACCGGTCGCCACACAAGTGGCTGGTGAAAGGATGCGTCGCCAGGCAACCCATGAGCAGGCGTGCGCCGGTGCCCGAATTGCCGAAGTCCAAGGGCTGGGCCGGTTCCTGCAAGCCGCCGACGCCAAGGCCGTCGACCACCAGACCCTCGGCTAAGCTGCCGCTGATCGGCACTCCCAGAGCCTCCAACGCCAGCGCCGTGCGCCGCACGTCGTCACCGTCGGCCAAACCGTCGAGCCGGCTGGGGCCCACGGCAAGGGCGGCCAGAATAAGTGCTCGGTGCGAGATCGACTTGTCGCCGGGCACCTCGAAACGACCTTCGAGCGGGCCCGAGGGGTGAGCGATCAGTGGGCGCAATGAACTAGTCGTCCGGGGCCAGGCCGGCGGCGGCGAGTTGGGACCTTAGCGTGTCGTTTTCCTGCTCCAGGTCCTCGAGCCTGAGCTCGACCACGTCGCGCAGGCTGACCACGTCGACCAGGCCGCCGTCCTCCAGTACCGGCAGATGACGCACGCCGTGGAAATTCATCATAGTGACGGCGTCGGCCACCCGGGTGTCGGGCGAGGTGGTAATGACTTCGTCGGCCATCAGCGACGACACCGGATGTTCGAGCAGCGCCGCGCCCGAGGCGTCAAGGCCGCGCATCACGTCGCGCTCGGAAAGAATGCCGACGACCTGACCCGCGGGGTCGGCCACGGCAATGGCGCCGATACGCCGCGCCGCCATCAGGCTGACGGCTTGGCCCAACGGGCTGTCCGGCGAGATGGAAACGACCTCGGCGCTGCGATCGCCGAGCAGCTCCCTGATCAACATGTTACCCCCTTCGCCGGCAGTTGCGGGCGACAGCATACTCCCCCCACGGGCGCCGGCAAAGGGTGCGGGCTAGCCGCGCTCCTCCAGGGGCACGAAATGGCGTTCGACCTCGCCGAGATAGAGTTGGCGGGGACGGCCGATCTTCATCGCCGGATCCTCGATCATCTCCTTCCACTGGGCCACCCAGCCGGCCGTGCGCCCAAGTGCGAACATGGCCGTGAACATGGCTACCGGAATGCCCATGGCGCGATAGATGATGCCGGAATAGAAATCGACGTTGGGGAACAGTTTCTTGTCGATGAAATAGTCGTCCTCAAGGGCGATGCGCTCGAGCTCCATGGCCAGGTCCAGCAGCGGCTCGTCTTTGACGCCGAGTTCTTCCAGCACTTCGTGACAGCTTTCGCGCAGGATACGGGCGCGGGGGTCGTGGTTGCGGTAGACCCGGTGGCCGAAGCCCATCAGGCGGAAGGGATCGTCCTTGTCCTTGGCCCGGTCCAAGAATTCGGGGATGCGGTCGCGGTTGCCGATCTCCCCCAGCATCTTCAGCACCGCCTCGTTGGCGCCGCCGTGGGCTGGGCCCCAGAGGCTGGCGATGCCGGCGGCGATGCAGGCGTAGGGGTTGGCGCCCGACGAGCCGGCCAGACGCACTGTTGAGGTCGAGGCGTTTTGTTCGTGATCGGCGTGCAGGATGAGGATGCGGTCGAGCGCCCGGGCCAGCACGGGATTTACGACGTAGTCTTCGCAGGGGTTGGAGTACATCATGTAGAGGAAGTTGGCGGCGTAGCCCAAATCGTTGCGGGGATAGACGAAAGGCTGGCCCATCGAATACTTGTAGGCCACGGCCGCGATGGTGGGCACCTTGGCAATCAGGCGATGCGCCGCAATGCGCCGGTGCTCGGGCGAATGGATGTCGGTGGTGTCGTGGTAGAAGGCGCTGAGCGCGCCCACGGCGGCGCACATGATGGCCATGGGGTGGCTGTCACGGCGAAAGCCGCGGAAGAAATAGTAGAACTGCTCGTGCAGCATGGTGTGGTGGGTGATGTCGTCCTCGAAAGCCTGTTTCTCGGCCGCCGTGGGCAACTCGCCGTAAAGCAACAGATGGCAGACATCCATGAAATCGCTGTCGGCTGCCAGCTCCTCGATGGGATAGCCGCGGTGGCGCAGGATGCCCGCCTCGCCGTCGATGTAGGTCAACCGAGACTGGCAGCTACCGGTCGAGGTGTAGCCCGGATCGTAGGTAAAGCAGCCGGTCTCGGCGTAGAGCCGGCGCATGTCGATGACATCGGGGCCGATGCTGGCGTGCATCAGCGGCAGCTCGAATTCGTGGCCGCTCTCCTTGTCGAGCAGCGTGAAGACCGGCCCATTGGCCGAGGAATGCGTAGCCGTCATGGTCACCTCCTTCGGGCCGGAGATGCGCACGTGGCGGAGCCGGTCCGATCAAAAAATGTCGGTTGCCAGAAAAAGCTGCGCTCAGCGCAGCGACCAAGCCTGACCAATGCGTTCGTATGCCACAGCTCCGGCGGCGCCGGAATATGACATAAAGCCGCAAGGACAATTGGTCGCAGAGGAGGGGTTGGGAAGGACTATTACGGCTGAAGAACGATTGCCGTCGAAATCTAAAGAGGGCCTGTGGCCCCGTCGATTGCCGTATTGAACTCGCGCACGGCGGCGGCGGGGCCCTTTGGGTGGTTCCAGACGGCTCCAACGACGGCCAGGAAATCGGCCCCGGCCTTCACCAGTTGCCCGCAGTTCTGTGCCGTGATGCCGCCAATGGCGACGCAGGGCACGGCCGTGGTCTCCTGCCACCAGGTCAGCAGCTCGGGTTCGGCGCGGCTTTTGGCGACCTTCGTCGCGGTTGGGAAAAAAGCCCCGAAGGCGACGTAGTCGGCACCTTTGTCGGCTCCCTCTATGGCCAGGTGGCGGGAGTCGTGAGCCGTAATGCCGACCGTTCGCTCGGAACCCATGAGGGCCCGTGCGGTGTCGAAGTCGGCGTCCTCCTGGCCCACGTGGACCCCGTCCGCCCCGGCCTCGGCAGCCAGGTCGGGGCGGTCGTTGAGGATCAACGCCACATCATGGTCGTGACAGATAGGCATGAGTTCGGCCGCCGCCGCCAGCACCGCCGCGTCGTCCTGGTCCTTGAGCCTGAGCTGCAGGCAGGCGACGTCGCCGGCCGCCAGCGCCGCCGCCAGATCGGCGGCGAAACCGGCAACCAGCGTCGGCGGCGTTATCAAGTAAAGCCGGCAACGTTGCCGGCCGCTGCCGTTCATGCCGTTTCACCAATTTTGTTCTCGGCGATTCGCGAAATTCGGGAATCGCCAGAGGCCGCGACCGCGGCCCGCCGGTCGTCCGGCGCGCCCGCGCAGGTGCGGACCTTCAGGTCCGCTACCGTGAGCGACAAAGAGGCTAGAGTGGACCTCATGAAATGAGAGCCGCTCTAGCGCCCTTTCCAATCCGGCGCCCGCTTTTCGGCGAAGGCCTTGGGACCTTCGATGAAGTCGAGGCTGTTGCGCAAGGTCGTTACGCTATCGTAGTCCGCGTGCATGGCCTCGGACATGGAACCGTGTTCGAGGCCGCGTCGCACCACGTCCTTGCTGGTGCGGATGGAGACGGGCGAGCACTTCATCATCAATTCGGCCCACTCGCGCGCCTTGTCGAGCGCTCCGCCCTCGGGCGCCACCTCGGTAACGAAACCGAGCGCGTAGCCTTCCTGGGCCATTACCCGCCGCCCGGTGAGGATCATACCCATGGCCTGCTTGACCGGGATCGAGCGCGGCAGGCGGTGCAGCCCACCGCCCAGTGCGGCCAATCCGACCAGCGGCTCGGGCAGGGCGAAGAAGGCGTTTTCGGCGGCGACGATGAGGTCGCAGGCGAGTGCGACCTCGAATCCGCCGCCCATGGCCAGGCCATTGACGGCGGCGATAATGGGCTTCGCCATAACCCGCTCCGAGATACCGGCAAAGCCCGATTCGGGCCACGTCATGTCGCCGCCCTCGGCCTGGTACCTAAGATCGTTGCCGGCCGAAAAGGCGCGATCGCCGGCACCGGTGATGATGGCCACCCAAAGCTCGGGATCGCTTTCGTAGTCATTCAGAATAGTGTCCATCTCGAACGACGTCGGCGGATGGATGGCGTTCATCTTGTCGGGCCGGTTGATAGTGATGGTTAGGACGTGACCGTCTTTTTCGGCGCTGCAAAACTCAGGCATGGTCCTCGTTGCTCCTCGTTTTTCTGTTTGGCGGCGGCACCATATCAGGCTTTTGCGTTCGCGCGGTAGCGTGTCTGGCGAACCCGAGGCGCGGTTGCACCGCCGCGCAATTGGTGGAAATATTGTATTGGGGAGGTTACCAGCGGCTCGGGAGTTCCCGGCAATGCCGATGAGCTATCGCATCGACCTAAAAAGGGGGGCGGTCTTCCTCACCGCTACGGGGCGCTTGACCAACGACGACCTGATCACTTGCGTCGCCGGGCTCAACGCCGACCCCGATCTTATGCCTGGCATGCCGACGCTGACCGATGCCACCGGGGTGACTGAGATGGAGGTCGATCTCAAGGGCTTCAGGGCTCTGACCGAAGTTATGGACAACTCGCAAACCCCCAGGGGCGAATCAAGGGCTGCGCTGCTGGTTACCAAGCACGGCGACGCCATGCTGGGTAAACTGTTGATGGCCATCAGTAAGGCCGAATCGAGCCTGCCGCGCTACCGCGTTTTCGACGACCGGGCGGCAGCCGAAAGCTGGCTCGGAATTTCCTGAAGCATTCTACTTTTGGAGATCAGTGATGAGCGGAATTTATGTCATCGGCGTCGGCATGACGCCTTTCGGCCGCATGCTGGACAAGTCCGTCAAAGACCTCACCCGCGAGGCCGTGAGCCAAGCACTGGCCGATGCCGGTGCCGCCATCGGCGACGTCGGTGCGGCCTATTTCTCCAACACCACACAGGGCCTTTTGGAAGGCCAGCATCTGGTACCGGCCCAGATGGCGCTGCGCGATATGGGCTTCGAGGGCATTCCCATGTCGAACGTGGAAAACGCCTGCGCTTCGGCGTCGACTGCTTTCCAGCATGCCCACATGGCCATCAAGGCGGGCGTGACGGATGTCGCGTTGGCGGTTGGCGTCGACAAGATGTACCACGCCGACAAGGCACGCTCGTTCGAGATCTTCGACGGCGCTTGGGACGTCCACGAAGTCGACCGGACGCTGGCCAACCTGGCCGCGCTCGGCGAAGGCATGGAGACCCCCGCAGGCCAGGAGACCCCCGCAGGCCAGCGTAGCGTCTTCATGGACGTCTACGCCGCGTTCGGCAAGTTCCACATGAAGACCTTCGGCTCGACCCAGGCCCAGTTCGCCGCCGTGGCGGCCAAGAACCACCGCCATTCGGTGCATAATCCGCTATCGCAATACCAAGACCCTTATTCGGTCGACGAGGTGCTGGCAGCCCGCGCCATCTCCTGGCCCCTGACGCTGCCCATGTGCTCACCCATCAGCGACGGCGGCTCGGCCGCTCTTTTGTGTTCCGAAGACGCGCTCGGGCGGTTCGACAAGGCCCGCGCGGTGGAGATTCTGGCTTGCGTCCTGGCCACCGGCACCAACCGCCGCCCCGACGAGGTCGAGCGCCACGTCACCCATCGCGCCGCCAACCAAGCCTTCGAGGTCGCGGGTTTGGGGCCCGACGACATGTCGGTGGCCGAAGTCCACGACGCCACGGCGGTGGGCGAGGTAACACAAACGGAGAATCTCGGGTTCTGCGAATTCGGTGACGGCGGCCGCATCGCCGAGGCCGGCGACACAACGATCGGCGGGCGCATTCCGGTCAACCCCTCAGGCGGTCTGGAATCAAAAGGCCATCCCATCGGCGCTACCGGATTGGCGCAAATCTACGAACTCACCACCCAGTTGCGCGCCGAAGCCGGACCCCGTCAGGTCGAAGGCGCCAAAAACGCCATCGCCGAGAACGCCGGCGGGATCTATGGCATAGAAGAATCCGTGGCCTGCATTACGATCTTGGGGCGCTAGATTTCCGATAATGTTGGGGACACACACCTTAATGCCTATTCTTTAGGCATTAAGGTGTGTGTCCCCAAATCACTCGCTGCGAGCCGCCGGGGCTAGCAGAATCGCCGCCAGAATCAGGCCGGCAGCCAAAGCTTCGGGCAGCCCCAGCGATTCGCCGAACACCAGCCAGCCGACCATCATCATGGTGGGAAGCTCGACCGCTCCAGCCACCGCGGCGCGGGCCGGCCCGACCTGCGGCGAAGCCATGACATAGACGATCTGCGGCAGGGTCGCCGTGGCCAGGGCCATGACGGCGCCCAAAAACCAAGTCTCCGCGTCGGGCGGCAAAACCGAAGCCGGATCCTGGGCCAGCACCCCCGGCAAAAGCGCCGCCACCGCACCCAAGGCAGAGCAGCAGATGCGCTCCATGGCGTTGAGGCGCGGGCTCATGGAGACGATGACGATAATCACCAGGGCGAAGCTCAGCGGTGCCGGCAGGCAGAGCAAAAGGGCCATCGCCTGTTCGCCGTCGATGGCGCCGGGCGCCAGTGCCGTGGCCGCCGCCAGCACCACCAGTGCGGCCGCCAGCAGGGCCCGCCAGGTCATCGCCTGGCGCAACAGGAAGCGGCTGAAGACCACCACGAACAGGGGATAGGACATGTAAATCACGCCGGCGCTGGCCAGAGGCACGATTTCGATGGCCCGGACATAGGTGGTCCAGCCGAGCCCCATGAGATAGCCCGCGCCGATGAGCCAGAGCGCCGAGCGCAACTTGTGGCTCTGGCGCGGAAAGAACGGCAGCGCCACCAGCAACGTCAGTCCAAAACGGTAGATGGCGATGGCTTCCGGCGAAAGGCCTGCCGCCAGCAGCCAGCGGGCAAAGAGAGGCACGATCCCGAAACACAGCGACGCGGCAACCACCAGGGCCATGGCCAGACCGGCGTTGGGATAACGAAAGGTGGCCGCAAGAGCGCTCATGAAACCGGTTTAGCGGCAGCACGTTTGCGCGTCCAATTCCAATATTTCACTATTTACATGAATATCGTTCATGTAATATTTCGCATGCCTCAGCTTGAAATCCGCCATCTGGAGATGCTCATCGCCATCGGCGATGCCGCCACCGTGACCCATGCCGCCGACCTTCGACGTCGGGCGCCTGGGCGTAGAATTCCCCGAGGAATTCGGGCAGCCAATGGAAGCGGCTGTAGGTGCCTTGGCCCAGGCGCACGAGATGGCTGATT
>NZDS01000134.1 GCA_002690215.1 Rhodospirillaceae bacterium | reverse complement strand
TCCATGCCAGCCTCCTTCTCCAGCTAACATCTTGAATCACAAATTATGACTCTTGGGAATCCCCTTGGTCGATTCGGCCTATTCACAGAACGCTCTAGGAGAAGTCCGAAGTGCGTAGTGGGACTACGCGCTTCGGACTTCGACAACGCGGGCGCGCGGCTGGGGGCGACCCTTCGGGCGGTGCTGTGGCGCCGACAGGGGGCGTCGCGCTGCTTGCCCGATGTACCGCATCGCGCTGCGCAACGCTCCTTCCCTGTCGACGCCACAGCACCGCGCAGGCCATGACCCGGTGAGAAATCCGGGTTCAGGTGGATATCGTCGAAGGCGGCGGCCAGCATCATGCGGTCCGGTTGGCGCTCCATCACCTGCATGGGTAAGTGTTGGCTGAAGATCGGCGCTGCATTGACGTCGTTACGAATCACTATTCTCTCGCCTGTCCTTGAGTATTGCGACGGCGTCGAAGGCCGCCAATTTGGCGGAATTCTGATCGACATAGCGACGCTTAGCGAAAATCTTCTGGCCCGATTTGCGGTCCTCGATCAGTCCCGACCAGGCATTTTGCTTGCGAAATAGCGTGACGTTGAAGTGATCGACATTGAGGAACGGGTTGCCGCGCCGCGACACCCGCCAAACCCGCTCGACCCAGCGCCGCCGCCTGGCCTCCAGGCTCTTGGCTCGGCGCTCGCGGTCTTTGGCAGCCCCTGGAGCCGCCACCGTGTCCGCCTCCATGTTCTCGGCGCAGACACAGCCGGCCCGGATGCGCTCGGGATAATCGGCGTGCTCCATGACATGCACGTAGCGGATCTCCTGGCCTTCGCACATGCCGCAGGTTTCCGAGGGCCGCCCCAGGTCGATGAAATCGACGCAACGCCAACCCTTGTGGGGAACGCCGGGTTCGCTCCAACGGCCATGCTTGGTGTGGGAGGACATGGCTTAGAGCCTCACCCGCCCTTCCGGCATTTCGCGTTCCACCGTCATGGCCAGTACGCGGCTGATCTGGGTAATGGGGCGGTCGCTTTCGGCCCGCCAGGTGTTGAAAGCCTCCTGCACGGCCTTAAGGTCGCGCTGCGACGTCGGGTCCTTGGTGACGACGCCTTCGCGGATCAAAGCCGTTGCCATGTCGGGTGAGATGATGAACCCGTCCTTGCCCATGGTGCGCAGGAAATACTGTGCCGAACGGCCGCTCAGCCGGCTCGCGCGTTTCTTCAGCAGCGCCAATAGACCGATGAAATCCTCGGCCGGCCAGTCGCCGAAGCAGCGCCCGGCGCTGCCGTGTTCGGCCGCCAGTTCACGCAAAAAGACGGCGTTGGCCCGCACCGAAAGAACTTTCGCCCCGTTGCGGATGATGCGGGTGTCCTTCAGCAGCGCGTCGATGCGGTCGTCATCGAAAGCGGCGCAGCCGGCCGGGTCGAAACCATCGAAAGCTTCCTCGAAGCCTGGCCATTTGTTGTCCACCACCTGCCAGTTGAAGCCGGCCTGAAAGACGATCTTGCTCATGGCCGAAAGCCAGCGGTCGTCGGGTGTTCGGGCCAAGGCGTTGGCGCTCTTGGGTTTTGGCAGTTGCTTTTCCAGCTCGGCCGGGCCGCCTTTTCGTTCGGCCGCACGTTCGTAGAGTTCTTCGAAAGCGATCATTTCTTGGCCTTCCCTCGGGCTTTCTTGGCCGCCGCCTTGCGCCGCGGGCGTTTGGCCTTGGCGGCGATCTCCGGCACTTGGATATCGAGGCCGTCGAGGCCCATCTCCTTCATCTTGGCGCGGTCGTATTCGCGCGTGTGGGGGAAGGGGCGGGTGGCGTCGAAACCCACTTTGGCGCCGAGATAGTCGGGAAAGCTCGGGTTGAGGCCGTGGCCGAAGACCTGGTCGATGGTGAGAATGCCGCTTTTGGCATCGAGCCTGGTGGCCATGGCCCATTCGACGTCGCTGGGGTTGCGGATATCTACGTCGTCATCGACCACCGTCACCATCTTCAAAGGCGGAAAAGCGGCGAAGGCTGCCATCAGCGCCTGCTTGGCCCAGCCGGCGCGGACTTGGGCGATCTGCACGACAGCGTGGTAGAAGCCTGCCCCACCGTGGCTGAAATAGACGTCGCGAACCCCGGGCACCTGCTTTTGCAGCAACGCCAGGACATTGGCTTCGCCCAGCAGGCCGACGGAATTGAACACCTCCTTGCCCGAGATGATGGTGTGGAAGATGGGGTTTCGCCGCCGGTGCACCGCCCGCACGTGGACCACAGGCCTGGGCGCGCGCTTGGCGTAATAGCCGGTGACCTCGGCGAAGGGGCCTTCGTCGGCCACCACGCCCGGCGCGATCTGACATTCCAGCGACCACATGGCGTGGGCCACGCACTCGACCGGCAGCACGGTGCCGTCTATCAATTCCAGGGGCGCGCCGTGGAACTCGCTGGCGATGCCCAATTCGTCAGCGTCGGCCGGGGCTGCCTCGGCTGGCGTGGCGGCGGCGAAGTGAAGTCCGGGTCCGACCCCCAGGTTGAGCGAGAACTTGAGCGTCTCGGCGCGCTTTGCCGCTTTCTCAAGATAAAGTTCAAGGTGTCGGCCGGCATCGATGTTGATGGTCAGGGTGTCTTGGTCGACCACCATGAAGCGTTGGATCGAGGCATTGCGCACGCCCGTTTCGGGGTCGTGGGCGATGACTACGCCGGCATCGAAATAAGGCCCGCCGTCATCCAGGGCATGGGTCGGGATGGGCAATTTCGTCAGGTCGACACGGTTCTCCGTAACCTGCATGACCGGCGCCTTGGTCACACTGACGGGATCCCTGGGCTGCTTCTGCCAGTTCGAGATGCAGTCCTGGACATAACCAGGCAGCGCGTCCTCGGCCTTGCCCAGCAGCGCCCCCAAAAGCTCGCGCGACCAGTAGAGTCCGGTAAGGACCGGCTCGTCGTAGCCTTTGACGTTTTCGAACAGCACCGCCCGCGGTCCGCCTTCGAAGCGCGCCGCGATACCGGCCAAGTCATAAGCCGGATCGACCTCGGACTTGACCCGCACCAGCCGACCCATCTTGTCCAGAGCCTTGACGATGGCTTGCAGGTCCTTGATGTCGACCATGATCAGCTCCCCTGTTGCCGCACTAGTCTAGGAAAGCAGGCCTGCCTTGCAAAGCGGCGCCTTGACGTAATCGGGGCACCCCCGCAGACTCCAGCCCAGCGAATAAGGCCCAGGGGGAGCCGATTATGACCGAGACCCTCGAGCGCATTCTTTACGTCGAGGACGAGCCCGATATCCAACAGGTGGCCCGCATGGCACTCGAATTGGCCGGCGGCTTCACGGTGGAGATCTGCAGCTCCGGCCCCGAGGCACTGGAACGGGGGCCCGGATTCGATCCCCAGCTCATCCTGCTCGACGTAATGATGCCGGGCATGGACGGCCCGACGACGCTGGCCGAGCTGCGCAAGCTGCCCGAGTTTGTGACGACGCCAGTGATCTTCATGACGGCTAAGGTGCAACCCGCCGAGGTCGCCCAATACAGGGAACTGGGCGCCATCGACGTCATCGCCAAACCCTTCGATCCGATGAAACTGTCGGACACCATCCGCGAGATGTGGGCGCGAAAATCCTGACTTCGAGCGTTCCCGACAAGGTAATCATTTGGGGCCTCAACGATTGGAGCGCCTTCCTGGCCGGCGTGCTGCGCCAGCTCGACGTGGAGCTACCATTTGTCGTCGGCAGCCAGGCCGAGGGCGCCGACTTTCACGGGGCGCCGATCGTCGATGAGCAGGAGTTCCGTCAGCGCTACGATCCGGCAACGGCCATCCCTGTGGTGGTGGCAAGCCGTTCGGCCGATGGCCGGCAAAGCGATTTTTCGCGCAACTTCGTGGCCATCCTCAACGAATGGGGTGTCGACTGTCCGCTGCGTCATCCCGCCTTCATCAAGCGTTTCGTGACGCCCAGTTTTCCCGGCGGCCTCGGCGTCTTCGGCTTTCCCAGCTCGGGCAATACGGTGATCAACTCGATCCTGGGCTCGCTGCTGGCGGCCCGCGATCCCGATGCCGCGGGCCTCGATCCCGTCGCCAGCATGATCAGGGAGCTTTGCGCCGATCACATCGAGGTGCTCTACGACGCCATCTACCACAGCACCGTCGGTCTCGGCGCCTGGGGCTATCAGCTTCGACCCAATGGAATCGGGCGGCTCGAGGTGGCGCTCGGTACCGGTGCCCGCCGGTCGCTCGACGCGGAACGGGGATTCCTCTCGGACGGTTTTCTCTATCTTTCCGGCCTCGGCGCCTTCAGCCACCCGACGCGGCCCTTCTATGCCAGCCATGAGACGCCTGATGCGGCGCTCCGGCGCGAGATGGCGTCACTCAATTACCGCGCCGTCGCCATCTGCCGCCACCCCCTCGACGTTCTGGTGTCGCTGGCCGCCAAATACTGGCGGCCGCCCGACGCGGTACTGCATGACGCCGACTGGTTCCGCACCATGGCGACGGTGCTGCGCGACTGGTGGGCGGCGGCGCTCGGGGCCGGCGAGGTGCCCATGGTGCGCTACGAGGACCTGCTGGCAGAGCCCGTGCGGGAGATCCACAAGCTGGCCGAAATCGCCGGTCTGCCGCTGCCTAGCGATACCTACGCCGAGGAGCTCAGAGACCAATTCCTCTTCAAGTCGCTGCAAAAGCCCGGCTCGCCGGCGGCGCTTTTCGAGAGCGGCCACATGTGGAAGCCCTCGGCCGGCAAATGGAAGGGGTTGCTGGGCGAAGCGCACGCCGCCACGCTGGAGGAACTTGGTTACGCCTCGTTGCTTGGCGAGCTGGGTTATGAAAGCGATTTCCGGGGCGGCCTAGGCGGCCGCCCGCCGGCCGAAGAGATCGCCATGGACCGAGCCTGGCTGGCCTGGCACGACTACACCACACATCTCACGCTGGGATCGGAGGTGGTCTTTCGCGATCCCGGCCAGGTCTTCGAGACGGTGTCCGGCACGGAGGTGGAAATTTATGCCAGCGATGGTGAAACCGCGGCCCAGCTCGCGCGGAGTTACGAGACGCCATATTGGCGACGCCTGCTGACGGCGGTCTGAAGGGGGTCGGATTGGAGCCGTCCGCCAGCCAATCCCCGGGGCAAAGCATCCGGCGCAGTATCCTGATCGTCCTCCTGCCCTTCGCCGCAGGCTATACGCTTTCCTATGTCTTCCGCACCGTCAATGCCGTGTTGGCGCCGCATCTGGTGCGCGACATCGGCTTATCGGCGGCTGATCTGGGCCTGATCACGGCCGCCTATTTTCTCGCCTTCGCTGCCTTCCAGGTGCCGTTGGGCTTGCTCATCGACCGGTTCAATCCGTCCAGGGTGCAGGGCATTCTGCTGATGTCGGCCGGCCTGGGAGCGCTGGTCTTCGCCTGGGGCGAACAACGCGAGACCCTGATTCTGGGCCGCGCCATGATCGGGCTGGGTGTGGCCGGAGGCCTGATGGCCTCGTTGAAGGCCATCGTGCTGTGGTTTCCGCGCCAGCGCCTGCCGCTCTTCAACGGGCTCTTTCTCGCTTTCGGCGGCTTGGGCGCCATGGCTGCCACGGTACCGGTCGAGGTGGCGTTGGGCGTAACCGACTGGCGCGGCGTCTATGTCGTGCTCGGGCTGGCCACCTTCGCTTCCGCGGTGCTGGTCTTTTTTCTCGTGCCGACACGGCCCATGGACCCACCCAGCGGCGGCCCGTTGAAGCAGTTCCGCGATCTCGGCCACGTCTACCGTGATCGCCTGTTCTGGCGAATTGCACCGGTGTGCGTGGTGACACCGGGTACCACCATGGCCATCCAGGGCCTGTGGGCCGGGCCCTGGCTCAGAGACGTGGCCGGGCTCGATCGTGCCGCCGTCGCCAACCACCTGTTCATCATGGCCGTGGCCATGACCGTGGGCTTCGCCATCACCGCCTTGCTCACCGACATTCTCTACCGCCGTTTTGCCATCCGGCCGATCACGGTATTGGGTTGCGGCCTGGTCGCGCTTCTCCTGGTGCAGGCTGGCGTGGTAGCCGAGCTGATCTCGATCGTCATGCTGCTGTGGATCTCGTTTGGCGCGCTAGCGTCCTTTATCTCGCTCTCCTTCGCCATCCTCTCGCAGCACTTCCCGGCCGAATACTCGGGCCGCGCCAACACCGGCCTTAACGTCATGGTGTTTTCCTGTTCCTTCGGTGCCCAGTATGCCATTGGCGCCATCATCGACGTGTGGCCGCCGCTGGCGGATGGCAACTACCAGCCGGAGGCCTACCAGGCCGCTTTCGGTACCATGCTGGTGATCGAGGTGACGGCGCTGCTCTGGTTCTTCGCTGCCGGGCACCTTTTACCCGCCAAGCAGCGATGAACGGCCCACCGCAATACTCCCGAGAGCCCGCGGACAAACGGGCCTTTACCGAGGCGGCGGATCGCCAGTACAGCCGTTGGTCTGGGCTCTACGACCTAGCGGTCAGGATCCTGCCTGTTTGGCGGCGCTGGCTAGACCAGGCTTTGCCGCATTTGCATGGGCCGCGGTTGCTGGAGATCTCCTTCGGCACCGGCTATCTGCTGAGCCGATACGCCGGCCGCTACGAGTGCCACGGGATCGACTACAACCGGGAAATGGTGGCGATGGCGCGACGCAATCTGCGGCGGGCCGGCCTTGCTGCCGACCTCAAGCAGGGCGACGTGGAGGCACTGCCCTACGCCGACGGCACTTTCGATAGCGTGCTCATCACCATGGCCTTCACCGCCTATCCCGATGCTGACCGGGCCATGACCGAAATCCGCCGAGTCTTGTGCCCAGGCGGCCGGCTGGTGCTGGTCGACGTCAATTTTCCTGTCGACGGCAACCGCCTCGGCACCTGGCTGACCCGGCGCTGGCAGGCCGGCGGCGACATCATCCGAGACCTGCCGGCCATCCTGCGGCGTTTCGGCTTCCGGGTAGAGGACCGGGAGATCGGCGGTTGGGGCAGCATCCATCTTACTTTGGCGGAAAAACTCCCTGATCCGAACTAGGTCGGGATCCTAGTCGAAAGGTACGTTGACGCCGCTGGGTGCCAGGGCGACCGCCAAGCTCTGCTTGAGGCGCTCCAGCGCCTCCGTGTCGCTGCCCTCGCAGCGCGCCACCAGCACGTTCTGGGTGTTGGAGGCGCGCAACAGCCACCAACCATCGGCGTTGGTCACGCGCACGCCGTCTATGGCGTTGATCTCGATACCGTCACCGGCTTCGGCGCCCAGGCGCCGGCGAACTTCTTCGACGATATCGAATTTGCGTTCCTCGGGCACTGTGAAGCGCAGCTCGGGCGTGTTGACCAGCGCCGGCAGGGCGTCGATCAATTGGCCCAGGCTGATGCCGCTGTGGGCCACCACGCGTAGCAGCCGAAGCGCTGCATAGAGGGCATCGTCGAAGCCGAAATAGCGATCGGCGAAAAACAGGTGCCCCGACATTTCGCCGGCCAGGGGCGCGCCGGTCTCGGCCATTTTGCTTTTGATCAGCGAATGTCCTGTGCGCCACATCAGCGGCTGGCCGCCGAGGCGCGCGATCTCGTCGAACAGCACCTGGCTCGACTTGACGTCGGCGATGATGGTGGCGCCGGGGCTGGCTGCCAGCACCTCGCGGGCATAGAGCGCTACCAGTTGGTCGGCCCAAAGAATCCGGCCGCGCTCGTCGACTGCTCCCAGGCGGTCGCCGTCGCCGTCGAAGGCGAGGCCGAGGTCGAGACCGCCTGCTTTCACCGCGTCCTGCAACTGCACGAGGTTTTCAGCCACGCTGGGGTCGGGGTGGTGATTGGGAAAGCTGCCGTCGATTTCCCCATTCAATAGCTCATGGCGGCCCGAAAGCCGGGGTAATAGCGCCGTCAATACCTCGCCTGCCGCACCATTGCCGGGATCCCAGGCCACCGCCAGCGGCCAATCTCCGGGATCCTCGGTGGCCAGCCGCTCGAGGTAGGCATCGAAAACCGGGGCCTGGCGCAGGCTGCCCTGGCCACGGGCGAAATCACCGGCCGCCGCCCGAGCCCCAAGTTCCTGAATCTGCGGGCCAAAGAAGGGTCCGCCCTGCAGCATCATCTTGAAGCCGTTGTGGTCGGGCGGGTTGTGCGAGCCGGTGATCATCACACCGCCCTGAGCGTCCAGGTGGTGAACAGCGAAATAGAGCATCGGCGTCGGGCCGCGACCAATCCGCAGCACCTCGAGGCCGCAGGCCGCCAGCCCGTTGCAGAGCGCTTCCTCAAGCTCTGGCGAGGTGAGGCGGCCGTCGTAACCCACGGCCACTTTGCTGCCCCCGCCCTCGCGCACGACGACGCTACCGAAGGCGCGGCCCAGCGCCTCCGCATCACTCGGCGAAAGCGTTTCGCCGACGATGCCGCGGACGTCGTATTCGCGCAGGATGGTGGGATCGAAGTGGTGGCTCATGGGGTCTCGGAAAGTTGTGCCACGCGGCCGATGCTGTGGTAGTCGAAGCCGGCGCCGGCCATTTCCTCAGGCGCGTAGATGTTGCGGAGATCAATGAAGAGCGGGCTTTTGAGCAGCCCGCGCACGCGCTCGAGGTCAAGACCACGGAACTGGTTCCATTCGGTGACGATGGCCAGAGCGTCGGCGCCCTCGATGGCCTGGTAGGCATCGTCGCACCAGACCACGTCGTTCAACAGCTTCTGCGCCTCCGCCATGCCCTCCGGGTCATAGGCCCGGATGGTGGCGCCGGCCGCCTGCAGTGCCGGCACGATGTCGAGGCTGGGTGAATCGCGCATGTCGTCGGTGTTGGGCTTGAAGGTGGTGCCCAGCAACGCCACCGTCTTGCCCGCGACGGCGCCGCCCATGGCCCGGATGATGCGCTGGGCCATGCCGCGCTTGCGGACGTCGTTGACGGCGACCACGGATTCGACGATGCGGCTGGGCGCGCCCTGGCGGCCGGCCAGGTGCATCAAGGCCAGCGTGTCCTTGGGGAAGCAACTGCCGCCGAACCCGGGTCCGGCGTGCAGGAATTTGGCGCCGATACGGCCGTCGAGGCCGATGCCGCGGGCCACATCTTGCACATCGCCGCCCAGGCGTTCGCAGAGGTCGGCCATCTCGTTGATGAAGGTGATCTTGGTGGCCAGGAAGGCGTTGGCGGCGTACTTGATCAATTCTGCGCTCTCGCGGCTGGTAAACAGCACCGGCGTTTCGTTGAGGAAGAGCGGCCGGTAGACTTCGCGAATAACCTCGCGGGCGCGCTCGCTTTCGGTGCCCACGACCACCCGGTCGGGGCGCATGAAGTCCTCGATGGCGGCGCCTTCGCGCAGGAATTCGGGGTTCGAGGCAACGTCGACGTCGGCCTCGGGGCGCCGCGCCGCAATCAGCTCGGCCACCCGGGCGCCGGTGCCCACCGGCACCGTCGACTTGGTCACCACCAGAGTATAGCCCTCGAGGGCGTCGGCGATCTCGCCCGCGGCGGTGAAAACATAGCTCAGGTCAGCGTCGCCATCGCCGCGGCGGCTGGGCGTACCGACGGCGATGAAGACGGCGTCGGCGGCGGCCACGGCGGGCGCCAATTGGCTGCTGAAGGAGAGCCGGCCGGCGGCCACGTTGCGGGCCACCAGGTCGGCCAGGCCGGGCTCGAAAATGGGTACCTGGCCGGCCTCCAGGGTGGCGATCTTGGCGTTGTCGTTGTCGACACAGGTGACGTCGACGCCGAATTCGGAAAAGCAGGCGCCCGAGACCAGGCCGACGTAGCCGGTGCCGATCATGGCAATTCGCATATCAGGTTCTCCGTGCTGGCGCCGCGCCGGTCAGGCGCCGAGGTCGAGGGATTTGAGATAAGCGCTGACGCCGCCCCGCAGGTCGTCGCGGGCCAGGGCAAAAGCAATATTGGCCTGGATGAAGCCGACCTTGTCGCCGCAATCGAAGCGCTTGCCGTCGTAGCGGAAGCCGTGAAAGGGATCGCCGCCGATCATCCGGGCCAGGGCGTCGGTGAGCTGGATCTCGCCGCCGGCGCCCGGGACCTGGCTCTCGAGGTGGCCGAAGACCTCCGGCTGAAGGATGTAGCGCCCGATCACGGAGAGCGTCGACGGTGCCTCGGCCGGGGCCGGTTTTTCCACCAGTCCCCGCACTTCGACCAGGCGACCGCGTGTCTCCCCTGGGTCGAGCACGCCATAGCGCCCGGTGTGCTCGCGCGGCACGTCCATTACCGCTACCAGGTTGCCGCCGGTCTCAATGTGGGCCTCGACCATTTGGGCCAGGCAGGGCTTATCGGTCAGCACCAGGTCGTCGGCCAGCAGCACCGCGAAGGGAGCGTCGCCGACCAGGTTGCGGGCGCACCAGACGGCGTGGCCCAGGCCTTTGGGCACCTGTTGGCGGGTATAGGCGACGGCGCCGGCTGGCGGCAGCCAGGCGTCGAGCTCGGCGATCTCGACCGTCTTGTTGCGCGCCGCCAGCTCGTCGCGCAGTTCGTAGGAATGATCGAAGTGATCTTCGATGGCGCTCTTGCCGCGACCGGTGACGAAGATGAATTCCTCGATGCCGGCCGCCACCGCCTCCTCGACGGCGTAGTGGATCAGCGGCTTGTCGACCACCGGCATCATTTCCTTGGGCATGGCCTTGGTGGCCGGCAAGAAACGCGTGCCCAACCCGCCGACCGGAAAGACGGCTTTCTTCACCTTTGTCGTCATGGCGCCCTTTTTTCGCTGTCGCCGCCGGGCCGGGCCGGCAGGCGCTGCTTTTTGCCATGCCCGGGGCAACCTGGCAAGTCCGGCTAGGGTCCTCGTCAAGAGCCTTCGAGAATTTCCTTGGCCTGATTGATTTGGCTGGCCAGATAGGTCGATCCACCGGTGTCGGGATGCAGCTTGAGCATCAGGCGGTGGTGGGCCTCGCGGATCTCGTCCTGGTCGGCGCCGGGCTCGAGGCCGAGGATACGAAAGGCTTCCTCTCGGCTCATGGCACCACGGGCAGTCGCGCCGTTGGCCTCGCCCTCGTCGCCTTCATCGCCGCGCCAGTCGGGCGCGATGCGATCGAGGTAGGCCTCGATCAAGGTGGCTGATTCGGGGTTTTTTTGGCGGCACTCGTCGAGCAGCTTGAAAAGATCGCCAAGATCCAGGTCGACGAGTTGCTGGCCACCGAAACGGCCCTTCTTGACGGTACCGCTAATGGCGCCGGAATCGTGCTCCAGCGTCATGCTCAGCATGTCGGTCTCGACCTCCGAGGATTGTCCCGGCGAGGGCGGCGCGCCGAAGCGACCGCCAAAACCTCCCAGGCCTCCAAAAGCTCCGCCGGGCGTCAGACCCATGCGGCGGCGCAGCCAGCGCCGCGCCAGCGGCAATAGCAGGATGGCGAACGGCAGCGCCAGGGCCAGCCGGCCTGTGAAGGCGAAAAACACGGCGACCAGGGTCAGCACCCCGAAGGTGCCCCATTTGAGCACCCGAGCCAGCAGTTTTGGATCGGCGCTGACGAACCAGCGGGCAGCCAGAATCAAAGCGATCAGAACGCTGACACCAAGGACGAGCCAGGGCATGGTTCAGCCCGATCCGAGCTGGCTGGTCAGCCGCAGCACCTCACGACCGGCCCGGCGGCTGTAGTCCTGCAGCGCCCTGCGGCCGCCGGCGGCATAGACCGCGACGGCACTCAGGAGCTCACGCAGTTGCCGCGCGCTGGAGGCGTCGAAGCTGCAATAGGCGCCGCCACTGAGCCTGGCAATTTGTTCGAAGGCCTGGCGTGCTACCGGCTCCTGGCCTTCCTGAAAGACGAAGGCCGGCACCCGTAGCATGCCCAGTTCGCCGGCCAGCTGGCACAGTCCGTCGACATCCTCCTCCATGCAGTCACCGACGAAAACCAGAGCGTTGATCGCTTTCCGGCGCGTCTCCTCGATGGCGTGGCGCAGCACGCGCTCGATCTGGGTGTGGCCGCCGAGGCAATAGACGGCGCCCATCTGGCGCACCAGATCCTGCGAGTTGGCCGACCAACTGCCGGCTTGGAATTCGCCGAAGCCGCGGTAGTAGGCCATCTGCACCTCGAGGCCGCCCAGGGCCGCTGTTTCGTTGAACATTTCGGCTTGGATGTGGCAGGCCCGGTCCCAGGCCGGCTGGCGGCTGGCGGTAGCATCAAGGGCGAAAATCAGGCGGCCGCGGGCAGCTGCCGGCTTGATCGCCGGCCGCTCCGCCACCTGTTTGATGAATGCGTCGACCTGGGCTCGCGAGCTGCGAGTCGTCACGCTGCTGGATTTCTTGGCCATCGTCCCTTTCGTTCGGGTGGGATCTACACCATAGACATAATACCCCAAGCCCCCGGCCGCCAGGAAACGGCTTTGCCGGGGGTGCTGGTGGCCGAGCGGTTTCTTTACCTGCCCTATTCCGAGTGTATCGGGGCGTTAGGGAAAAACGCGTGGAAGGCGAAAGCGAAGTCGACGCCGTAGGCCACGTCGACCAAGCCCTCCTTGGTGCGCCGTTGAACCACCACGTTGCCGACGTCGAAGCCATTGCTGATGACCGCTTGGTCAAGCGCCGAAGCTTGGCCCGGCTGCCAGGTGATTATCAGGCCGTGGCTGGTCTCGATGCGCTTTTGCCGCCTCAACAGGGGGAAGCTCCAGGCGGCGCGGCCACCGCCGGGCAAGGCCAACGAAACTACCCGCGAGAGCGGCGCCACCTTGGCCGGCATGGCGCCGCTGTAAAGCCAGGGTCGCTCGAGGCTGTCGTAGCCGACGTAGGGGTTGGCGCCATAGCGCCGCATGCCGGCTCGGTTGGGCACCAAAACTTGGGCTGTCTGGGCGGCGGCGTGGGCTCGCTCGCGGAAGCGGGCGAAGGATTCGAGCCTGGCCGGCAACACCTCGAGGGTCTTGCCCAGCAACTCGCCAACGATGGCCTGGCCGAGGAATTGTTGCCACCAGCTTTCGGTCTGGCGGTCGTACATCACCAGGTCCGAGCGGCGCAGCTTTCCGGTGGTGCCGAACTCCAACACGCGACCATCCAAACGGCGATCGAAGACGATGGCGGCGTTGCATAGCGGGCAGTACGTCACCGCCACCGGCACGCCGCCGATGACGTCGTTGACGATCTCATGCCACATCAGCACCTGAACAGGGTAGGCCCGCATCTCGCCGCCCAGCGAGAGGCCGATGACCGGCTCGGCATCTTTCAGGTGTCCAGCCTCGTCGAGCGCCACGAACTTGGGCTTGTCGATCGAGGGGATGCCGTCCTTGGGCGGCCCGCCCGACATGATCTCGGCGAAATCCACCGAGGTCTTGGCGAAGTCGGTGCGCGGCCACTCGAATTTCCACGATGCGGGATTGGCCGAAACCCGGCCGAAGCCAATGGCCAAAGCCACAACCAGCAATACGGCGGCGGCCAGGACCGAAAAGGTGCGGGCGTTGGGCATGGCGAACCTCATGGCAGCGGGACCTTCATCTGATCATGGTCGTGGTCCGTCCGCGGCTTGGCAAGTCACTGCGATTCACGCTTTTGTGAGGCGGAGTGGGGCGGGGGCGTGACCTTTTGCCACGGCGACATCAACTTTAGGCTGGGCTAGCCTGATTTTGGTGGAGCCCGTCGCTCGCTGCCTCGCGTCGAAACGGGGCGTTTCGGCGGCACGCTTGCCGCTCGAGGTCACGCCTCCGCCGCGCATGCGGGCGGGCAAGGTGCGGCCACAAGCCGTTTTCCGGATCTTGCCTTTATCGTTCCGACCCTCCACCGAGAAAGGGGGTTGGGCATGCTTTGGATCAAGAGATTAGGTCTGCCCGTGGTCGTGCTGGCGCTGCTCTGGTGGCCGGCAGCCTTGGCCGGGCACCTCGGCGAGCGTTACCACATGGTTGACGGTCTGGACGTCTACCTGGGCATCGCGCCCGTCGATCAGGTCAAGGATCATCCCGGGGAACTGCCGAAAGGCGAGAACCTGCACCATATTTTGGTGGCGCTTTTCGACCGCAGCACCGGGCAACGCGTCGATGAGGCCCTGGTCGAGGGGCGGGTGTCGGCGCTGGGCCTGGTCGGCAGGAAGCGGGAAATGGGGGCGACGAAAATTGCCGGGGCTGTCAGCTACTGCAATTATTTCGCCCTTGTCGCCGGGCAGACCTTTGAACTCAGCTTCAGCATCCGGCTTCCAGGCCAGCCGGCGGTGATCCGGACGACTTTCGTCCACCAGCACCGGCACTGAAGCATTGTTGCGCCGCACGCGGCGCTGGTAGCGGCGGAACTTGCCTTGCAGCGCCGCCGGACGGGAGTTGTTCCAATTGCTTGGAGACAGGTCAGATGAAAACGATTTCGGGATTAGGAGTATTGTTTGTGGTGGCTCTCATGGGCTTCGCTGTCCTCGCCCAGGACACCGGAAACGCTTTGTCGGGCAACCATCTCTACCGCGCCTACTGTCTGGTCTGCCATGGCGTTACAGGCAACGCGCCGGGTCCGTTGGCAGTCCGGCTGAAGCTCTATCCAGCCGACCTCTCGTCACAGCACTATCAGGCCAAGACGGCGGCCGAGCTGGCCGACATCATCGCCGGCTACCGCAAGTCCGGCGAATCCAATATGCCGAATTGGGGCATGGTATTGCCGCGCCAAGATCAACTCGACATTGCCGCCTACGTCACTTCGCTGACCCGCAACGATCTCAAGTTCCGGGGCAACACGCGGCGCGGCCGGGCCATCTTCAAGAGCGCCTGCGTCGCCTGCCACGGTGAGTTCGGCAAGGGCCGCGGTTTGTTGGCCCACATGATGCGGATAGCCATGGTCGATTTCACTGCCACCAACGATATGAACAAAATCAGCGACGAACGGCTGATGAACACCGTGCGTCACGGCAAAGGCGATTTCATGCCGGCCTGGAGCGGCATTCTCAACGACAACCAAGTGGCCGACGTAGCGGCCTACGTGCGCATGCTCGCGCGCTAGCGCGCTAGCTGGATCGAATTGGTGTAGATTCGACGCCGACTCGAAGTGCGTCCATTCTTTTGGGGGCGGGGGGCCTCATGTCGCTAAGCGAAGTTTTGGCCCGGGCGGCTGATCATGAGGCGGCCGGTCAGAGCGGCCAGGCCATGGCTCTCTGCCAAGAGGTCCTGGCGCGTGAGCCAAGCAACCTGGAAGCCCTGCTGCGGCTTGGCGGTCTGCTCGCCGCGGCCAATCAATTAGAGGCTGCCGCCGAGTGCTTCACGACGCTGCTACGCGATCATCCGCAACATGCCGTGGCGTTGGGAAAAATGGGCGTGGTGCAGGCCGAGCTGGGCCTGGCGGCGGCGGCCCGGGCCAGCCTGGAGAAGGCGGCGGAGCTCGATCCTCAAGCGGCGCTGGTGTTCAGCAATCTCGGGCACCTGCTGTTTCGCAGCGGCGACTCAGCAACCGCCGCCGAGCACCTGCAGCGCGCTGTCGAGCTTGATCCCGATCTCGACATTGCCTGGTCCAACCTGGGCGATGTGCGGCGCGATTCGGGGCGCTGGGACGAAGCCGCTATTTGCTACCGCCGAGCCCTGGCGCTGGCGCCCGACGATGGTGGCGTGCTGGGCAATCTGGTTTACGCCTTGATGACGCTCTGCCGATTTGCCGAACTGGAGCCGGCGCTCGGCCGGCTTGCGGAACTGGCCGCGGCGGCGCAGGCGGCCGGCCGGCCCAGCCCCATCGATCCCTTCCTGGCCTGCTTTCTCGAATTGCCGATGGCCGACTTCCAGCGCATTGCAAGTGACCGAGCCAGGGCTATCGCCGTTACCACCACTGCTAGCACCACGGAGGCGGGCAGCGACGAGGGCCGACCGGCGCTCTCGCCGCGCCGCGCCGAGCGGCTGCGCATCGGCTATGCCTCGGGCCAGTTCGCCGGCCATGCCACCGGCCATTTGGTGCAGGACATGTTCCGCCACCACGACCGCCGCCGCTTCGAGATCATCGGCTACGGCCTCAAGCCCAGTGACGGCTCCGAGCTGCGTCGCCGCATCGTCGCCGACATGGACATCTTCCACGACCTCTCCGGCCATTCGGACCGCCAGGCCGCCGACACCATGCGCCGCGACCGCCTCGACGTGCTGGTCGATCTCGATGGCTTCGTCAGCGGTAACCGCAACCGAGTTTTCGCTCTCAGGGGGGCGTCGCTGCAAGTTTCCTATCTGGGCTTTCCCGGTACCACGGGTGCCGCTTACATGGACTATCTTATTGCCGACCGATGGCTGGTGCCGTCCGAACATGAAGCTTTTCTTAGCGAGGCGCCGGTGCTGCTGCCCGGGAGCTACCAGGTCAACAGCCACCGAGCCCTGGGTCTGGGACCGGTGCCGCCACGGGCCGAGTTGGGGCTGCCTGAGGGCTTCGTCTTCTGCTGCTTCAACGTCTCGCGCAAGATCGATGCGGCCACCCTGGGGCTTTGGCTGGGCCTGCTCGAGCGCTTGCCTGAGGCCGCGTTGTGGCTGCTGGTCGACAGTCCCGAGACGCTGGAGAATCTTCGCCGCGAGG
Source organism: Rhodospirillaceae bacterium (assembly GCA_002690215.1). Classification (GTDB taxonomy): domain Bacteria; phylum Pseudomonadota; class Alphaproteobacteria; order UBA2966; family UBA2966. The sequence goes on along the minus strand of NZDS01000134.1, from coordinate 2,751 downwards.
CCGCCGCGCGGGGGCTGGACGGTGAGCGCCTCATCGCCGCGCCGCGCCTCGACCCCGAAGCCCATCTGGCGCGCTGCCAGGCTGCTGATCTCTTTCTCGACACCCTGGTCTGCAATGCCCACACCACGGCCAGCGATGCGTTGTGGGCCGGGGTGCCGGTGCTGACCTGTCCCGGCGCCAGCTTTGCGGCCCGGGTCGGCGCCAGCCTGGTGGCGGCGGCGGGGCTCGATGAGCTGATCGTCGCGACGCCGTCCGAATACGAGGAAACCGCGCTGGAGCTGGCTCGCAACCCTGGTCGCCTGCTGAACCTGCGCCAGCGCCTGCAAGCCGGCCGCGAGACATGCGCGCTGTTCGACACAGCCGGGCTGGTCGGCCACCTGGAAGCTGCCTTCGCCGAGATGGTGGCGCGCCAGGATCGCGGCGAACCCCCCGGCCGTATCGTGATCTAGAATGATCTAGAACAGGAAATACCCGCCGTCGATCATGAAGGTTTCGCCGGTGTGGTAGCCCGAGGCGTCGGACATGATGTAGACGGCGATGGCGCCGAAGTCCTCGGGCTTGCCCCAACGCCGCATGGGGATGCGCGGCAGCACGGCTTGTTCGAATTTCTCCCAGGCGAAAGCGTCGCTGGTCATGGCCGTCTCGATCCAGCCCGGTAGCACGGCGTTGACGGTGACGCCGTGGCGCGCCATGCCCACGGCCAGGGCCTTGATCATCGAGATCAGGCCGCCCTTGGTGGCGGCGTAGTGTTCGTTACCCGGCGCGCCCGAGACGGCCGCCAGGCTGGCCGTGCCGATCAGCCGGCCGCCGGGATCGCCGGCCTTGGCTCGCTCCTTCATGTGGGCCGCTGCGGCCTTCATGGTGAAGAAGGCGCCATCCAGGTTGATGGCCGTGACGCGGCGCCACTCCTCGGCCGAGATGTCGAAGATCGATTTGCCTCGGGTGCTGACGCCGGCGTTGGCGAAGCAGGCGTCGATGCGGCCGAATTCGGCGATGGTTCGGGCCATGCCATCGGCCACGGCGGCCTCGTCGCCGACGTCGATGGGCAGCGCCAGGGCCTTGACGCCGGTGGCTTCGAGTTGGGCCTGGGCGGTGGCGTTCTTTTCTTCGTTGCGGCCCCAAATGCAGACGCTGGCGCCGGCTTGGGCTACGGCCTCCGCCATGCCCAGTCCGATACCGCCGTTGCCGCCTGTAATCAGCGCAACCTTGCCGCTGAGATCGAAAGCCTGATAGGTCATGCTGCACCCGCCTCATGAAGGAACGACGAACAAAACTTCGCGGTCGCGCCTTGACTGACGCCAACCGCCACCGGCCATGCTAAAAGAGGCGGCAGCCAATGGATACAACCAATGGATAGAGAGTAGGAATTCACGTTGCAGACATTTTTCCGGTTGGCGCCATGACCGTGCTCGAAAGCAGCCTGGACACGCGCAGCGAAAGCTATGCCGAAAACGCGGAGCACATGGCGGGCCTGGTCGACGACTTGAGGCAGCAGGTCAGTCAGGTCAAGCTGGGTGGCGGTGAGAAATCGCGGCTCAGGCACCTCAAGCGCGGCAAGCTTCTGCCGCGTGAGCGTGTGCGCCGGCTGTTGGATCCGGGCTCGCCCTTCCTCGAGCTCTCGCAGCTCGCGGCCCACGACATGTATGGCGACAACATTGCCGGCGCTGGCATCATCACCGGCATCGGCCGCGTCGAGGGCACGGAATGCGTCGTGGTGGCCAACGACGCCACCGTCAAGGGCGGCTCCTACTTTCCCCTGACGGTGAAGAAGCACCTCAGGGCCCAGGAGATCGCCCGCTTCAACAACCTGCCCTGCATCTATCTCGTCGATTCGGGCGGCGCCAACCTGCCCAACCAGGACGAAGTCTTTCCCGATCGCGAACACTTCGGCCGCATCTTCTTCAACCAGGCCACGCTGTCGGGTGCCGGCATTCCGCAGATCGCCGTGGTCATGGGCTCGTGCACGGCCGGCGGCGCCTATATCCCGGCGATGTCGGACGAATCCATAATCGTGCGCAAGCAGGGAACCATCTTTCTCGGCGGGCCGCCGCTGGTCAAGGCGGCGATCGGCGAAATCGTCACGCCCGAGGAACTGGGCGGCGCCGACGTCCATTCCCGCACCTCGGGCGTTACCGACCACTATGCGCTGGACGACCGCCACGCGCTGCGCATGGCGCGCCGCGTGGTGGCTAATTTGAACCGGCAGAAGGCGCCCAACCTGACGCTTAAGCCGGCGCGTGAACCCAAATACGACCCGGCCGAGTTGCATGGCCTGATCCCCAAGGACGTACGCATCCCTTACGACGTGCGCGAGGTCATCGCGCGGCTTCTCGACGGTAGCGAATTCGACGAATTTAAAAAACTCTACGGTGTGACGCTCGTCACAGGATTTGGCCGCATACACGGTTATCCTGTCGGCATCGTGGCCAATAATGGCGTGCTGTTCTCGGAATCGGCACTCAAGGGAGCGCACTTCATCGAACTCTGCTGCCAGCGGGGGATACCGCTGATTTTCTTGCAGAACATCACCGGCTTCATGGTCGGGGCCAAGTACGAGGCCGGCGGCATCGCCAAGGACGGCGCCAAGATGGTGACGGCCGTGGCTTGCGCCAACGTGCCCAAGATCACCATCATCATCGGCGGCTCCTTCGGTGCCGGCAACTACGGCATGTGTGGCCGGGCCTACGGTCCGCGCTTCCTCTGGATGTGGCCCAACGCGCGCATCTCGGTGCTGGGCGGCGACCAGGCCGC
>NZDS01000133.1 GCA_002690215.1 Rhodospirillaceae bacterium | reverse complement strand
CTTTCGCGGGAATGACCAATGTGGCCCGCGTTAGCTCGCCTTTGCCGCCCGGGCAGCGCGCTTACGGGCGTGGGGGTCTAAGAGCCGTTTGCGCAGCCGGATCGAGCGTGGTGTCACCTCGATCAGTTCGTCGTCTTGGATGTAACTCAGCGCGCTTTCCAGATCCAACAGACGCGGCGTGGTCAGGCGCACGGCGTCGTCCTTGCCGGCGGCCCGGATGTTGGTCAGCTGCTTGGCTTTCAGCGGGTTGACCTCGAGGTCTGAGCCGCGCGTGTGTTCGCCGATGATCATGCCGGTATAGACCGCGGCGCCCGGCACGATGAACATCGGTCCGCGTTCCTCCAGGTTCCACAGCGCGTAGGCCACGGCGGCGCCTTGGTTGGTGGAAATCAGCACGCCGTTGGCGCGTCCGCCGATGTCGCCCCGGTAGGGCCCATAGGAATTGAAAACCCGGTGCATGACGCCTGAGCCCCGAGTGTCGGAGAGGAAATCGCTGTGATAGCCGATCAGGCCGCGGGTGGGCGCGAGAAAGGTGAGCCGCGACTTGCCGCCGGCCTGGCGCATGTCGATCAACTCGGCCCGGCGCTGGCCGAGCTGCTCGTGGACCGGGCCGGCGTGTTCGTCGTCGACGTCGATCTGCACCTCCTCGATGGGCTCGAGCCGGCGACCGCTTTCGGGATCTTCCTGGTAGAGCACCCTGGGCCGGCTGATGGAAAGCTCATAGCCCTCGCGGCGCATGGTCTCGATGAGCACGCCGAGCTGCAGCTCTCCCCGCCCGGCGACCACGAAGGCGTCGCCCTCGGGCGCCTCGCTGATGCCGATGGCGACGTTGCCCTCGGCCTCCTGCAACAGGCGCTGGCGGATCATCCGCGAGGTCACCTTGGCGCCGTCGCGGCCGGCCAGCGGCGAATCGTTGATGGAAAACGTCATGGCCAGCGTCGGCGGGTCGACGGGCTGGGCGGCCAGGGCCTCGGTCACCTGGGGATCGCCGATGGTGTCGGCCACGGTGGCTTTTTGGAAGCCGGCTACGGCGACGATGTCACCGGCTTCGGCCTCGGCCACCTGCTCGCGCTCGAGGCCACGGAAGGCCAGCAACTGGGTGATGCGGGTCTGCTCGATAACGCTGCCGTCAGGCGCCAGGGCGCGCACCTGGGCATTGCGGTGCAAGCGCCCGGAGTGGATGCGGCCGGTGAGCAGCCGGCCCAGGTAGGGATCGGCCTCCAGCGTCGTCGCCAGCATGGCCATGGGAGCTTCGGCGCCGCCGGTGAGGGGCGGCGGCACATGGGCCAGCACAAGATCGAAGAGCGGCTCCAGTCCGAGCCGCGGCGCCGCCACATCGGCTGCCGCCCAGCCTTCCTTGGCCGAGGCCACGAGCAGCGGAAAATCGAGCTGTTGTTCGTCGGCGTCGAGACTGATGAAGAGGTTGAAGATCTCTTCGTGGACGGCGTCGATGCGGGCGTCGGGGCGGTCGGCCTTGTTGATCACGACGATGGGTCTGAGACCCTGCTTGAGTGCCTTGGCGGTGACGAACTTGGTTTGTGGCATGGGGCCTTCGGCGGCATCGACCAGGATCAGCACGCCGTCGACCATGCTGAGAATCCGTTCGACCTCGCCGCCGAAATCGGCGTGGCCGGGGGTGTCGACGATGTTTATGCGCACGTCCTGCCAGGCCACCGAGGTGCATTTGGAAAGAATGGTGATGCCGCGCTCGCGCTCCAGGTCGAAGCTGTCCATGGCGCGCTCGGCCATCTGCTGGTTGGCGCGCACGGTGCCGCTTTGGCGCAGCAACTGGTCGACCAGCGTGGTCTTGCCGTGGTCGACGTGGGCGATGATGGCGATGTTGCGAAAGGGCATATGGAGCGCGGGGGCGGGGAGGGGCGGGCCGTCGGCCCGGCTGTATAGCGCCTTACCCGTCCGGCGCCAAGCCCTCATGCGGGGGTTCTTTCCGCTGCGCCAATCTGCGGGCGATGAATTTCTCTTTGCTGACGATCAGGTCGACGAGAAACCCGGTTGTCGGCCGGTAGCCGAAGGGGGCCAGCAATTGGTGCTCGAGACAGTAAAGCCCGAACATCAGAAGGACTGCGATGTAGAGTTTGCCGATCAGCAGCAGCAAGAGCGTCAGCTTGGCCAGCCGGATCACCCAGGACCAGTTCTCGCAGCGGCTTTCGTAGTCCCGCGCGAGCTCCTGGATGATTTTCTCTTGCTGCTGCCCGTCCATAGTCCCCTGGCGATCAGGCGACCACCGCCTGGAAAACGAATCCCGTGGTCACGGCGATGGTCAGAACTGCGGTTAGAAAGGCGGCGATCATGGGCAGGCGGAACATACGCTTCATCATCACCACTTCCGGCAGGCTGGCCCCGGCGGCGCCGATGATCAGGGCGGCGATGGCCCCCAGCGCCACGCCCTTGGCGGCCAGCGGCATGACCATAGGCACCATGGTGCTGGGTCGCACGTACAGCGGAATGCCGATCACGGCCGAGGCCGGGATGGCCCAGGGGCTGTCGGAACCGGCGATGCTGGCGAAGAAATCCTGGGGCACGAAGCCATAGGTGACGGCGCCGATGCCGATGCCGACGATGATGAAGGGCAGGAAGGTGCGGAACTGGCCTAGGGCATCGACGAGCAGCTCCTTGAGCCGCACCCGATCACGAAAGAGGCGCACCGCGGCGGCCCGCACCGTGGTGTCGTTGGGCGGCGTGGCTTCGGGTGCCGCGCCACAAGAGGTTTTGGTCACCAGCAGGTCGGCCCGGATGAAACGGTCGAAACGGAAATGGTCGAGCAGATAGCCGATGGTCACCGTCAGGACCAGCGCCATGCCGACGTAGACCACGGTGAACTGGATGCCTAGTGCCATCCACAGCAACGCCACCAACAGCGGATTGACCAGTGGCGAGGTGAAGAGGAACGTCATGGTCGGGCCGAAGCCGGCGCGTGCCTTGATCAGACCCATGGTCAGCGGAATGGTCGAGCAACTGCAAAAGGGCGTCAGCGCCCCCAGGCCGGCGCCCACCGCATAGCCGTGGCCGCGCCGCGCCGACATGATGGCGCTGATGCGCTCGGCCGGAAAGAGTTCCAGAATAATGCCCACGAGAAAGGTGATACCGATGAAAAGGACCGTCATCTCCGCCGACACGATGGCGAAAAAAATCAGCGAATCCTGCAATTGCGGAAGATATACGGAGAGTGGCATCAATGGACTCCTTCAGGAGGGCAACATTGTTCGATGGCATCGGCAAGAGCTCGCAGACTGGCGGTCAGGGCGCCATAGCGCACCCAATAAAACACCACCTTGCCCTGGCGTTCGCACTCGACGATGCCGGCCTCGCGCAGCACCGCCAGATGACGCGATACCACCGAGACGTCGACCGGACTGCGCGCCGCCACCTCGCCCACCGGCAGGCCGTCACGCGATTGCGCCAGTGTGAGCAGGATGGCCACCCGGGTGGGATCGCCGAGCGCCTTGAAGAGGCGCGGCTCCAGCAGGCCTTCGAGGCCGGAATGTCGCAGGCTTTCCTCATCCGGGTTCGAAGCCACTTCCAACGGCGTCGGGTTGGTCGGCATGGTGGGGTGCTCCTTACTTGCGTTCATGTATATTTGCGCAATTGTGCAAATATGTCAATGAATTTCGAGAAATATTTTTAACCAATTGAAATCAAATGGAAAACTAAGGGGCGACCGTGCCGCTTAGCGCGGCAGGCCCGAGGCGCCGGTGAGGAATTCGTCGACCGCACGGGCGCATTGGCGGCCTTCGCGGATGGCCCAGACCACCAGCGACTGACCACGGCGCATGTCGCCGGCGGCGAAGACCTTGTCGACCGAGGTCTGGTAGTCGACGGTATTGGCGGCGACGTTGCCGCCCTCATCGAGACTGACGCCCAGGCTTTCCAAGAGGCCTTCGTGGCTCGGCCGCACGAAGCCCATGGCTAGCAGCACCAGGTCGGCCTTGAGCTCGAATTCGCTGCCGGCGATCTCGAGCATGCTGAACCGGCCGTCTTCGGCCTCGTCCCAGCGTACCCGCACCAGCTCGAGCGCCTCGACGCGGCCGTTGGATCCCTTGACCGCCGTCGTCGAAACCCCCCAGTCGCGATCACAGCCCTCCTCGTGGGAGGTCGAGGTACGCAGCTTGTTGGGCCAGTTGGGCCAGACCAGCTCCTTTTCCTCGCGCTCCGGCGGCTTGGGCATGATCTCCAGTTGCGTCACCGTGGCGGCGCCCTGACGGATCGAGATGCCGACGCAGTCGGATCCTGTATCGCCGCCGCCGATGACCACGACGTGCCTGCCTTCGGCGCTAATGGGTTGGCTGGCGGTGACTTGTTCGCCTGCCAGATGCTGGTTCTGCTGCATCAAAAAGGGCATGGCGAAGTGGACGCCGTCGAGTTCGCGGCCTGGCACCGGCATGTCGCGCGGATGCTCGGCGCCACCGGCCAGCACCAGAGCGTCGAATTTCTCCAGCAGCTCGGCCGCCGGGACACCGACGCCGATGTGGGTGTTGGGCCGAAACTCGACGCCTTCGGCCCGCATCTGCGCCATGCGCCGGTCGATGATGGCCTTGTCCAGCTTGAAATCGGGAATGCCATAGCGCAAGAGGCCGCCGATGCGGGCGTTCTTTTCGAACACCACGACGCCATGACCGGCCCGGGCGAGTTGTTGGGCGCAGGCCAGGCCGGCCGGACCGGAGCCGACGATGGCCACTTGGCGGCCGCTGCGGTGGGCCGGAATCTGCGGCCCTATCCAGCCTTCCTGCCAGCCTTTCTCGACGATCGAACACTCGATGGTCTTGATAGTCACCGGGCGGTCGGTGATGTTGAGGGTGCAGGCCGCCTCGCAGGGAGCGGGACAGACACGGCCGGTGAATTCGGGGAAATTGTTGGTCGAGTGCAACACCTCGAGGGCTTCCCGCCAGCCGCCGCGATAGGTTGCGTCGTTCCAGTCAGGGATCATGTTGCTGACCGGACAGCCGGTGTGACAGAAGGGAATGCCGCAGTCCATGCAACGTGCGCCCTGCTGGCGCGTCTCGGCCTCACTGAGCGGTATCACGAACTCGCCGAAATGGCGCACGCGCTGGGAGACCGGCGCATAGGAGCGGTCGCGGCGGTGGATCTCTTTGAAACCTGTGGGCCTGCCCATGGCCTCAGTCCCCCACCGCGACGCTGACGCCGGTGCGCTCGGTGACGCGGGAGGAGGCCTGCATTTCCTGCAGTGCGCGCCGGTAGTCGACCGGCATGACCTTGACGAATTTGGGCAGGTAGTCGTCCCAGTTGTCGAGGATCAACCGCGCCCGCTCGCTGTTGGTATATCGCAGGTGGTTTTCGATCAGCATATACAGGCGCTGGGCGTCGTAGCGCGTCATGTCATGCACGATGTCGACGCGGCCGTGAGTCTCGAGATCGCCGCGCTGGTGGTCGAGGTCCTCCAGCACCCGGTCCTCGTCCGATATCGGCTGCAGTTCCACCATCGCCATGTTGCAGCGCACCTCGAAATCGTCGGTCTCGTCGAGCACGTAGGCGATGCCGCCGCTCATGCCGGCGGCGAAATTGCGCCCGGTGCGGCCCAGCACCACGACGATGCCGCCGGTCATGTATTCGCAGCCGTGGTCGCCGACGCCTTCGACTACCGTGGTGACGCCCGAGTTGCGTACGGCAAAGCGCTCACCGGCGACGCCGCGGAAGTAGCATTCGCCGCTGACGGCGCCATAGAGCACGGTGTTGCCGATCAGGATGTTCTCTTCCGGCGTAAAACTCGAGACCGCCGGTGGATAGATCACCAAGCGCCCGCCCGAGAGGCCTTTGCCGACATAGTCGTTGGCGTCGCCTTCCAGTTCGAAGCCGACGCCAGCGCTGAGGAAGGCGCCAAAGCTCTGACCGGCGCTGCCGGTGAACTTGACCTGGATGGTGTCGTCGTTGAGGCCTTCATGGCCGTACTTCAGGGCGATACGGCCCGACAGCATGGCGCCGACGGTACGGTTGACGTTGGAGATCGGGCATTCGATGCTCACCGGCTGGCCGCTCTCGATGGCCGGCAGGGCCTGTTCGATAAGACTATGGTCCAGCGCCTTCTCGAGCCCGTGGTTCTGTGGCTCGCAGTTGTAGATGGCGACGTCGGGCCCGGGGTCGAGCTCGCACAAAAGGCCGCCCAGATCGAGGCCGCGGGCCTTCCAGTGATCGATGGCGCGGCTGGAATCCAGAAACTCACGCTGCCCGATCATTTCGTTCATTGTGCGGAATCCCAATTCGGCCATCAGCTCGCGCACCTCGTTGGCAACGAAGGTGAAGTAGTTGATGACGTGCTCGGGCCGGCCGCTGAAGAGCTTGCGCAGTTCCGGATCCTGGGTCGCCACCCCGGTCGGGCAGGTGTTGAGGTGGCACTTGCGCATCATCAGGCAGCCCTCGGAAATCAGTGCCGCCGTGGCGAAACCGAATTCGTCGGCGCCCAGCAGAGCCGCCACCACGACGTCGCGCCCGGTGCGCAGACCACCGTCGACCTGGACCGCGATGCGGCCTCGTAGCCTGTTCCGCACCAATGTCTCGTGGGTCTCGGCCAGGCCGATCTCCCAGGGGCTGCCGGCATGCTGAATCGAAGTGATGGGGCTGGCCCCGGTGCCGCCGTCGAAGCCCGAAATGGTGACGTGGTCGGCGTGCGCCTTGGAGACGCCGGCGGCCACCGTGCCGACCCCGATCTCGGACACCAGCTTTACCGAAATTCGGGCCTCGGGGTTGACGTTCTTGAGGTCGTGGATGAGCTGGGCCAGGTCCTCGATGGAATAGATGTCGTGGTGCGGCGGCGGCGAGATCAGGCCGACGCCGGGCGTCGAGTGGCGCACCCG
>NZDS01000132.1 GCA_002690215.1 Rhodospirillaceae bacterium | reverse complement strand
AGGGCGGCCATGAAGGACCATCGGACGTCGTCCCGCGGTCCTTGTGATGGTCCCCCATCACGGCGGACCACGCTCCTAGCACAAGGTTGTCCCTGTGGTCCTTCCTGGCCGTCAGACGTGCCATCCTTTTGTGATAGTGGGTACTAACCCGGAACGATCAGGACCGGCGCAACACCGCCGCCGGCCAGCGCCAGGGTCAAAGACGAGCCGTCGCTGTCGGCCGGTTCGATGACCCCGCTGCCCAAATCGATGCGGCGGCCGGGGCCGGGGCCGGCGGGAACCGTGATCTGCGTGGCCGAAGCATCCGGGAGCACCAGGATGACAGGGCCGTGGTCCGATTGCAGGCCGACGAAATGGCCGCCGGCGCAAGCCCCGGTCCTGCCCGTCGTCAAGGGCCCGGTGAGCCGGTTGAGAGCGGCGTTCAGGTGGCGCACCACATGGAAGCCCGCCCGGGGATTCCACAGGCGGTCAAGCACGCCCTGGCGGGGGAAATAGCCGCGGTCGTTGTCGGCCAGGGTGTCGGCGTAAACGGCGACGTTGTCGTGGGCCGCGGCCGCCATCATGGCTTCGGCAATGCGGCTCATGATCTGCTGGTCGTCGGCCGCTTCTTCTGCCGGATTGGCGCCGAACATGCGCAAATGCACCGACGCCCGGACGCCCATTTCGGCGGCCAGGGAACTGGCCCTGGCGATGGTCTCCCAGGGCGATTGATCGAGGGTCAAGCGGAAAACAAAACCAGCGAGCGCACCTTTCAGTTCGGCACGTGCCAGAAGGCCGGCCATCTGGTCACGGTCGTCGGCCAGGAAGCCCTGGTTGATGGCGTGATAGTACTTTCCGGCTTCCGTGCGCTGCTCGTCGATCGAGCGCAGCCGTGACAAATAGACGGGCAGATCGACCTGGCGGGCGATCTCTCCGATGCCGCCGACGATGTGCTCCAGGACGTCCCAGTTAACCCCGATCTCCCAGGCCGAAAAGATGTCCTGGTGGGCCAGGATCAATTCGCGATGAAGGGGGGACGGGTCGCCGAACGTGAACAGCGTGAACTCATGGCCATGGGCCTGCAGGCTGCGCAGGCGCTGGCGCCTCTCGGCCAGCAACAGGTCCCGCAGGGGAAGGCGAAGCTTGCGCACGCCCATCTCCCAGATGGCCATCAAGGGATAGTCGTTGCGCACCTCCTTGCGGTCGAATTCATCGAGGCCGCCGGTGGGCGGAATCTCGACGATCTCCATCCAGTTCTGGCGCATGTCGAAACCGAAACCGCTGCGCTTGTTGAGACGCGGGTGCAGCGGAGCTAGGCGTTCGACGGGCCGGGGCTCGGGGCTGCCGGCCTCGGCCACCTCTCCGTAGGTGCGGATGATGTCGCAGACGTGGCCGTGCTCGTGCACATGGACGACGAAATAGCCCAGCTTCGGCCGGTCGTTACGGCCGAACTCCGTGTCGGGGCCGGGCCGCACGCGGTACATTTCGCTGTAATCCAGACGTACGAAAGCCGTCGATGGCAGCAAGTAGCAATCGGTCTCGGCATGGCGGTAGTACCAGAAATTATGCACATGGCCGACCAGCAGGGCCTCGACCTGGTAGGTCGCAAGCAGGCCCAGCAACCACGACCGTCCCGGTTCGGCGATGTTGTCGTAGTTCACCTCCTCGTCCGGCTTCGAGAAATAGGGCGGATAGTGGCTGTGCAGGAAGATGCGTTTGCCCCTGTTGGCTTCCAGATCCGCTTCCAGCCACTGGCGTTGCGCCGCCTCGCCGGCGAAGCCTGAGTTGATGATCTGGGCGTTGATGATGACGAAATGGCAATCGTCATGGTCGAAGGACTGGTACTGGGCCCCGAAATGCTTGTCCCACAGCGCCAGATGGTCCTCATGCACACCGGCCGCCGGGGCCCAATCGTTGGGCTTGTCGCCGACGTCGTGATTGCCCGGCGTCAGATAGAGCTTGTGCTTCAGATCCTTGACCTGTTCATGGAAGCGTGCCGCCGCTTGCCCGTAAAGGTCGGGGATGGCCGGCACCGGATGCACCAGGTCACCGATATTGACGACGAATTCCAAGTGCCGCGAATTCAGGTCACGGATCACATGGCGCATGCGCCGGTTGGCCAGGACATTGGCCTGGTAGGGGGAGTTGCACTCGTCCTCCCCCTGATTGACGTGGGTGTCGGTGATCACGCCGAAGGAAAATAACCGCCGGCCCAGTTCCTGTTGTTGCATGTCTCGTTTTCTCCCTGGCTGCCGGGCTGCGGCCTGTCCCGGCCCGCTCGCCGTTCGCCTCGTTGCCCGGACATGTTATCCTGTTGTTGGTGGTTCGCTATGGCGGAGCGATGGCGTACTTCCGGATTCCTCCAACCCCCCAAAACAGGCAACCCGTGAACCCACACCCGAAGGCCGCCGACGGCCGCCCGATATATCCCTTCGTGCGGCTGGCCGCGGCGCTGGCGCTGATGACCGTCGGCGCGGCGCCGATGTACGGCTCGATCATGATTCTGGGGCCACTGGCCCAGGAGTTCGGCGTCAGCCGCGGCCTGGCCTCGCTGCCCTACATGCTGTTCATGATCGGCTTCGGCCTCGGCGGCGTGGCCATCGGCCGGCTCACCGATCGCATCGGCATCATGCTGCCGGCGCTGCTGTCTGCGTTTGTGCTGTCTGGCGGCTTGGTGCTGGCGGCGCGGGCCGGTGGGGTTTGGGAAGTCGCGATTTGGTTCGGGCTTTTGGCGGGGATCGGCGCCTCGGCCACCTTCGGGCCGCTGGTGGCCGACATCTCGCACTGGTTCGTACGCCGCCGCGGACTGGCCATGGCCATCGCCATCAGTGGCAGCTACGTGGCCGGCGCGATTTGGCCACCGGTGATGCAGAACCTTATCGACAGCGACGGCTGGCGCGGGGCGCTCGGCGATATCGGCTTGTTCGCTTTGGTCACCATGCTGCCGCTGGCGATGCTGCTTTATCGCCGGCCGCCCGAGTTGGCCTCCGGCGAATTGGCTGGCGAGGCCCTGGCGGCACGGCCCTTGGGCTTTTCGCGGCTCACGCTGCAGGGCCTGATCTGCTGCGCCGGCATCGGCTGCTGCGCCGCCATGTCGATGCCCCAGGTGCACATCGTGCCCTATGTCGGCGACCTCGACATTGCTGCTGCCCGGGGCGCCGAGATGCTGGCCCTGATGCTGGGCTTCGGCGTCGTCAGCCGGCTCGGCTCGGGCTGGATTTCGGACCGCATCGGCGGCCTGCGCACGCTGCTGCTGGGCTCGGTGGCGCAATGCCTGGTGCTGGCCGCCTTCATGCTGGCCGAGGAACTGACCACGTTCTACGCCCTCTCGGTAGCTTTCGGGCTGGCCCAGGGCGGCATCGTGCCCTCGTATGCCATGATCGTCAGGCGCTATTTCCCGGCCGGCGAGGCCGGCTGGCGTATCAGCCTGGCGTTGTTGTTCACCGTCATCGGCATGGCGCTGGGCGGCTGGATGGCCGGCGCGCTCTACGATCTGACGGGCAGCTACACGATTTCGTTCCTCAACGCCATCGGCTTCAACCTGATGAACATGGCGATCGCCGTATTGCTGCTCCGCCGCCGCGGGCGGGGACCGGGACTCAGTCCAGCAGCCGCTTGAGTTCGTGCTTTTGGATCTTACCCGTTGCGGTAAGGGGAAAGTCGTCGAGCCAAACCAGCTTCACCGGCACCTTGAATGACGCCAGGTGTCGGCGGCAGTGCGCCGTGATCTCGTCGTCGGCTGATTGGCTGACGCCCTCAGCGGGCTGCAGGAAGGCCACCACTTCCTCGCCGAAGAGCTCATTGGGCGCCCCCACCACGGCGGCCAGGCCGACGCCCGGGTGCATGTAGAGCACGTCTTCCACTTCGGTCGAATAGATGTTCTCGCCGCCGCGGATGATCATGTCCTTCTGGCGGTCGACGAGATAAAGGAATCCGTCGTCGTCGAGATAGCCGAGATCGCCGGTGTGCAGCCAGCCACCACGTAGCGTCTCGGCGCTGGCGTCCGGGTTGTTGAGGTAGCCCCGCATCATATTTGGGCCCTGCGAGATCAGCTCGCCGACCGTGCCTGGCTCTACGTCTTGGTCGGCAGCGTCGACCACACGGCGGCGGCCGCCGGGAATGGCAACGCCGATGGAGCCGTTTTTGTCCCAGGCTCTGGCGCTGTCGAGGCTGGTGATCAGGCCAACCGATTCGGTTTGGCCCATGTTGTGGACGAAGTGGGCGTTGGGGAACAGCGCCTGGATCTCGTCCATGCGCTCGGTGGCCATGGGGGCGGCACCGTACTGGATGACCCGGACGCCGCTGAGGTCATGTTCATGGCGCTCAGCCGAGCCGGCCATCATCAGCAGCATCGAGGGCACGGCGAAAAAGCAATTGACGCCCCTGCCCGCGATCACCTGCAGCATGCGCTCGGTGGCGTAGGTCTCGATCACCGCCAATCCGCCGAGGTGCAGTACCGGCAGGGTCAGCACGTGCGAGGCGATGTGAAAGAGCGGCATCATCGAGAGGAATACCAAGCCCGGATCATCGTATTCGTTGCACAGCGTGCCCTGCAGCGCCATGAAGATCATGCCGCGATGATCCAGAATTACGCCCTTGGGCCGGCCCGTGGTGCCCGAGGTGTAGTAGACGGCGGCATCGGCCGTGATCTTCGGTACAGGCGGCATGTCGTGGTTTCCGGCGGGGGGAGTTTCCCGGTCCACCAGGAAATGTCTTGGCGCAATGCCGGCCTCAGCCTTGGCGGCCTCGACGACTGCCAGGTGTGTGCTTTCCGTGACTACCAGTTGGGCCTCGGAATCGGTGAGCTGGAACGCTACCTCGCGCCCCACCAGCTTGGTATTCAGCGGCACCGCGACGATGCCGGCGGCCAGCATGGCCAGGTACCAGATGAGATAGTGCTCGCTGTTGCCGATCATCAGGGCGGCGCGCCGCCCCGGCACCAGCCTGGCCTCGTGCACTAGCCAGGCGGCCGCATCGTCGATGGCGGCGAACAGCGCGCCGTAGCTCAAGGTGCGCTGGTCCACCACCAGGGCGGTGTGGTCGAGCCGGCGCTCAGCCGTGCGGCGCAAAAAGGCGGTGAAGGAAAGCCGGCCTTCGAGGCCGTGCATTGCCGTCAGGCGGGCGACGAAATCCTCCGGCGCTTCGGCAAAGGGCCGGTTGCGCACGGGAAAGGGGCTGCCGCTCATGCCGCGGTATCGATCCAGATCGTCACCGGGCCGTCGTTGACCAAATTGACTGCCATGTCGGCACCGAAGCGGCCTCTCTCCACCGGCACGCCGTGGCCCGCCAGGGCGGTGCAGAAGTCTTCGTAAAGCGCTTCCGCCTCGGCTGGTGCTGCGGCACCGGTGAATCCCGGCCGGTTGCCGCGGCTGAGGTCGGCGGCCAGAGTGAACTGGCTGACCACCAGCGCGCTGCCTGCGCTCTGCACAAGCGAGAGGTTCATCTTGCCGGCTTCATCTGCATGGATTCGCAAATTGGCGATCTTGCGGGCCAACTTTTCGACCTCCTCCTGTCCGTCGCCGGGTACGGCGCATACCAGCACCAACACGCCGGCCTCGATCTTGCCCAAAACCTCGCCGGCCACCGTGACGTCCGCCACGCTGACCCGCTGCACCAACGCTTTCATGGACTTTCCTCCTGCATTCCCGGCAACACTATAGTCAAGGGCTGCCGAAATCGCGCCTCAGTCGAACCGCACGACTTCGAACCCGAGGCTTTCGGCTGCTGCGATCATCACTCGATCGGCGCTGGCGATGGCCGTGGCGGCGGCATCGCGGGCCACCGCCAGATGCAGTGCGTCGATCATGCTCAAGGCGTGGCGACGCAGCGCCGACAACAGCTCCAGAGCGAGAATCGCCTGGCCGTCGTGGAGCGGCCGCAAGTCGAGAGAACCCTGGGCCAGATCGTTTTCGAAGGTGGCAAACGCGCGCCGCTCGAGGGCTTCCGACAATTCCCCGGCACGCCGCCGCCGGGCCAGCAGGCAGCGCAATTCTATCACCGTAAGACGGCTTATCAGGGCGCCGCGCTGGCCCCGGATAAAGGCCTCGAAGTCCAGCGAACGGGCTTCGTTGAGATACCATTTGGCCAGGGCGCTGGTGTCGATGTAGGGGCTCACCGCTCCTCGCGGTCCTGACGCAACAGCACCTCGCTGCCCACCCCGAGTCTGGGCATGGCGGCCCGGAGGTCGGCATGGGAAGGCGGCGGCGCATTGCTCTCGGGCGGCAACAGGCGGCCGATGGCCTTGCCGTGTCGGGTGATGACG
This sequence comes from Rhodospirillaceae bacterium, assembly GCA_002690215.1. Classification (GTDB taxonomy): domain Bacteria; phylum Pseudomonadota; class Alphaproteobacteria; order UBA2966; family UBA2966. The sequence continues at coordinate 57,538 of NZDS01000132.1, read as the reverse complement.
ATCTCCCCTTCGCGGGCCAGCAACTCGTCGAGGCGACTGAGCGCCGCCCGCATCTGGCGTATGCCGATTTGCAGCATGTCGCTGAACCGAAATTGTGTCACATCTAATAGAATTGTGTCACAAAGATTGTCGCGGTGGCAAGCGGTGAAAATCACCGGGAAGAATTTCTTGTCCAACGCTGCCCATCGAGATATTGTAGTGTCATCACTACAAAGAGGCGGAGATGAAAACAGTTTCGGCCCGCGAGGCCAATCAATCCTTTTCCAAGCTACTCGCGGCGGCTGCCGATGGTGAAGAGGTGCTGATCACGCGACGGGGCAAACCCGTGGCCAGGCTGGGGCCAGCCTCGGCAGTGGAACTCGATCGCAAACGGGCGGCGGCAGTGAAGCGCATGACCCGACGCATGAAACGGGGAATAGCGCTGGGCGGCGTAAAGGTGGTCCGCGACGAGATTTACAAACGGTGAGAATCACCTTCGACACCAATATTCTGGTCTATGCCGCCGATTCGGGTGCTGGTACCAAGCACGAAGTCGCCGGTGATCTGATTACGCGAGCTACCAACGTTGACAGCATGCTGGTCTTACAATGTCTGGCCGAGTTTTTTTTCGTGGCGACGCGCAAGGCCAAAGCCGAACCGACGGTTGTCAAGGAATTCGTGACCGATTGGCGTGAAGTATTTGCCATTCGCGGCGCTGACGAAGAGACCTTCGTGCGGGCCATGGATGCGGTAGTCTTGCATGGCATCGCCTTTTGGGATGCCATGATGTGGGCGGTGGCACGCCAGGCCCAATGCGATTTTCTGATCAGCGAGGATTTTCAGGATGGGCGCCAATTGGAGGGTGTCACTTTCTTAAATCCCTTCCTCACCGCCAACGCCACGATCCTGGAGACACTTTTGGAACCCGAAAACCCTTGAGCGTGGCGCTGAGCGGCGTATAACCCCGCCATGGTTGGAAAACGGCGTTGGCGCCGTGGGCTGGCGTATTTTCTCGTTCTCGGGCTCTGGGTGGCCGGTGCCGCCTGGGCCTCGGCGGCGGCCCAGGAGATGCGCTTTTTTCGCATCGGCACCGGCAACGTCGGCGGCAGCTATTTTCCCATCGGTGGACTGTTGGGCCGGGTCATTTCCAGCCCGCCCGATTCGGGACCCTGCGAGGAGGGCGGCAACTGCGGTGTGCCCGGTCTGATCGGGGTTGCCCAGTCGAGCGCCGGCTCCGTGGCCAACCTGGCCGCCATCGGTATGGGCCGCCTGGGCTCGGGACTGGCCCAGGCTGACATCGTGCACTGGGCCTACAACGGCACCCAGATCTACGAAGGCCGGGGCCGCGCCAGTGGTCTCAGGGTGATCGCCAATCTGTTTCGCGAAAGCGTGCATCTGGTGGCTCGCCGGGGCTCCGGCATCCGCACCATCGCCGACCTGGTGGGCAAGCGCGTGTCGCTGGATACGGCGGGCTCGGGCACCCAGGCCGACGCCCTCATCATCCTGGCCGCCCACGACATCGACCGGCGCGCCGTCGACGTCCTCTACATGCCTCCGGGGCTCGCTGCCGAGCAGATGCTGGAAGGCCGGCTTGACGCCTTTTTCTTCGTTGGCGGCTATCCCGCCTCGGCCGTCAGCGACCTGGCCAGCCACGGCAACATCGATCTGGTGCCCATCGCCGGCACCGGTGCAGCGTCCACCCTCCAGCACAACTCCTTCTTCGTCAGCGATGTCATTCCGGCCGGCACCTACGAAGGCATCGGCGAGACCGTGACGCTGGGAGTGGGCGCTCAGTGGGTGGTCGGCGCCGGGGTCGATGCCGAACTGGTGTTCAAGGTGACGCAGGCGCTGTGGCATCCCAACAACCGCCGCCACCTCGACAACGGCCACATCCAGGGCCGGCAGATCCGCCTGGAAACCGCGCTCAGCGGCGTCACCGTGCCGCTGCACCCGGGCGCCGAACGCTACTACCGCAACGTCGGCATCATGCGATAGCGTGTTAACTTTCGGCAGCCACTCCTCTTAACAAACCTTAATATTGGGGACAGGGACCTATTTAACCTTAATATTGGGGACAGGGACCTATTTGGGGGACCTATTTGTTCCTAGTCGCGGAGAGCGGCCCAGGCTTGCATGCCGGGATGCTGCCAGAGTGCTTCGGCGTAGTCCGCAACGCTGCCGTCGAGCGCCACGCCGTAGCTCCGGAAGCGTGACACAACCGGCGCGAACATGGCGTCAACGATGCCGAAGCGGCCAAAGAGAAAGGGCTCGCCCTTGCGGCCGCCCCCGTTCGCGCCCAGGCAATCCTGCCAAATGGCAATGATGCGTGCGATGTCGGCTGCCACCTCGGGGCTATCCTCATAAGTCAGCCCGCGGGCCCGGATATTCATCGGCAGGGTTTGGCGCAGCGCCACGAAGCCGGCGTGCATCTCGCTGCTAATGGTGCGGGCTCGAGCCCTCTCGGGGGCCGCTGCCGGCCACCAGCCGCGTTCAGGTTGGAGCTCGGCTAGATATTCGCAAATGGCCAGCGATTCCCAGATCAAATTATCGACATGTTTGAGCACCGGTACTTTGCCGGCCGGCGAGTGCTCGAGGATCAGTTGGCGGCGGTCCGGTCGTTCGATGTCGATCACGGTCTGGCCGAACGGCACCCCCGCGTCGTGCAACAAGAGCCAAGGCCGGAGCGACCAGGACGACAAATTCGGTGTACCGATGACGATATGGGGCTCGGGCATTGGGGGCTCCTTCGCGCGCTTGCAATCCGTGGCCGGCCGTGCCTTGTTCGGCGGCAGCGACAAACCTAGCATCGCCGCGGAGAAGCGTCTTGCTGACCGATCACCTGCTCGATGACGCCGGGAATGCACCTGGGGCCATCGCCATCACGGTCGTCGATGTCGATGGCTTTGCCAGCTGGCTGGAGGCTCAACCCGAGGCGCTCAAGGGCTGGGTCGAAAGCCACCGCTTCGAGGCCCGGGCGGGTCGCCACCTGCTGCTGCCCGGCCTCGATCGGCCGGGTGGCGTCTTGCTGGTACGCAGCCGCATCGCCAGGCTTTGGGACTTCGCCGGCCTGCCCCAGGCCCTGCCGGCCGGCACCTACCGCCTGGACGATCCGCAAGATTTTGCCACTCCGGCGGCGTTGGGCTGGGCGCTAGGCTGCTACGCCTTCGAGCGCTACCGGCCGGCGCGGCGCCGGCCCGCCGATCTGGTCTGGCCCGAAGGCGCCGACCAGACCGATGTGCGGCGCACGGCGGCGGCCACGGAAATGGTTCGTGACCTGGTGAACACCCCGGCCGCCGACCTCGGCCCGGCCGAGCTGGAGGCCCTGATGGGCCAATTGGCGGAACGCCGCGGCGCCACCTTCCGCGCCACCACCGGGGCGGCGTTGCTTGACGCCGGCTATCCCATGATCCACGCCGTGGGCCAGGCCAGCGACCGCGCGCCCAGGCTGCTGGACCTTTGCTGGGGTGATGAAGGCGCGCCGCGAGTGACCCTGGTGGGCAAGGGCGTATGCTTCGATTCCGGCGGCCTCGACATCAAGCCGGCCGACGGCATGGCGCTGATGAAAAAAGACATGGGCGGTGCTGCCGTCATGCTGGGGCTGACCAGCATGATCATGGACGCCGGCCTGAACCTCAGGTTGCGGCTGCTGATTCCGGCCGTCGACAACTCCGTCTCGGCCCTAAGCATGCGGCCGGGCGACGTTTTGCAAAGTCGCAAGGGGCTCAGCGTCGAGATCGGCAACACCGACGCCGAAGGCCGCCTGGTGCTGGCCGATGCCCTGGCCGAGGCCGATGCCGAGGAGCCGGAGTTGCTGCTCGATGCCGCCACGCTGACTGGCGCCGCCCGCATCGCTCTCGGTCCGGAGATCGCGGCACTCTACTCCGATGACGAAGACCTGGCCGCGGATCTGGCGCGCCAAGCCGAGGCCCAGGCCGACCCGCTCTGGCGCCTGCCGCTGTGGGCGCCCTATGGCCGCCACATCGAAAGCCGCATCGCCGATCTCAACAACGCCGGCGAGGAGCGCATGGCCGGTTCGATCACGGCGGCGCTCTTCCTCAAGCGTTTCGTCAGCGAGGCCCGTTCCTGGGCGCACTTGGACATCTATGCCTGGAACAAACGAGCCCGTCCGGGCCGGCCGGTGGGCGGCGAGGCCCAGACCATGCGTGCGCTTTTCGCCCTTGTCGCTGAGCGCTATTCGTTGGATTAGGGACTCCGTAACCGCTATATTTGATACGGAGTCGCAACGAAATAGCGGAACGTCGTGGCCATCATCGATTCACAACAGGCCCTCAAGCTCTGGCAAAAACCGTTGCTGGACGGCGTGCGCGGCGACCAACCCGACCTCTCTGCCCGCCAGACGGCGCTGCTGCTGACCGTCTATCTCGATCCGCCGCCGCACACGGTGCGCGACTTGGCGCGGTCGCTGGCAATCTCCAAGCCGGCCGTGACACGGGCCCTCGACCGCCTCGAAAAGCACGAGTTCGTGCGCCGGGCTGAAGATGGTCGTGATCGCCGCAGCATCATCGTACTGCGCACCATCAAGGGCTCGGTCTATCTGCGCGAGCTGGCCGACCATATCGTGCGGGCACTCGATGAAGTGACCGGAAGTGGGGAATCTCTTTAACTTCCCGGCCGGCCCTTGGTCGTGGAATATTCGAAATGCAGCGCCTGGTCGGGGTGGACCAGCGGGTAGATGGCATGGGCTGCCGCGGCGGCCTCGGCGAAACCGGTGAGGATGAGCTTGAGCTTGCCCGGATAGCTGGCCACGTCGCCGATGGCGAAGATGCCAGGAAGGCTGCTCTGGCAGCTCGCCGGATCGACGGCGATCTGGCTCTTGGTGAGTTCGAATCCCCAGCCGGCGATCGGGCCCAGCGAAGTGGCCAAGCCGTAGAAGGGCAGCAGCACGTCGGCCGGCAACAGCCGCTCGTCGCCGTCCAGGGTGGCCACGCGCACGCCTGAAAGTTCGCCATCGCCTTCCAGGCCGGCCAACTGATAGGGCACCACCAGCTCGATCTCGCCAGCCGTGGCCAATTCCTGCAGCCGGCGCGCGCTTTCCGGCGCGGCGCGGAACTTTGGCCGGCGGTGAACCACGGATACGCTGGCCGCCACCGGCGCCAGCGAAAGCGCCCAATCGACGGCCGAATCGCCACCGCCGGCGATGACCACGCGACGGTCCCGAAAATCCTCGCGCCGGGTCACCAGATACTGCACGCCGCCGCCGTTCTCGTATTCCTCGATGCCCTCGAGCGGTGGCCGGTTGGGCCCGAAGGCGCCGGCCCCGGCAGCGATGATGACGGCGCGCGCGGTGATGCATTCGTCGCCGGCCGTGAGTTGGAATCCGCCGTCGATTTCCTCCAGGCCGTCGACGGTGCGGCCGAGATGAAAGACGGGATCAAACGGCGCGATCTGCTGGCCCAGCTTGTCGATGAGCTCGATGGCGGCGATCTCGGGATAGCCCGGGATGTCGTATATGGGCTTTTCCGGATAGAGCGCCGAACATTGGCCGCCGACCTCGCCCAGGGCGTCGAAGACCTGGCAGCGCATCTCCAGCATGCCGGCCTGGAAGACGGCGAAGAGGCCCACTGGGCCGGCGCCCACTATGGCGATGTCGCAGTTGAAATCCGTGCTCTGGTTCATGGCCGCCACTTTAGCATGGCTCCGGCGGCGGCTGCGGGCTACAAACCGGCATGGCCGAAATCAGCCGCCTCGCGCTAGCCGATCAGGCCGCCGGCGAACGCCTGGCGGAACGGTTGGCGGCGCTGGTGCGGCCGGGTGACGTGATCGGCCTGACCGGCCAGTTGGGGGCCGGCAAAACGACGCTGGCCCGCGCTTTCATTCGGGCCCGCGCCCGGGCCGCCGGTGTCGAACTGGGCGAGGTGCCCAGCCCCACCTTCAGCCTGGTGCAGGTCTACGAGCTACCCGAAATGAGCGTCTGGCACGTCGACCTCTACCGCCTCGAGGGGCCCGACGAGGTGTTCGAACTTGGCCTCGAAGACGCGGCCGACGATGTCACCCTGATCGAGTGGCCGGAGCGTCTGGGCAGCGCCGCTGCGGCCGGCATGCTGGTGCTACGACTGGAGCCCGGCGCCAGCGAGAACGGACGCTCAGCGTCGCTTGAGGGCGGCGGCGACTGGGTCCGGCGATTGGCCGGGCTGGAGCGCGGCCAGGCGGCCGAAGAATTCCTCGACAACGTCGGCTGGGGTAAGGCGCAGCGGTCGCCGTTGGCCGGCGATGCCTCGTTCCGGCGCTACGAGCGCCTGTGCTTGGGTGACAAGCGGGCTGTGCTGATGGATGCACCGCCGCCCCAGGAAGACGTCCGGCCCTTCATCACTATCGCCCGCCACCTTGGCCAGCTTGGCTTTTCGGCGCCGACCGTAGAAGCTGTCGATGCCGACCAGGGCTTCGTGCTGCTGGAGGATCTGGGCGATGACCTTTTCACCCACTTGCTGGCGAAGGGAAGCGGCGAGGAGGAACTCTACGCGGCCGCCGTCGACCTGCTGGTCGAGCTGCAGCGCCAGCCTCTACCCGAACTGCCGCCCCACGACGACGCGGTGTTGTGGCAAGGGGCGCGGCTGCTGCTCGAGTGGTACCTGCCGGCCGTCGATGCGGCGCCAACGCCGGCTGCGGCCAGCGAGTACGAGGCGCTGTGGCGCGAGTGTTTAGCGCTTCGCCACATCGGCGATCCGGTTCTGGTGCTGCGCGACTATCACGCCGACAATTTGCTCTGGCTGCCAGAGCGCCGGGGTCTGGCTCGAGTCGGACTGCTCGACTTCCAGGATGCCCTGGCCGGCTCGCCGGCCTATGATCTGGTGTCGCTGCTCGAAGACGCCCGCCGCGAAGTTCCGGCAGCGCTGGCCGAGGCCATGATAAGGCGCTACCTGGCCGCCACCGGGTTCGAACCTGAGGCCTTCCGCACTGCCTATGCCGTACTCGGCGCCCAGCGCAACTCCAGGATCATCGGCCAGTTCACGCGCCTTTTCGCCCGCGACGGCAAGGCCGCCTACCTCGACCTCATACCCCACGTCTGGGGGCTTTTGCAGCGCGACCTGGAACACCCTGCGCTCTCGGCTCTCAAGGCCTGGTTCGCCAGCCATGTACCGGCCGCCAAGCGCTGCCGTCCGCCCCTCGACAAATCGGTTGCGACACTATGAAGAAACCACCCGAATCCGCCATGGTGCTGGCCGCCGGCCTGGGCACGCGGCTGCGGCCGCTGACCGATACCCGGCCCAAGGCATTGGTCGAGGTGGCCGGACGCAGCCTCATCGATCGCGCCCTCGACCGCCTGGTGGCGGCCGGCGTGAGCCGCGCCGTAGTCAACCTGCACCACCACGCCGAAACGCTGCGCCGCCACCTCGCGGGGCGCCGGGATATCGACATCGTTTGCTCTGACGAAAGCCGCGAATTGCTCGACACCGGCGGCGGCGTGGCCAAGGCGCTCTCGTTGTTGGGCTCGGCACCTTTCCTGGTGGTCAACGCCGATGCGCTGTGGTTCGACGGCACGCGCAACACCCTCCATCGCCTGGCCGAGGCCTGGGACGGCCGGCGCATGGAGGCGCTGATGCTGATGCATCCAACGGTACAGGCCGTCGGCTACGACGGCCGTGGCGATTACCACATGGCGCCGACCGGTCGGCTGCGCCGGCGCAATCACAGCGAGGTGGTACCGTTCCTTTTCGCCGGGGTGCAGATCCTCAGCCCCAAGCTGTTCGCAGACGGCCCCACAGGGGCATTTTCGCTCAACCGGATTTACGACCAGGCGGAAGGGCGGCGGCGGCTCTTTGGCTGCCGCCACCTGGGAATCTGGATGCACGTTGGCTCGCCGGCCGGCCTGGCCGAAGCCGAGGCCGCCCTGGCCGCACTCTGAGGCCGGGCATGGGGGGGACCGCCACGAACGTCTGCAGCATCGCCGCCGGACTGCCCTTCGTCGACGTATTGGCGGCTGGCGTGCTGGCCCGGCACGGCGCCGCCCTGGAGCTTGCTGAGGTGACCATCCTGCTGCCCACACGGCGGGCCTGCCGTAGTTTGCGTGAGGCTTTTCTGCGTCAAAGCGAGGGGCAGGCGCTGCTGTTGCCGGCCATCCAGCCCATCGGCGAAGTCGACGCCGAGGAGCTTTTGCTGGAGAGCGAGGAGCTCTGGTACGAAGCCGGCGCCGGGGACCGGCCGATCTCGGGCCTCCGGCGTCAATTGCTGCTGAGCCGGCTGATCATGGCTCGTGAGGGGGCCAGCCTCGATGCCGCCCAGGCGGCCGGGCTGGCTCGCGAGCTGGCGGTTTTGATCGATCAGATGCAGACCGAAAGGCTCGATTTCGCGGCGCTGACCGACATCGTGCCGGCCGAGCTGGCGGAACACTGGCAACTGACACTGGATTTCCTCGCTATCGTCACCGAGGCTTGGCCCGGCGTGCTGGCGGCCGAACAGGCCAGCGATCCGGCGGCCCACCGCAACCGGCTGCTCGAAGCCCGCATCCGGGCCTGGCAGGAGAATCCGCCAAGCGCCCCGGTCATCGCCGCCGGTTCGACGGGCAGCATTCCCGCCAGTGCCGATCTCCTGCACTGTGTCGCCCGCCTGCCGGCCGGCTGCGTCGTGCTGCCGGGCCTCGACCAGGGTCTCGACGCCGAGGCCTGGCAGGCGCTCGACGACGACCCCGGCCATCCCCAGTTCGGCCTCAGGCGCCTGCTCGCCCACCTTGGCGTGGAGCGTGCCGACGTGATGCCCTGGAACGGCGACCAGCCCGTCACTTCGGGGGAGCGCCTGCGGCTCATCACCGAGGCCCTCAAACCGGCAGCGGTGACGGCCTTCTGGCCCGACGTGCCGGCCCCCGCCGCCGTCGCGCTTGATGGCTTCGAACGCCTCGATTGCCCGGCGCCGCTGGAAGAGGCCCGTACCATCGCGCTGCTGCTGCGCCACGCCCTGGAGGTGCCGGGCCGGACGGCGGCCCTGGTGACGCCGGACCGCGGCCTGGCCCGGCGAGTGGCGGCCGAACTCGGGCGCTGGGGACTGGAGGTCGATGATTCGGCCGGCCAGCCGCTGGCCGCGACGCCGCCGGGCGTATACCTCCGTCTGGTGGCGGCGCTGTTGAGCGAAGAGGTGGCGCCGCTGGCGCTATTGGCGGCGCTCAAGCATCCCTTGGCCGCCGGCGGCATCGAGCGCGTCGCCTTCCTGCGCCGGCTGCGTCGCCTTGAGCACCTGGTGCTACGCGGCCCCAGGCCGGCTGCTGGATTTGCCGGCCTGAGGGCCGCACTGGGCGCTGAAGACTCCGAATTGTCTGCCTGGTTGACCCAGCTCGAGGCCTTGGCGGCGCCGATGGCGTCATTGCTGGCCGGTGAGGCGGCGTTGGGTGAACTTCTGGCGGAACACGTCGCCCTGGCCGAAGCCCTCGCGGCCACGGACAAAGATCCCGGCGCCGAGCGCCTGTGGGCCGGCGAGGCCGGCGAAACGGCCGCGCGTTTTGTCGCCGAGCTGGCCCAGGCGGCGGACGCCTTGCCGCCTATCGCTGGAACCTCCTATGCGGCTCTCTTCGATACCCTGCTGACTGGACAGGCGGTGCGGCCGCGCTTTGGCCGCCATCCTCGGCTCTTCATCTGGGGGCTTTTGGAAGCCCGGCTGCAAAGCGCCGATCTCATCGTGCTGGGCGGCCTCAACGAGGGTACCTGGCCACCCGCGCCCAGGCCCGATCCCTGGCTCAGCCGGCCCATGCGGGCAGCCATCGGCTTGCCCGAGCCGGAACGCCGCATTGGTTTGACGGCACACGACTTCGTCCAGGCCGCGGCAGCCCCCAAGGTCGTGCTGACGCGCGCCGACAAGGTCGACGGTACGCCCACCGTGCCCTCGCGCTGGCTGTTGCGCATCGAAGCCTTTCTTGATGGCAGCAAAATGCGCTGGGCCGGCGACGAGGCGCCGCCCTGGCTGTTCTGGCAGGATCGCCTCGACGGACCGGCAGAAGCCACGCGTCCCTCGCTGCCGCCGGCACCGCGGCCGCCACTGCCAGCCCGGCCGCGCACGTTGGCGGTAACCGACATCGAGACCTGGATCCGCGATCCCTATGCGCTTTACGCCAAGCGTCTGCTCGGTCTCAAGCCGCTCCAACCAATCGACGCCGATCCCGGAGCCGCCGAACGCGGCGTCATGATCCACCAGGCGCTCGAACTCTTCCTCGAACGCCACCCCAAGGAACTGCCGGAAAAGGCCATCGAGGAATTGCTCGAATGCGGCCGCGAGGCTTTCGGCGATGCGCTTGCGCGGCCCGGTGTGCTGGCCTTCTGGTGGCCCCGCTTCGAGCGCATCGCCGCCTGGGTGGTGGCTCAGCTTGAGGACTTGGCGGCGGCCGGGCGCTGGCCGGCGGCCAGTGAAGTGACGGGGGAATTCAGGCTGGCGGACCACGACTTCAGCGTCCGGGCCAAGGCCGACCGCATCGACCGCCTGGAAGACGGCGGCCTGGCTATCGTCGACTACAAGACCGGCGGCCTGCCCAAGGCCAAGGAGATCAAATCCGGCAGCGCCCCCCAGCTCGCCCTCGAAGCCCTGATCGCCCAGGCCGGCGGCTTTGCCGAGGTGGACCCGGCCGAAGTTGCGCTGCTCTCGCACTGGCGCCTCTCGGGTGGCGATCCGGCCGGTGAGGTCAAGGACGTCAAGGCCGAGATGATCGACCTGATGAAGGACACCCGCTTGGGACTGGAACGCCTGGTGGTGGCTTACGACGACGCCGCCACGCCCTACCGGGCCAAGCCGCGGCCGGCCTTGGCGCCGCGCTGGGCCGACTATGACCATCTGGCCCGGGTGCGCGAATGGTCGGGTGGCGGCGCCCAGCGTCAGACTGCCGAGACTCCGCAAGCGCTGGTGACGCCGGCTGCCGGCGGTGGCGGCGCTACGCCGGAACAGCGCCAGGCAGCCGAGCCCGAGACCTCGGTCTGGGTCTCGGCTTCGGCCGGCACCGGCAAGACCCGAGTGCTGACCGACCGCGTACTGCGCCTGATGCTGGCCGGCACCCGGCCCGAGAACATCCTTTGTTTGACCTTTACCAAGGCGGCGGCGGCCGAGATGGCGAACCGGCTCAATCGGCGCCTCGGGCGTTGGGCCATGCTGGGCGACGACGACCTGACAGCCGAGCTCGGGTCGTTGACCGGCCAGGAATCGGCGACGCTGGCCGGTGACCTGCCCGCCACGGCGAGAAGGCTTTTTGCCCGAGTGCTCGACGCCCGCGGCGGCCTCAAGATCCAGACCATCCATGCCTTCTGCGAATCCCTGCTTGGACGCTTCCCGCTCGAGGCCGGCCTCATGCCCCACTTCCGAGCTATGGACGAGCGCAGCGCCGCCGAACACCTGGGGGCGGCCCGCGACGCCGTGCTGGCGACCGCTCGTGGCAGCTCACTGGAGGCGGCGCTGGCGGTGGTCACGAGCCAAGTCGGCGAGGACGACTTCGCCGGCCTACTGCGCGAGCTGGCGGCCAACCGCGGGCGCTTGGGCCGCATGATCGCCGAAGCCGGCGGCCACGCCGGCGTCGTGGCCCGGGTGCGCGCGGCCCTGGAGCTCGAGCCTGGCGACAGTGTCGAAAGCCTGCGCCTGGCGGCCTGCCAGGACCCCGCCATTGCCGCGGACGACCTTGGACGCGTGGCCACGGCCCAACTCAAGGGCAGCGCCACCGATCAGGGCCGCGGCGCCGCTATTCGCGACTGGCTGGCGGCCGACAGTGCTCGGCGGGCGGCAACCTTCGATGACTATCTGGCTGCCTTCTTCACCAAAAAGGGCACGGTGCAGGCGAAGCTTCCAAACAAAGCCGCGCTGAAACTCGAACCCGATGGCGAAGAGGTGCTGGGGCGTGAGGCGAAGCGCTTGGCCGCCGCAGTCGAGCGTTGCCATGCGGCTCACGTGGCAGCCTCGACGGCGGCGCTGCTAGCGGTCGGCGAGGCCCTGCTGGCTGCTTACGAGACGACCAAAAGGCGCCATGCGCTGTTGGACTACGACGATCTCATCCTGGCCACCCGCGACATGCTGGGCCGGCCCGGCATCGCCGAATGGGTGCTCTACAAGCTCGACAGCGGCCTCGACCACATCCTCATCGACGAGGCTCAGGACACCAACCCCGAACAATGGGAAGTGGTGGAAGCTCTAGCCAACGAGTTCTTTGCTGGTATGGGCGCCCGCGAGCAGGTCCGAACCATCTTTGCCGTAGGTGACGCCAAGCAGTCAATCTACGGTTTCCAACGCGCCGATCCCGAAGGCTTCGTGACCTGGCGCCAGCGTTTCGGCAGCCGCGCCGAGGCTGCCGGCAGGCTCTGGGATCGAGTTGATCTGGAGAAATCGTTTCGCTCCAACGAGGCTGTGCTGGGGGCTGTGGACGCCGTCTTCGCCCAGCCCGAAGCCCAGGACGGGCTGTTGTTCGGCGAAGCCGGGATCAAGCACCAGACAGATCGCCGCGATCAGGCCGGGCTGGTCGAGGTCTGGCCCCTGGTCAAGCCTACCGAAGAGGACAGCGAAGATCCCTGGACCCCGGCCCTCGAGCAGCAGGCCCGACCCAGCCCCGAAGTGCGCCTGGCCGGGCGCATCGCCGATTGCCTGGGCGCCTGGCTGGCCCGGGATGAGCAATTGGAATCACGCGGCCGGGCGCTAAGGCCGGGTGACGTGATGATCCTGGTGCAGCGGCGCAACGTCTTTTTCGAGGAGATGGTGCGGGCACTGAAGCAACGCGGCGTGCCGGTGGCCGGCGCTGACCGCATGGTGCTGACCGATCAGTTGGCGGTCATGGACCTGGTGGCGCTGGGCCGCTTTGCGCTTTTACCCGACGATGACCTCAGCCTGGCGGAGCTGCTCAAGAGCCCCTTGGTGGGCCTCGACGACGACGCCCTCTTCGCCTTGGCCTGGCAGCGTCCGGGTTCGCTCTGGCAGGCCCTGACGGTGCGTCGGGAAGAGCAGCCGGCCTGGCAGGAAGCCTGGCAATTCCTCTCCGGCCTGCTGGCCGCTACCGACTATGTGCCGCCCTATGAATTCTACGCCAGCGTGCTGGGCCGGGGCGGCGGGCGGCGGCGCCTCCAGGCCCGGCTGGGCAGCGAGGTCAATGACCCCATCGACGAGTTTCTGGCGCTGGCGCTGCATTTCGAGCGCCTTCATGCGCCGGCTCTTGAGGCCTTCCTGCACTGGCTGGCTGCCGGCGAGGCCGAAGTCAAGCGCGACCTGGAGCTGGGCCGTGACGAGGTCCGGGTACTCACCGTGCATGGCGCCAAGGGCCTGCAGGCACCTGTGGTCTTTCTGCCTGACACCTGCCGAGTGCCCAGCCAGGACGACCGATTGCTCTGGCTCGAGGACGGCGAGCGTGAACTCCTGCTCTGGCCGGTGCGGCGCAAATACGAAGTAGGTGCCGCCGATGCGGCCCGTCAGGCGGCCCGCCAAAGCAGGCTGCGCGAGTACCGGCGGCTGCTCTATGTCGCCATGACGCGGGCTGAAGACCGGCTTTACGTGGCCGGCTGGGAAACCAGTCGGGGCCGCGGCGAGGGTTGCTGGTACGACCTGGTGTGGCAGGGACTGGAGGACGTGGCGGAAAGCGTAGAAGGCGATTGGGGCGAGATGCGCAGGCTGGTGCAGGAGCCGGGCCCCGACCCCGACCGTCTCGAGAAGGTGGAGCCGCTGGAGCCGCGCGGTCGCTCGCTGCCTGACTGGGCGACCGAGCCGCCGGCAGCCGAACCCCACCCGCCGGCACCCCTGGCGCCCTCGCGCCCCGAGGAAGAGCCGTCGGTGCGGGCGCCCCTCGGGGCCGACAATGGGCTGCGCTTTCGCCGCGGCAATCTGGTGCACCGGCTGCTCCAAAGCCTGCCCGAAGTGGCGCCCGAGGAACGCCAGCGGGCGGCGACCCGCCTGCTGGAGGTGTTGGCGCCCGAGTTGGCGGCCGAAGCCCGTGCCGCCATCGCCGGGGAAACCCTGGCGGTGCTCGCGACACCCGACTTCGCGCCCCTCTTCGGGCCGGGATCGAAGGCCGAGGTGCCGCTGACGGCTAGGCTCGGCGATCAGGTATTATCCGGCCAGGTCGATCGCCTGTGTGTCAGCGGCGACGAGGTATTGTTGGTGGATTACAAGACCAACCGGCCGCCGCCCGATAGCGTCGATTTGGTGGCACCCGCCTATCTGCGGCAATTGGCCGCGTACCGGGCGGCCCTTGAAATAATTTATCCAGACAGAACAATCCGTTGCGCCTTGCTCTGGACAGACGGGCCGAGGTTGATGGAAATCGAGGGCAAGATTCTCGTGCATTGGATGCCTTGACGCGCCCGAAAGTTGACGCTTAGATGACATCGACCGGTCAGGTTCGGCTGACAGCCGAGCCATAAACATAGCCTCTGCGGGAAAACAGGATTCGGGAGCCCAGGATGAGCATTACCCATGTCAGCGACGACTCCTTCGAGAGTGACGTGCTGAAATCTCCGCAACTGGTGTTGGTCGACTACTGGGCGGAATGGTGCGGTCCCTGCAAGCAGATCGCGCCGGCATTGAAGGAGATTGCCGACGAGATGGACGCAAGCATCACCGTCGCCAAGCTCAACATCGACGACAATCCCGTGACGCCCACCAAGTTCGGTGTGCGCGGCATTCCCACCCTGATGCTGTTCAAGAACGGCCAGGTAGCGGCCACCAAGGTCGGCGCCCTGCCTAAGGGCAAACTGGTCGAATGGATCGAATCCGTCCTCTAACCCGCACAGCGGGCTTATAGTTTTTCCTGGCTAGGCGCCCTTTTTCCCCCTCCCCCTTGATGGGGCGGGCAGCGAGTGGGTGTGTTTTTTTAGACCGCCCGTCGCCCGCCTCACTGCTCCCTGAGCACCGGCGCCGGCCGTTGGCCCAGGGTGCGCCAGGTGCCGATGAGGCCGAAGGCCACCGTCACGGCCAGGCCGCCGGCTGCCGTCAGGGCCACCGCCAGCGGCGTGAACACCCACTCGCCGGCCATCACCACGGTGACCATCGACCAGGCGGCGATCGAGCCGATGAGCGCCGCCACCAGGGCCGTGACCAGGCCCAGGATGGCGAACTCCAAGACATGCGCACTGAGCACGTCGCGCCGCGTCGCCCCCAGCACCTTGAGGATAACGGCCTCATGCAGGCGCCGGCGCTGGCCAACGGCGACGGCTCCTGCCAGCACCAACAGCCCGGCCGCCAGGGTGACCACGGCCATTACCCGGGTGGCCGCCACGATGCGCTCGAAAAGCTGCGTCACGGTCTCCAGCACGTGGCGCACCCGTACCGCCGAGATGTTTGGGAAGCGCTGGGTGATAGCGCCATAGAGCACTTCCTCGCGGGCCGGCTCGGCAGTGGCCGCGGCGACGTGGACCTGGGGTGCGCCCTCCAGCGTACCCGGGGCGAAGATGACGGCGAAGTTGAGGCGCATGCGTGACCAGTCGATAACACGCAAGTTGGCGATTTGGGCGTTTATGCGGCGGCCCAGCACGTTGAAGCTCAAGGTCTCGCCCACGCCGACATCGATGCCGGCGGCGATGCGGGCATCGAGTGAAATCAAGGGCGGTCCTGAATAGTCCTCGGGCCACCACTTTCCGGCCGTTAGCTCAGTGCCGGCCGGCATTTTGGCGAGATAGGTAAAGCCGCGTTCGCCCTGAGTGAACCACTCAGCCTGCGGGTCGATTTTGGCCTCGCTGACAGGTACCCCATCGATTCCGGCCAGCCGGCCGCGCAAAGTCGGTAGGCGCTGCAAGAGCTCGGCTCCCGAAAGCTCGGCGATGGCGGCCTCGAAGGGCGCCACCTGGTCGGGCTGGATGTCGATGAAAAAGAACGCCGGGGCGCGTTCGGGAATGCGCTCGGCCACCTGGCGCGCCAGGTTGCCCTCAACCAGTGCAACAGTGATCAGCACGGTTAGACCGGCGCCCAGCGAGACCACGATGCTGGGCGTCGGTGCGCCGGGCCGGGTGAGGTTGGCCAGTGCCAGCCTCAGCGCCGGCCGGGAGGGCCGCGGCAGGCGCCGTAGCGCCGCCACCAGCAGCCGCGCCAGCAGCCAAAAGGCCAGTAGTGCCAGGGCCGTGCCGGCGACGAAGACGCGGCTGAAGACGACGTGCTGGCCGTTGAGGAGCGCCAACGCTACCAGCGCCGCTACGACCAGGGCCAGCAACACAAGATCGCGCTTTCTGGGCAACCTGCCCAGCGGCGCCACCAGACTGCGAAAGAGGCTGGCCGCCGGCACATCGCGGGCCCGCGACAGCGGCCACAGGGCAAAAGCCAGCGCTGTCAGCAAACCGCAGCCCGCGGCCAAGGCTAGCGGCCCGGCATAGAGCGTCAGGCGCGCCGGCACCGGCAGGGCCTCGCCCAGCGCCGCCACCACGCCATAGGGTACCAGCGCACCCAGCGCCAGGCCGGCGAGCACGCCGATCAGTGCCAGCGCGCCGATCTCGAGCAGAAAAATTCGGAAAATCAGTCCCGAGCCGGCGCCCAGGCATTTCAGCGTGGCGATGGTCGCGGTCTTGCCGGCCAGGTAGCTCTGCACCGTGTTGCCCACACCGATACCGCCGATGATCAGGGCCGTCAGTCCGACCAACGAAAGAAAGATACCCAGGCGGTCGATGAAGCGGCGCACCGAGGGTTGGGCGTCGCCAAACAGGTAAACCCGCCAGGCGGCCTCCGGGAAGGCCCACCCCAGGTCGTCCTGCCAGGCCTTGAGGTCGGTCTCGGGGGCCAGGCGCAGGCGGTACTTGTAGCGCACCAGGCTGCCTGGCCGCACCAGGCCGCTCTGGTCGAGGGATCGGTTGGAGAGCATCAGCCGGGGGCCCAAGCCGAAGCTTCCTGCCACCCGGTCGGGCTCGCCGGTGATGGTGGCGTTGAGGCGCAGCCGGCTGGCTCCCAGGTGAACGACGTCGCCAAGCTTCGCCCCCAGGCGCTGTAGCAGCGTCGCCTCGATCACCGCGCCGGGCACGCCGTCGCGCTCGGCCAGGGCCTGGGCCAGAGATTGTGCCGGTTCAAGCAGTAATTGGCCGTATAGCGGATAGCCCGTGTCCCCGGGGCTTACCGCCTTCAGTTCGACCAGCGTGCGCCGGCCGGCCCCCGCGGCAGTGGTACCGACCATGGCGCGCAGCTGGCGCACCCGGGTGAGTTCCCGGCTGTTGCTCAGCAAATAATCGCGTTGTTCGGCCGTAATGTCGCGGCTTGAAAGTCTTACTTCGGCATCACCGCCGAGCAGCGTCCGGGCATTGTCCTTGAGGCCGGCAATCAGGGCTGTCGACAGCGAGCCGACTCCGGCGATGGTGGCGACCCCCAACGTCAGGCAGGCCAGGAAGATGCGAAAGCCCTTGAGCCCTGCCCGCAATTCGCGCCAGGCCAAGCGCCCGGCCAGCTGCCAGGTGGCGGATTCGATCATGAACCTAGGGGCGCCCTGTGGGCGCGTCGTGCAGGCGGCCATCGTTCATCTGCACGATGCGCTTGCAGCGTTCCGCCACGGCGTCGTCGTGGGTGATGAGCAGCAGTGTGCTGCCGTCGCGGTCCTGGATGTCGAACATCAATTCCACGATCGCGGCGCCGGTTTCGCTATCCAAATTCCCCGTGGGCTCATCGGCCAGCACCAGGTCGGGGCCGCCGGCAAAGGCCCGGGCCAGGGCCACGCGCTGCTGCTCGCCGCCGGAAAGCTGGGACGGGTAGTGGCCCAGGCGGGCTTCCAGGCCGACGCGTTCGAGCATGGCGCCGGCCGCCGTAAAGGCGTCACGCCGGCCGGCCAATTCCAGCGGGATGGCGACGTTTTCGATAGCCGTCATAGTGGGAATGAGGTGGAAGGACTGGAAAACGATGCCAACATGCTGGCGGCGGAAAAGCGCCAGCTCGTCTTCCGAGAGCTCGCCGAGCTGGCGGCCGGCGACGCTGACGCTGCCCGAAGTCGGCCGCTCCAGCCCGGCGATCACCGACATCAAGGTCGACTTGCCCGAGCCCGAAGGCCCGACCACGCCCAGCGTCTCGCTCGGGGCCACCTCCAAATCGACGCCGCGCAGGATATTGACGGCACCGGCGGCGCTCGCCAGAGTAAGCGCGACGTCCTCGAGGCTGAGAATTGCCCCGTTACTTTCCATGACCTGCATTCGATTCTCCAAAGCGGCGCGTGCGCCCCTCGCCAGCTGCGTTTTCGTTATCTGGGTGGCTCTCGCGGGAATTGCAAGCGCCGAAACGCTTGTGCTGGCATTGGGCGACAGCCTGACGGCGGGCTACGGACTGGCCGTGGACCAGGCCTTCCCGGCCCGCCTGCAGGCTGCGCTACGTGAACAGGGCCTGAGGGTCCGGGTGATCAACGCCGGCGTCTCGGGCGACACCTCGGCCGGCGGCCGGGCGCGGCTCGACTGGTCGCTGGCCGACAATCCGGCCGCCGCCATCGTCGAACTCGGCGCCAACGACGCGCTCAGGGGACTGGACCCGGAGGAAACCCGCGCCAACCTCGACGCCATCATCCTTGAACTCAAGAAACGCGGCATCGCTGTTTTGCTGGCCGGCATGCTGGCGCCGCCGAACCTGGGACCGGAATACGAGGCGCGCTTCAACGCCATCTATCCCGACTTGGCAGCCCGCCACGGGGTCCTGTTCTATCCCTTCTTTCTCGACGGCGTGGCGGCTCGGCCCGAGCTAAACCAAGCCGACGGCATGCACCCCACGGCGGCCGGCGTGGACATCATCGTCGATCGCCTGTTGCCACTGGTGCGAGAGCTCATCAAGGCACCATGATCCGGCTTTTCCTGGCCATCGATTTTCCCCGCGAGGTGCGCCAACGCCTGGCCGACATGGCCGGCGGCATTCCCGGCGCCCGCTGGACGGAGGATTCCCAGCTTCATCTGACGCTGCGCTTCATCGGCGAGGTCGAGGAGCCCCTGTTGCCCGACATCGCCGAAGCCTTGCGGATCGTCCGCCCGCCGGGATTCGAACTTGGCCTCAGAGGTGTCGGCATCTTCGGCAAGCCGCGCCAGGCTCGCGTCCTGTGGGCTGGCGTGACCAAAAGCGAGGCCCTCGACCACCTGCACGGCAAGATCGAATCAGCGCTTCAAGGACTAGGCCTCGAACCCGAGGGCCGCAAGTTCCACGCCCACGTCACCCTGGCACGCTTGAAAAAAGCCCCGCCCGACCGCCTCAGTACCTTCCTTGCTGCCCACGACGCCTTCGAGAGCAAGCCGTTCGAGGTAGGCGAATATCACCTCTATTCCAGCTTCCTTGGCCACCACGGCGCAATCCATACAATCCAAGCAACTTTTCCGTTGGAGTGCTAGAATTCCACCGAATGTGACCGCTATCACATTCCATCGGATTGACGGCACCTAATCTGTTGGGTGGCGTGTTGGCTTTCGGCGCGTCCAGGGAGGGGAAGCCTGGTATGGCAGTAGTGATCCCCGGGGGTCGCGCGTGACCCCCGAGGAATTGGTGAATATCATCAAGCGGCATGACCGCTTCATTCGTGGGCTGGCCGGCGGTGAACGCGCCGAGCTCAAGGGCGCGCGGCTGTCCGGATTGAGGCTCAGCAACCTCAATTTCCAGCAAGCCATCATGAGCCGGATCGACTTCTCCGGCGCCACCCTGAACGGCAGCGATTTCAGCTTCGCCGATCTCTTCACTGCCGATCTAAGCGGTGCCGCTCTGAACGGCGTCAAGTTCGACCGGGCCGACCTCAGAGGCGCCCGGCTACAGGGCGCAAGCTTACAGAAAACCAGTTTTAGCGAGGCCGATCTGCGTCCCGGCATGGCCGTGGGATCAGCTATGGAGAAGCCGACGGATCTTTCCGAGGCCCGCCTCGAGGGCGCCAATTTCGACGGCGCCCGGCTGGCCCGTGCCCGCTTCAATCATGCTTCGATGAAAGGCGCCGTGCTGCGCCGGGCGATGATGGCTGGTGCCAACTTTCACGGTGCCGATCTGAGGGCCGCCGATCTTTTCAGCGCCAGCGGCGAGAAAGCGGATCTTTCGGCGGTCGATTTTAGCGGTGCCCGGCTCGACAACGCCCTTTTGCGCAGCGCCAACCTGCGCGGTGCCATCCTCTACAGGACCTCGCTCGAAGGCACCGATCTGATGGACGCCCGGGTCAGCCTGGGCAGTCGGAAATTGCCCATCGATTTGCAAAAAACCCTGCGCGAACATGCGCTGTGGGTGGATAGCAACAGCGCACGGGGGATGCGGGCCAGTCTGGTGGCGGTCGATCT
The DNA here is from genome assembly GCA_002690215.1 of Rhodospirillaceae bacterium. Lineage (GTDB taxonomy): Bacteria > Pseudomonadota > Alphaproteobacteria > UBA2966 > UBA2966. The sequence goes on along the minus strand of NZDS01000132.1, from coordinate 37,424 downwards.
CTCCGGCGTCGACCTCAGCTCCGCCTACCTCTCCGGCGCCGACCTCAGCAAGGCCCGGCTCTCCTCGGCCAAGCTCTTGCACGGGGTTTTCGTACTGACCGACCTGAGCGGTGCGGACCTCAGCCAAGCCGACCTGCGCCACGCCGACTTTGCCGGCGCCAACCTCAGCCAGGCCGATCTGCGCTTGGCCGATCTACGGCACGCCAAATTCAAACCGGTCGAGCTGAAGAACCAGCACGGCCACAACACCGGCGAGCTTTGGCCCACCAAACTCAAGGGAACCAATCTCAGCGGCGCCAACCTCTCCCACGTCGACCTGCGCCAGGCCGACCTCACTGATGCCAATTTGACCGACGCCACCGTCGATCCGATGAAGCAGCGCAAGCCGCGGTGAATCCTATCAGATTGGGTCCCTTCACACCCCGAAGCGGGTCAGAGTCCGTTCCACCGATCTCACGTAACCCCCGCCAAAGAGGCGGACGTGCACCAATAGCGGATAGAGGTTGTAGAGGTCGCGGCGCTCCTCGAAGAAGCCCGGCGCCAGTGGGCGGAACTCGTTGTAGCGGGCAAAGAAATTATCTCCGAAGGTGTTGAAGAGCGTCGAGAAGGCGAGCTCAATTTCCGGATCTGCGTAGTAGATGGCCGGGTCGACGAAGCCCGTGATGCGGCCTGCCTGGGCCAACACGTTGCCGCCCCAGAGGTCGCCGTGGATGAGGGCGGGGCGGGGCTCGGTCAGCCAGCGGTCGAGGCGGTTGGCCAGGGCTTCCACGCGCCCGAAGACGGAATCCGGCAGGCGGCCGGCGTCGAGGGCCTCTCGCCCCATGTAGAGCAGGCGCTGGTCGCGGAAAAACGGAATCCAACTCTCCGATTGCGGGTTTGGTTGGTGCAGGCCGCCGATCAGGGTGTCGCGTTCCAGACCGAAAGTTTCTGCCGTGTGGTCGTGGAGCGCGGCGATCAGCCCGGCAGCGTGCTGCTCGGCGCCGGCATCCAGGGCGCCGCCGCCTTCGATGTACGTCATGATCAAGATGTCGTCGGCCTTGTGCACGACTTCGGGTACCGGCAGGCCGGAATTCGCCAGAATCTCCAGCATCCAGCCTTCGAGGTCGAGGTTCGAGCCGGGCTGGCCGAGCTTGACCACCAGGTCGCCGTCGTCCATTCGGGCCCGATAGACGTCGCCGACGCAGCCTCCCGAAAGCGCTGTCACCGACCGAGGCGCCCGGCCCAGAACCTCTTCTAAAAGCCCCCGGACGGGGGTCATTACGGCGCCTCGAAGTGGCGTTCGCGAATGTGGGCAAGCAGGCCGCGCGAGGCGTCTTCCAGGAGATCGAGGACGAATTCGAAGCCGTCGTCGCCGCCATAATAGGGGTCCGGCACGTCGCTTTCGGGGCTTTCGGCAAAATCGAGCATGAGGAGAAGGCGGTCTTCCGCGCCAACCGGACACATTTGTCCGAGCTCGCCGAAGTGGCCGCGGTCCATGGCGACGATGTAATGGAAGTTCTGGAAATCCCGTTTGGCCACACGGCGGGCGCGTTGGTGGGCAATGTCGATGCCGCGCTGCCGGGCCGCCACCTGCGAGCGCGGGTCGGGCGGCTCGCCCAGGTGCCAGCCGCCGAGGCCGGCTGAATCGACGGCGATGCGATGTCCCAGGCCGGCGGCCTCGACGGTCTTTCGGAACACGCCTTCGGCCGACGGCGAGCGACAAATGTTGCCGGAGCAGACGAAAAGCACGTTGATGGTCTTGTCGGCCACGCTTGCCATACCCCGAACCCACATGTAAACCCGAGCAAATTGTCGCTTCGATGATCGATAGGTTGTGAGAGTTAGTGCCTGTGGCGGAACATAAATTCAAGCACATCGTGATCCTCACCGGGGCCGGAATATCGGCCGAATCGGGGCTTGGGACGTTTCGCGACGTCGATGGCCTGTGGACCAAAGTGAATCTCGAAGACGTGGCCACGCCCGAGGCGCTGGCGCGCAACCCCGACTTCGTGCACGAATTCTACAATGCGCGGCGCAAGGACCTGCTGACAGCCGAGCCCAACGACGGCCACCGGGCTCTGGCGCGGCTCGAAAAGGAGTCTTCCGGGCGCGTGCTGGTGGTGACCCAAAACGTCGACGTGCTGCACGAAAAGGCCGGCAGCGAAAACGTCATCCACATGCACGGCGAGATGCTGAAAACGCGCTGCGACGAATGCCAGGTGGTCTACGATTGGCCCGGCGACCTCACCTCACGGACGCCCTGCCCCGAGTGCGCCCATGAGGGCGCCATGCGCCCCCACGTGGTGCTGTTCGGCGAGATGCCGTTCGAGATGGGGGCGATTTATGGCGCCCTGGCCCAGTGCGACCTGTTCATTTCGATCGGCACCTCGGGCAACGTCTATCCCGCCGCCGGATTCGTCGAGGAGGTCCGCCGCGGCGGCCGGGCTCACACGGTGGAGCTCAATCTGGAACCATCCGAAGGAGCGACGCTGTTCGCCGAGTGCATAAACGGCCCGGCCACCGAAGTGGTGCCGGCCTACGTCGAGCGGATTTTGGGAGCACCATCGTGATCGATCTGCGCAGCGACACCATCAGCCGGCCTACCCCGGCCATGCGGATCGCCATGGCCGAAGCCGAAGTGGGTGACGACGTCTACAGCGACGACCCCACGGTCAAAGCACTGGAGGCCCGAGTGGCCGAGATCCTGGGCAAGGAAGATGCGGTCTACGTGCCCACCGGCACCATGAGCAACCAGATCGCGTTGCGTGCCCACACCGAACCTGGCGATGCCGTGCTCTGCGAAGCCGGCGCCCATGTCTACTCCGTCGAAGGCGCCTCGACGGCCGCACTTTCCGGCATCACGGTGCGGCACTTGCAAGGTGAGCGCGGAATTTTCACGGCCGCTCAGGTCGCCGCGGCGGTTTATCCCCGCCATCCCTTCATGCCCAAATCGGTACCGCCGCCAGTCAAGCTTTTGTGCCTGGAAAACACCCACAATCTGGCCGGCGGCACGGTGTGGCCGCTGGCGGCGGTGGCCGAAGTGGCTACGACGGCGCGAGAGCACGGCCTGGCACTGCACCTGGACGGCGCGCGGCTGTGGCACGCCGCCGTGGTCACGGGCGTTCCGGAATCCGATTTTGCCGCGCATTTCGACAGCGTCTCGGTGTGCTTTTCCAAGGGCCTGGGGGCGCCGGTGGGCTCGGCACTGGCTGGAACGTCCGACTTCGTGGCCCGTGCCCGGCGCTTCAAGCAGATGTTCGGCGGCGGATTTCGCCAGGCCGGCATCATCGCCGCCGGCGCTCTTTACGCCGTCGACAACCACCGCGAACGTCTGGCCGAAGACCACACCAAGGCCCGCACGTTCGCCGAAGGCATCGCCAACACGGCCGGCATCGAGGTCGATCTCGAAAGCGTCGAAACCAACATCGTGCGCTTCGGTGTGACGGCCCTGGCAGCCGCCGATTTCACCGAACGCTGCCACGCCGCCGGCGTCCACATGGTGCCCGGCGGCCCCGACCAGGTGCGTGCGGTGATGCACCTCGATATCTCGACCGACGACGTCGAGACGGCGCTCGACGTGGTGCGGGGTGCGGTGTCGCCCTAGACTCTGTTCGACGGCGTTAGTTGATCGCTCTATCCGTGCCCTGCCAAAAGGGTTTGCGCAATTCGGTTTTGAGGATCTTGCCGGCGCCCGAGAGGGGCAGCGGCTCGATCACGAAATCGACGCTGCGCGGGCACTTGTAGCCGGCGATCAGTTGCTTGCAGTGGGCCATCAGGCCCTCGTCCGTCAACGCTTCGCCATCCTTGCAGCGCACGACGGCGTGGACCTGTTCACCCCACTTCTCATGCGGAATGCCGATGACCGCGCATTCGGCCACCGCCGGGTGCTGGTATATGGCGTCCTCGACCTCGGCCGAATAGACGTTTTCGCCACCCGAGATGATCATGTCCTTGACCCGGTCGACGAGGAAGACGAAGCCGTCTTCGTCCATATAACCGCCGTCGCCGGTGTGCAGCCAGCCATTGCGCAGCGTCTGGGCGGTTAGGCCGGGTTGCTTCCAGTAGCCCTGCATGACGTTGTCGCCGCGGCCGCAAATCTCGCCCACGGTGCCGCGCGGCACCTCGTTGTCGTCGGCGTCTACGATGCGCATCTCGACGCCGGGAACGGCGCGGCCCGCTGAGCGAATCTTGCCCGCCATGGGCCCGCTGGTGACGTGGTATTCGTGCCCCATCACTGTCAGCACGGGCGAGGATTCCGTTTGTCCATAAGCCTGCATGAAGCGGGTCTGAGGGATCGTCTCCATGGCCTTGGCGATCACCGCCTCGGGCATCGGCGAGGCGCCGTAGAGGATGTCGAGTAGCGAGGAGAGATCACTGCCGGCGGCCTCGGGATGGTTGACCACCATGTTGATCATGGTTGGAATCAGCATGGTGATGGTGACCTTTTCGCGCTCGATGGCGCGCAGCACTTCGAGCGGGTCGAAGGCTGTGATCATAGTGCTGCCACCGGCCACGCTTGTCACGGCGAAGGTGGCGGCGCCGTTGGCGAGATGGAACATGGGCGCCGCGTGGAGATAGTTGGAGGAGGCCCGGAAACCCGCTTCAGCACTGAACTGCAAGGGATTTAGCAGGAGGTTGCGGTGGCTCAACATGACGCCCTTGGAGCGCCCGGTGGTGCCGCCGGTGTAAAACAGGCCGGCCAGATCGTCGCCGCCGTTGTCACGCGGCTCGATGGGGCTGGCCTCGGCCAGCAGGGCCTCGTAAGACAGCAAACCCTCGGGCGGCGCGCCCGAGCCGACGTGAATGACCGGCCCCAGGTTTTCGATCTGGTCCCTGAAGCTTGGCAGCATATCGACGAAATGGTCGTCGACCAGCAGCACCGAGGCTTCCGAATCATTGAGCCAGTGGACGATCTCGGGTACCGCCAGGCGCGTGTTGATGGGTACGAAGACGGCTCCGGCCCAGGGCACGGCAAAGAAATATTCGAGATACCAGTCGCTGTTCAGACCCAGCATGGCGACCCGGTCGCCGGGCTCCACGCCCAACTCGACCAGCGCCGCGGCAATCCGGGCCACGCGCTCGCCGAACTGCTTCCAGGTGCGCCGCCGCCCCAGATAATTGGTGGCCAGCCCCGGGCCATTGATCTGCACTGCACGGCCCACCACCGAACTGATACGCATCGGTTATTCCCTGTGTTGGCTTGTATCGCCGATGCCGAAGGCGGTGCGCATTTGCTGCAGGCTCTCTTGCTGCGGCGACCACATGCGACCGCCGACCACGCCGCCGTCGATCACCAGATCGTGGCCGTTGATGAAGCTGGATTCGTCGCTGGCCAGGAACACGGCGGCATGGGCGATATCCTCGGGCATGCCGGAACGCGGGATCGGCTGCATGGCGGCCAGGCCCACCTTGACGGCCTCGACGGTCCCTTCTGCCGCCGTGTCGTCGAGGCCCATGACCTTGCCGAATATGCCCGTGGCGATGCCGCCCGGCGAGATGGTGTTGACGCGCACGCTGTCTTCGCCGAGTTCCATGGCGACCGAGCAACTCAATTGCACCACCGCCGCCTTGGCGCAGCCGTAGGTCATCGACGAAGACAATCCGGCGCGCCGCGCCGCCACGCTGCCGTTGTTGATGATGGAGCCTGATTTTTGCCGCCGCATAACCGGAGCGGCGTGCTTCATGCCCAAAAAGACGCTGCTCAGCAGGACCTTCAGTGCAGCCTCGAAGCCGTCCAGCGGTATTTCCTCGATGCGGCCCGAGGGCGCCGGAGCTCCGGCGTTGTTGAACAGGCAGTCGAGGCGGCCGTGCTTGGCCACCATGTGATCGATCATGGACTTGACGTCGTTCTCAAGGGTCACGTCGGTGGCCATGAATTCGCAGCGCTCGCCCAGTGCTTCGGCGATTTCGTTGCCTTCCTTTTGCCGCCGCCCGGTGATCAGCACCTGGGCGCCTTCGGCAACGAAGGCTTCAGCGGTGCACCGCCCGATACCGCTGGTGGCGCCCGTGATGATCGTAATTTTGCCGTCAAGCTTGCCCATCTTGTGCTCCCTGTTGGTCAAAATTATTGCGCCGTCCAGCCTCCATCGACCACCAGCGTCGCTCCGGTAATCAGGGCGGCTGCCGGCGAGGCTAGAAATACCACGGCCCCAACCACGTCTTCGACCTGGCCCAGCCGGCCCATAGGGATGCGGCCCAGAACCGATTCCTTGACCGAGTCGCCGGAGGCCATCAGCGCCTCGATCATCGGCGTTTCGGTAACGGTCGGGCCCACCGTGTTTACCCGAATATTCAGGGGCGCCAATTCCACCGCCATGGATTTGCTCAAACCCACGATGAAATGCTTGGTGCCGGCGTAGATCGAATTTCCCGGCGCCCCGACGATGCCGTATTGCGAGGAGATATTGACGATCGCGCCGCCGCCGTGTCCAGCCATCAGGCGTGCCGCTTCCTGGGCTACGACGAAGACCGCGCGGGCGTTGAGCTGCAACATGGTGTCGAGTGCGGCGTCATCGAATTCGAGAAAAGGCCCCATGATGGCGGTGCCGGCGTTGTTCACCAGTACGTCGAGACGCCCCAGCCCGGCGACGGTTCTTCGCACTGCCGGCGTGTCGGTGACGTCGCAAACCATGGCGCGGGCCCGGCCTCCCTTGGCGCCGATCTCTGCGGCCACGGCTTCGATCTCGTCGGCCGTACGGCTCATGGCGATGACCTCGGCACCGGCCTCGGCGAGCGCCAGCGCACAACCGCGACCGATCCCCCGTCCGGCCCCCGTGACCAGGGCGATCTGGCCATCGAGCCGCATCGAGGGCAGCATCGTAGCATTCGGGTTCATTTCCTGAATCCTCCGTGCCGGGTCGTCGACGCAAGTTTGCCCCGCGCCTTGATGGTGCGCAAACGTCCTTTCCTGAAGTGGCACTGCTGCCCGGCAAAGCGGGCTTCGGCCGGGATTCACACGAAAAAGTCAATTGGTCGTCCTGGCCAAGGCATCTATGTCTGATATCGGGAGCGCAAAGTATGCAAGCTCCACGGAAACGCGCATGCATCGATCAATGACAGGCACGAAGACAAGGCTGGCCGGATTCGCTGAGGCTGCCTTTTCGGGCATCGTGATGAGAGCCAAATCGACATCCGGGATCGTCTTCTTGGCGGCGCTCCTAAGCGGCTTCATTTTTGTCATCGATTTCATCATCCCTCTCGGTGTGGCGGCAGGCGTTCCTTATGTTGCCGTGATGTTGTTGGGGATCTGGCTGCTGCAACCGGGTCACGTGGTCGGGCTCGCCGTCGCTACTTCACTGCTTATCGTTCTCGGCTACCTGATGTCACCAACGGGCGGCATCGCCTGGATGGTGTTGGCCAATCGAGCGCTGGCGTTGTTCGCCATATGGGTCGTCGCCTTGGCGATCGTCAGGCGTAAGCGCGAGGAGGCGGTGCTTGGCGAAAGCCAGGAAAGCTACCGCGTGATGGTCGATGCCGCTCCGGACGCGGTGCTCATCCTCACCAACGACCGCATCGTCTACGCCAATGCGGCTGCCGCTGGGCTGTTCGGCGCCACATCGGCCGGGCAACTCGTGGGGAGATCGGTCGAGGACTTCGTTCATCCCGATTATCGGGAGGTTTCTGCCGCCGGACGTCAGCGTCTTCTCGAAGACCGCAAGACCACCCGCCGTTTCGAACAGAAAGCGCTCAAGCTGGACGGCAGCACCATCGACATCGAGATAATAGCCTCGTACCTGCGCTGGAGCGGTGCCGATTCGATTCAGCCCATCCTGCGGGATATCAGCGAACGCAAACGCAGCGAACGCGATTTGGTTGGCCGCCACGTGGAACTGGAAGCCCTGGTCGAGGAGCGGGCTCGGGATTTCCGGGTGGTGGCCGACAACATCCCCGTTCTGATCGCCCAGTTGGACGCCGAGCAGCGCTGGCTATTCGCCAACCGGACCGCCGAGCAATGGCTCGACCGGAATCTCGATGAAATCCTCGGAAAGACGATCGGTGAGGTGATGGGAGGGGACTTTCATGAAACCATTTCCGCCCACCTAGAGGCGGTCCTGGCGGGAGAGCCCCAACGTTTCGAGGCAGCTCTGACCTACCCCGACGGGGTGACACGTGACGTCGACCTGACCTATCTGCCCGATTTCGCCCCGACGGGTGCCGTCAGAGGCTTCTTCAGCGTCGCCTTGGACATCAGTGAGCGCAAGCGTGTCGAAGAGGCGCTGAGGGAGAGCGAAGAAAAATACCGCAGCATATTCGAGAACGCCGAAGTAGGGCTGACCCAGGCCCGCATCAGCGACGGCACCGTCATCGAGGCTAACCAGCGGGCCGCCGACGTCCTTGGGTATCGGGATGCCAACCAGTTGAAGCGTGAGTTCGTTCCGGAGCGCCATTGGGCCGATCTGTCGCAGCGGGAAGGCATGCTTGCCGAGATTATGGCGAAAGGCAGCGTCGGGGATCGCGAAATTGAAATCATCCGTCGAGATGGCAGCCGCGGCTGGGGACGGATATCTGTCGTCTCCTTCCCCGAAAGGGACTATCTGGTGGCGGTGGCACTCGACATCAGCGAACGCAAGCTTGCCGAGGAAGCTCTGCGCGAAAGCGAGCGCCAGCTTTCCGAAGCCCAACGCATCGGAAAGATCGGCCATTTTCGGACGGTTTTGAATTCGCCAAAGCCCGAGTGGTCGGATCAAGTCTACCGGCTTTTCGGATACTCTCCGGAAGAGATCGAGCCAAGCGCCGAATTTGCGCTTTCCATAATGCATTCGGATGATCGCGATAGATATCTCGAGGTGCGGGACGCCGCCGTTGCGAATAAGAGCGAATATTCGATCGAGTACAGAGTCATCAAAAAGGATGGTGACGAGATTTTCGTTGCCGTGAATTCCAGACCTGAATTCGACGATGCCGGGGAAGTGGTTGCTCTATACGGCACCATCCAAGACATCACGGAGCGCAAGCAGGTCGAGGAATTGCTGCGCCAAAGCGAAGAAAGATTTCGCGATGTCCTGGAAGTGGTCGAGGAGGTGGTTTGGGAAACTAACCTCGAAGGCCAGTATACGTTCCTCTCGAAGAGTTCGCTGGACGCCTTCGGCGTCGATCACGACCAGGCCATCGGCATGAAACCTGCCGATTTCGTGGCTGAGGACGAGCGCGCGGCCATCGTCGCATTTTTCCGCGACGTCATCACCAAGCGCCGCAAATTCACCGATTTCCAATATCGCATCACGACGCCGAAAGGTCGCAGAATCTGGATCTCAGGCAGCGGTGCGCCGCTCTACTCCTCGACCGGGGAGATTGTCGGCTACCGCGGCACGGCCCACGACGTTACGGCCAAGCGCCTGGCTGAGGAGGCGCTACGCCGGAGCGAGGAGAGTTATCGCTCAATCTTCGACAACGCTCAAGTCGGCATCATCCGCTCGCGCATCAGCGACGGCAAACCCCTGGAAGCCAACGACCGATTGGCTGAGATTTTGGGCTACGAGAATCGCGAAGACGCCATCAACAACCACCGCGCAGACAATCATTGGATCGATCCCGTGGATCGGGAACTCTGGATTGCCGAAGGATTGAAATATGGTTTCGTGCGCAACTTCGATGGCCGTCTCAAACGCAAGGACGGCTCGATCGTCCATATCAGCTCTTCCGCCACCTTTAACACCGAGCAGGACTACATCGACGTCGTGATGGTCGATCAAAGCGATCGGGTGGAGGCCGAGGCGCGACGGAAAGCCAGCGAGACGACGCTGTCGGGCATGCTCGAAATCGCTCCTGACGCCATCATCGCTACGGGCGAGGATCTGTTGATCAGCATCTTCAACCAGGGCGCCGAGAACGTCTTCGGCTGGCAGGAGTCCGAGGTTCTGGGCCAGCATTTGGATATCCTGATACCCGAGAAACTGCGCGGCCCGCACCGGCAACAGGTCAAGAGTTTCCTGGCCTCGGTCGATCAGAGCCACGCCATGTCCGAGCGTGGTGAAATCGTTGGTCTGAGGAAAGACGGCAGCGAATTCCCGGCCCAAGCGTCGATATCCAAGTTACGCCTGGGCGACGACACCATGTTGACGGTGATCCTCCACGACATCACCGAGCGCAAACAGGGCGAAGCCGAATTGGTGGCGGCCAAGGAGACCGCCGAGTACGCCGACCGCGCCAAGTCCGAGTTCCTGGCCAACATGAGCCATGAGTTGCGCACGCCGCTGAACGCCATCATGGGGTTCGCCCAGATGATCAAGAGCCAAAGCCTGGGTGCCCAGGCGGTGGAGCGTTATCTGGACTATGCCGACAACATTTTCGACAGCGGCGGCCATCTGTTGGCCATCATCGACGATATTCTCGACCTTTCGAAGGTCGACGCCGGAAAGGTCGAACTCGACGAGCGGGAGTTCGATCTCACCGGCACGATCGAGGCCTGTGAAACTTTGATCATGGGACGTGCCAATATTGCCGATGTCTCGATGGTCATCGGCGGAAAGACCAGCGGCTTGAGGCTGTTTGCCGATGAACGCCTGGTCAAGCAAATGCTGCTGAATCTGCTTTCCAATGCCGTCAAGTTCACCCACCCCGGGGGCCGCTTGACGCTGACGGTGCAAGGCGCCGAAGACGGCCGTTTGGCGATTTCAGTTGCCGATACCGGCATCGGCATGGTCGCGAAGGACATTGCTATCGCGCTCTCACCCTTCGGGCAGATCGAGAGCGCCATGACGCGCGGTCATGAAGGAACCGGTCTCGGCCTGCCCATCGTCGTCGCGCTAGCCGAACTTCACGGTTGTGAATTGGAACTGCAAAGCGAGCCCGGGGTAGGCACCAAAGCGACCGTTTGGTTTCCCAAGGAACGGATTGTTTATGCCGGTTAGGGAAGCCGCGATTCGTCCCTAGAGCCCCAGCACCGATTTGGCGATGATGCCGCGTTGGATCTCGTTGCTGCCGCCGAAGATGGTGGCTGCCCGGGCGTAGAGGTGCGCCGCCACGGTGTTGCCCACGTGCTCGGGTACCAGCGGCAGGTTGCTGCCCCATTCGCTGGGCGGGATGGGGTAGGGCAGCGTGTGGTAGCCCAGGGTCTCGATGCTGAGCTGGAAGACGGCCTGGGTCAGTTCCGAGCCCTTGATTTTCAAAAGCGAAGCTTCGGGCCCCGGAGCCTGGCCGGCTTGCTCGCGGGTGAGCACGCGCAGCTCGGTGTATTCGAGCGCCATGAGGTCGAGCTCGAGCTGGCCGATACGGGCTCGCTGCTCGGCGCCCAGGCCCTCGCTGCGGGCGCTTTCCTTGAGCTTGCCGATCAGCTTGCGTGAGCGCTGCACACCGGCAATTCCGGTGCGTTCATGACCCAGCAGAAACTTGGCGTAGGTCCAGCCCTTGCCCTCTTCGCCGATGCGATTCTCCTTGGGCACACGCACGTCCTCGAAAAAGACTTCGTTGACGTAGTGCCAGCCGTCGAGGGTGATGATGGGGCGCACCGTAATGCCGGGCGACTTCATGTCGACGAGCAGGAACGTGATGCCCTGCTGCGGTTTTACGTTCGGGTCGGTGCGCACCAGCATGAACATCATGTCGGCCCAGTGGCCTTGGCTGGTCCAGGTCTTTTGGCCATTGATCAGATAGTGATCGCCGGCGTCTTCGGCCCGGCTGCGCAACGACGCCAGGTCAGAGCCCGAGCCAGGTTCGGAATAGCCCTGGCACCAGAAATCGTCCGACGAAAGGATGCGCGGCAGATAGCGTGCCTTCTGCTCGTCCGTGCCGAAGGTGTAGATCACCGGCCCGACCATGCGCAGCCCGAAGGGTACCACCGTGGGCGCCCAGGCGTCGGCGCAGATGCGTTCGAAGATATAGCGCTGAGTCGGTGTCCAGCCAGTGCCGCCATATTCCGCAGGCCAGGCCGGGGCGATCCAGCCCCGGTCGTATAGAATGCGCTGCCAGCGGTAGAAATCTTCTTTCTCCAGGTGTCCGCCGCGCTTCACCTTGGCGCTGAGCTCGGCCGGAAGTTCGCGCTCGAGAAAGTCCCGCACCTCGTCCTGGAAGGCCAAGTCCTGGTCGTTGAGTTGAAGATCCATCGCTGTTGAATCCTTAATTGGCCGGCTGCCGGATCGGATATATTACCCGTCAGTCAATCCTGACCGAGCCTGCAGATGATGGCACACCCGGCGATCATATGGCGAAGAATCCCGAATGAACGATGAAAACCAGTTGATTTTGGCCCACCTCGTCGCCGATTGGAGCGCCCGCGACCCCGAACGTGACGTCCTGACGTTTGTCACTGTCGAAGCGGACGGCAGTCTGGCCGGCACCGTCCGCAGCTACGGCGGGCTTTGGCGAGAAGGCCAACGGTTGGCCCAGGGGCTGGTCGAAGAAAGCATGGCGCCAGGCCAGAGTTTCGCCATCGTCATGCAGAACCACCCCGAATTCGTCGACGCCATGGTGGCATCGTCAATTGCCAACACGGTGTTCGTACCCATCGATCCGCGCATCCGTGGGGCCAAGCTCGCCTATATGCTCGGTTTTGCCGAATGCCGCGGCGCCTTGGTGGCGGACTATGCGCTGGCGCAGCTCACCGAGGTGCTGGACGAGCTGGATGGCCTCGATTGGCTGTGGGTTCTCGATACCGGGATGGGAGCCGAATTGCCGGCGGCCGTCCGCGCACGGTGGCTCACCCAAGTGCAGGCCGACGCCGCTGGACCCGACCTGGCAATCCGGGCCTCGGACCCCGGCCAGCCCATGCAAATGCTCTATACCTCAGGCACCACGGGCGATCCCAAGGCCATTCTCGCGCCCTACACCCGCTTCGGCGAGATCGCGTCTTTGGGCCCGGCTATCGGCCTGCAACCAGGTGACCGGCCTTATACCGGCCTCTCGCTAACCCACGCCAACGCCCAGATCATCACGCTTGGCAATGCCCTCATGGGCGGCTACCGCACGGTGATCAGCCGCAAGTTCACGAAATCGAGGCTCTGGGACATTACCCGCGCCTACGGCTGCACCAGCTTCAACCTGCTGGGTGGCATGACGACCGCCGTCTATGCCGAGCCGCAACGTCCTGACGACGGCGACAACCCGGTGCGATTCGTCTTCTCCGCCGGCATGCCGGCCGCCATCTGGCAAGATTTTGGCCAGCGCTTTCAGGTCGAAATCTTCGAGTTTTACGGCACCGCCGAGGGTGGCATAACGCTCAATCCACCGGGCCATGGGCCCATCGGTTCGATCGGCCGAACACCGCCGACGTTGGTTTGCAGCGTGCGCGACGAGGACGACAACGAATGCCCGGAGGGCGTGCTGGGCGAGCTTTGCTTCCAAGACGTCGACGGTCGCCCCCCACCGGTGACCTATTACAAAGAACCCGAAGCCTCGGCCGCCAAAACCCGCGATGGCTGGTTTCGCTCCGGCGATATCGGCCACATGCGGGATGGCTGGGTATATTTCGCCTACCGTGACGGCAGCGGCATCCGCCGCAACGGAGATTTCGTCAATCCCGCCTTTGTCGAGAAGGTTTTGGCTGAGGTCGAGACGATCTCCGATGTCTTCGTATATGGCCTGGCCACGCCGGCCAATGCGCCGGGCGAAAAGGAGGTGGTGGCAGCCCTGGTGGTCGAGCCTGACTTTTCGGCACAGGCTGTGTTCGCAGGCTGCCGGGCCGGACTGGAGAGCAATTTCGTACCCGGCTTTCTGCAGGTGGTCGACGAGATCCCCAAGACGGCATCGGAAAAGCCGCAGGAACGATTCCTCGCCGAAGCCTTCGACGCTGCTGCCTCGAACGTTTTTCACGCCGGCGGCTAGCCTGGTGGACGGCGCCACATATTCCGGCCAGACTGAATAACAAAGAGGACCCGGGGAGATTTGCCATGTCCAGCGCCGACGCCCTCGCGCCGCTGCCTGAGACCGATGTTACCACCGCCATCGCCGAGCGGGCGGCGGCGTTGCGCTATCAGGATCTTTCGCCCGACGCCGTCACTGTCGCCGGGCAATGCCTGCTCGACTGGTTCGCCGTCACCATCGCCGGCGCTGCCGAGCCCTTGACCCGGATTCTGGTGGAGGAGGCCCGCGAGGAGGGCGGGAACGCCCAGGCCAGTTTGATCGGTGCCGGCCGCGGCACCTTGGCGCAGGCCGCCCTGATCAACGGCGCCGCCTCGCATGCGCTGGATTACGACGACGTGCACCAGGCCATGAAGGGGCATCCCACGGTGCCGCTGGTGCCGGCCATCCTGGCGCTGGGCGAGAGCCTGGGCGCCAGCGGACAGGATCTGATCACCGCCTTCGTGGCGGGCTATGAGACGGAATGCCGCATCGGCCTGCTGGTGGCGCCGGGGCACTACGGCCGAGGCTTCCACGCCACCGCCACCATCGGCTGCTTCGGAGCGGCGGCGGCCAGCGCAAACCTCCTGGGCCTGGACGCCGAGGCCACGGCCCGGGCGCTGGGTATCGTCGGCACTCAGGCGGCCGGGCTGAAGTCGCAGTTCGGAACCATGTGCAAGCCGCTGCACGCCGGCCACGCTGCGGCCAGCGGTCTGCAGGCGGCCAGCCTGGCGCGTCGCGGCTTCACCAGCCGGGCTGACATCCTCGAGGCCGAGCAGGGATTCGCCGACACCCACAGTGACGATTTCGAGGCCGAAGCGGCTCTCGCTCCGGCGCCCGAGGGCTTTTTCGTGCGCGGCAATTTGTTCAAGTACCACGCCGCCTGTTACCTCACGCATTCGACCATCGAGGCCCTGGCCGGGCTCAAGCGGGAGCACGATCTCGACCCGGCTTTGGTGGCTGCGGTGACACTGGAGGTCGATCCCGGCCACCTCAAGGTTTGCCATATCGAGGAGCCGGCGACCGGCCTCGAGGTCAAGTTCAGCCTGCGTCACACCGCCGCCATGGCGCTTTCCGGCATCGATACGGCGAACCCAGAAACCTACACCGACGCGGTTGCCGGCCGGTCCGACCTGGTGGCGTTGCGGCGCCGCGTCGATGTGCGGCCGACGGGTGGCCCGTTGACCCTGGCAACTGCGGCGCTGGAAATGAAAGACGGCCGCCGGCTTGAGTCTTCGCTTGACGTCGGCATCCCGGCCGCCGATTTGGCGGCCCAGGGCGCGCGCCTGCGGACCAAGTTCGAAAGCCTGGTGGTGCCGCTGCTGGGGGCCGAGGCCAGCGACGCCCTGCTGGCTGATCTGGTCGTGCCCGCGGACCTCGACGACGTCAACCGCCTTACCCGCCTCCTCAGTAACTGGACCGTCTGATGCCGGAACCCATCGAGCCCGCTGCCGACTTCCGCGACAAGGCAGAGCTTTGGACCAAGGGCAATTGCTACGAGGATTTCGAACCCGGCCGGATATTTCGCCACCACTGGGGGCGGACCGTGACGGCCGGCGACAATTCACTCTTCAGCTCACTGACGCTGAGCTACAACCCGCTCTACTTCAACACAGCCTATGCCCAGGCTCACGACCATCCCGGTGTCGTGGTCAACCCGCTCCTGGTTTTCAACACGGTCTTCGGCATGACCGTCGAGGACCTCAGCGAAGGCGGCGGGCCCTTCCTCGGCGTCGACCGGTTGAGCTACCACGCCCCGGTATACGTCGGCGATACCCTCAGCGCCGTCAGCACGGTCGAGGACCGCCGCACTTCGAGCAAATTCGAGGGCTACGGCATCGTTACCTGGCACACCGAAGGCACCAACCAGCACGAGGTATGCGTCGTCGACTACCGGCGCACGAACCTGGTGCGCTTCAGGGACTGAACACAAATCATGGACGCAGAAGATTTCAGCGGCGACGGCCGCGGCTATATGACCGAGGAACGCCGCCTGATTCAGGACACGGCCCGCGAATTCGCCATGAAAGAGGTGCTGCCTGTGGCCAACGAGCTGGACCCGGTGCAGGGAGAGATCCCCATGGAGTTGCGCGACAAGATGGCCGAGCTTGGCTTCTTCGGCATCACCATCCCCGAGGAATACGGCGGCCTGGGGCTGGGCTGCTTCGAATACTGTTTGGTCACCGAGGAGCTGGCCCGGGCCTGGATGAGCGTGGCCAGCATCGTAGCTAGAGGCAACGGCATCTTCGGCTCCAAGGCCATGTCCGAGGAGCAGCGCCGCAAGTGGCTGCCGCGGGCCGCCCGTGGCGAGTTCCTGGCTGCCGCCTCACTATCCGAGCCCTCGGCCGGATCGGACTTGGCCGCGATTTCCTGCCGGGCGCGGCTGGAAGGCGACGAGTGGGTGATCAACGGCGCCAAGTATTGGTGCACCTTTGCCGATGGCGCAGACTATCTGCTGCTCTTTGCCCGCACCGACGAAAGCCCCGATGCCAAGCGCCGCCACTTGGGCATCTCGGCCTTCATCATCGAGAAGCCGCGCGGCGAATTGCCGCCGGGCTGTTCCGGCAACCCCATTCCCAAGATCGGTTATTTCGGCTGGAAGACCTTTGAGCTCGCCTTCGATGACTGCCGCATCCCGGCCGACTGCCTGATCGGCGAGCGCGGCAAGGCCTTCTACATCATGGCTGGCGGCCTCGAGGTGGCACGAGCCCACACCGCAGCCCGTTCGGTGGGCCTGGCCCGGGCGGCGCTGGAGGACAGCATGATCTACGCCCAGGAGCGCGAGCAGTTCGGCCGGCCCATCGGCGCCTTCCAGGCGGTGCGCTTCAAGATCGCCACCATGGCCAGCGAGATCGAGGCGGCCCGGCAGTTGCTCTATTTCGTTTGCAACGAGATCGACCAGGGCCGGCGCTGCGACAAAGAGGCCTCGATGGTCAAGTATTTTGCCTCCGAGATGTCCGAACGCGTCACCAGCGAGGGCCTGCAGATCCATGGCGGCGCCGGCTACACGAAGCTGCACGCGGTAGAACGGCACTGGCGTGACGCCCGGCTGACCAAGATCTTCGAAGGCACGTCTGAGATTCAGCAGCGCATCATATCCGACAACCTGCTGGGCAAGACGGCGGATTAGCGCATGACCTTGAAAACCAGCGAGCTTACCGGCGACGACAACTACTTCGAGGACTTCGTCGTGGGCGCCATCTTCCGCCACGCCCGGGGCAAGACAGTCGAAGCCATCGACAACGTGCAGATCACCAACCTGGTGCTCAACACCGCTCAGGCTCACTTCAACGAAGATTCGATGCGCGACAATCCCATGTTCGACCAGCGCGTCTCCTTTGGTGGCGTGACCATCGCACTGGTCGTGGGGCTGGCCATGCAGGATACCGGCGAACAGGCGCTGGCCGAATTGGGCATGGACAAGATCCGCCTCAAGGCTCCGGTATTTCACGGCGATTCGCTATACGCCTACAGCCAGGTGCTGGCGCTGGACGAATCCGAGCGCCAAGACGCCGGCATCGCCAGCTTCCACCATTGGGGCGTTAACCAGGACGACGTGGTGGTTTTCGAGGGCGACCGCCGGGTGTTGCTCAAGCGGCGCAGCCACTGGGCCGAGCGATGAGCCAAGTTCCGGGCGGGGCGCTGGCGGGGCTCCGCGTCGTCGACCTGACGCAAATGCTGGCCGGGCCCTATTGCTCCATGCTGCTGGCCGACCAGGGCGCCGACGTGGTCAAGATCGAACCGCCCGAGGGCGATCTCACACGTAACTTGGGCCCCTTCCTGGAGAGCGACGAAGCCAAGGCCTTCGGCGGCTACTACCAGAGCATCAACCGCAACAAGCGCAGCATCGTGCTCGATCTAAAGCACGATGATGGCAAGGCCGTGCTGCGCCAATTGGCGGCCGAGGCCGACGTGGTCATCGAGAACTACCGCGTCGGTGTCATGGAGCGCCTGGAGCTCAGCTACGAATCCCTGGCAGCCGAAAACCCGCGCCTGGTCTACGCCGCGGTGCGCGGTTTCGGCGATCCTCGCACCGGCGCCAGCCCCTACGCCGAGTGGCCGGCCTTCGACGTGGTGGCCCAGGCCATGGGTGGCATCATGGGCATCACCGGACCCGACGCCGAGACGCCGATGAAGATCGGCCCCGGCGTGGGCGACATCGTGCCCGCCATGCTGGCCGCCGTGGGTGTTCTTTCGGCCGTCTATCGGGCGCAAAAAACCGGCGAAGGCCAGTTCGTCGACGTCGCCATGTACGATGCCGTGCTGGGGCTATGTGAGCGCATCGTCTATCAACAGTCCTACACCGGCCAGACGCCCCGGCCCGAGGGCAACGCCCATCCGCTGCTCTGTCCCTTCGGGATCTTCGCTGCAAAGGACGGCTGGGTCTCGATCGCCTGCCCGCGCGATAATTTCTGGATCATCCTGGCCCAGTGCATGGAGCGGCCGGAGCTGGCCGAAGACCCACGCTTCGCCACCAATCTGGCCCGGGTCGAGCACGCCGACCAGGTCATCGCCCTGGTCGACGACTGGAGCCGCCGGCACACCAAGGCCGAATTGATCGAGATCCTCGGTGGCCGGATTCCTTTTGGTCCGGTACAGGGCGCCGACGAGATTCTGGCAGATCCCCACGTTGCAGCGCGCCAGATGCTGGCAAGCCTGAAACCGGATGGCCTTGAGGAATCCATAACCATCGCCGCCAGCCCCATCCGCATGAGCGAGACCCCGGGCGGCGTCAACAGCGCCGCCCCGGGCCTGGGTCAACACACCGACGAAGTCCTGGCCCAAGCCGGCTTTGATGCCGCCGAAATCACCCGCTTACGTGGCTCCGGTGCCGTCGCCTGACCCTTACAGCACCTCGAAGGCTTCAATGGTGACCAGGTCGGGATCGCGCCGGCCGCTGCCCAGCGCCAGCACCCGGTTCAGCCATTCGTACTTGCCGGCGGGTGCCTCGAACATGATGGCCTCGCGAAAATAGTAGAGCGCCGGATCTACATCCTCGCCCTGGGCCAGGCGTTGCAGGACCTCGGCCGGCCCGTGACGCATGCCCCAACCCTTCATAAAAACGATCGGGCCGTCGTCGCATTGCAGAGAGACTCGGACGTCGAGCTCGGCCACACCATCGGCCCGCACCAACTGCCAATCGGAACTGCCGTCCAGCAGCACGCCCTTCAGCCGCTCGCCCGCGAAGGTGCCCCCCGACACGTGTATGAAGCGGCGGTCACCAAGCGGCGCACCGGGTGCGATCCGGGGTTCGTCGACTTGGGCTTCGAGGCGAAATAGCGGGCGCAGTTCGATCATGGTACGGATTCCCTGTGAAGGCATGGCGCGATGTTCCAGCCCATAGACGCGGCTTTCAAGCCTTTTCGCCGCACCCTTTACGGCGCCCCTCGGCGCTGGCACCCTGTTGCGATCAACTTCCAGGGGATGCGAGATCATGAGCCAACGACCCCAGCGCGCCCGGCGCTGCCAGCTTTCGGTACCCGGCAGCAGCGAGAAGATGATGGGCAAGGCAGCCGGCCTGGGTGTCGACCATGTCTTTCTCGACCTCGAGGACGCCGTCGCCCCGGCCGAGAAACCCGACGCCCGGGGTAAGGTCGTCGAGGCCCTCAACAGCCTGGACTTCGGATCATCGGTACGCTGCGTGCGCATCAACGACTTGGAGACCCGCTGGGCCTACAAGGATGTCATCGAGGTGGTGACGGGCGCCGGCGCCAACCTCGATACCATCATGATCCCCAAGGTCAAGTACGCCCACGACGTGGTCTGGGTCGACATCCTCCTCAATCAGCTCGAGCTCGATCTCGGCCTCGAGCGCCGCATCGGCATAGAGCTCTTGATCGAAGAAGTCGAGGGCATGCAGAACATCGACGCCATCGCGCTGTCGACACCCAGGCTCGAGGCCATGGTCTTCGGCATGGGGGATTATTCGGCCTCGCAGGGTGTCAACATCGGTGTCGCCATGGGCGCCGACAGCGATTCCTATCCCGGCGATCTCTGGCACTACCAGCGCCAACGCTTGGTGGTGGCCTGCCGGGTCGCCGGCATCGACCCCATCGACGGGCCCTTCGCCAACTTCAAGGACGACGAGGGCTACCGCCGCGAATGCCGCCGCGCCATGATCCTGGGCTGCGTCGGTAAGTGGGCGATACACCCGGCCCAGGCGGCACCCTCGACCGAGATCTTCTCGCCCACCCCCGACGAGGTGGCACACGCCCGCAAGATCGCCGCGGCCTACGACGAAGCCGTGGCCCGGGGCGAGGGGGCGGCCCAGATCGACGGCGTCATGATCGACGCTGCCACCGTGCGGATCCTGCAAAACACACTCGACAAGGCGGACCTCTACGGACTCTAGAGTAACGCCGGATGTCCAACGACAGGCTCTATCACGAGGTTCACGGCACCACCGGTCCCTACCTGCTGATGGTCCACGGCATGCTGTCGGGTCGCAGCCAGTGGCGTCTAAACCTTGCGGCCTTGGCTGAATTTTGCCGTCCGGTGGTGGTCGAGCTTTGGGGGCATGGCCGCTCGCCGGCCCCTGCGGCGGCCGAGAGCTACCACCCGGACGCCTATGTCGCGGCCTTCGAGGAGCTGCGCCGCGACCTGGGAACTGAGCGCTGGTGGGTCTGCGGCCAATCCTTCGGCGCCGGGCTGACGCTGCGCTATGCCCTCGACCACCCCGAGCGCATTGCCGGCCAAATCTTCACCAATTCCAGCTCCGCGCTGGCCGATGCCGCATCGGTGGCGGCGCAAAAAGCCCGGGTCGGCGAGTGGGCCGAGGCCATGGCCGCCGACGACTGGCGCTTCGAAACAATACCCATCCATCCCATCCACGCGAAAAGGCTGCCGGCGGCGGTGCAGCAGGAAATGCTGGCCGACACCGAACTGCTGGATGCCGCGGCCCTTTCCCTCACTTTTCGCTTTTCCTCGCCGAACCTCTCGGTGCGTGAGCGCATCAACGAGAACCAGGTGCCGGTGCTGCTGGTCTGCGGCGAACGCGAGGAACGCTTTGCCCCCTTCCGCGCCCACGCCGAGCGCCACCTGCCGCACCTGCAGGTGGCCGCGATCGAGGCCGGCCACGCCGTCAACATCGAGGCCGCGGAACACTTCAACGGTGCGGTGGCGGATTTCATGCGGGATGCCGTGGAATAGCCGTTTCGCGTGATCTAAGAAATCTCATTCATTACGAGTTTATACGGGAACTCCTTGCTGCGCTTGGCATTTCAGATAAATTCTGAGAAATTAGTGAATTAGATTTGCTTCCCCGTGTCGGGTTCGCCATAATCAGCCGCTCGAACCAGCCAGACCGGAGGCTCCGATGTCGGAAGTCGTGCTCATTGAGACCCGCGGGGCGGTGATGTGGATCACCATCAACCGGCCTGAGAGGCGCAATGCCCTCAACGAAGCCGTCATCGCCGGTATCGGCGCCGGCATCCGCCAGGCCGAGGCGGCGACGGCCGACGACGGCATCCGCGCCATCGTGCTGACAGGCGCCGGCGACAAGGCCTTTTGTGCCGGCGGCGATCTACAACCCAATGCCGAGGGCACGCCCTTCGAGGTCGATCCGGCCCGGCCCAAGCACTATGTGATCGAGCTTTTCAAGCAGATCGAACAGTGCGACCTGCCCATCATCGCCCGCGTCAACGGCCACGTGTTGGCCGGTGGGCTGGGGCTCCTGTGTGCCTGCGACATGGCGGTGGCGACCACGGCCGCGCGCTTCGGCACGCCGGAAAGTGGTGTCGGTCTCTTCCCCATGATGATCCTGGCCCACATGCAGCGCGTGCTGCCGAAACGAAAACTCATGGAGCTTTGCATCACCGGCGAGCCCTTCACGGCCGAAGAGGCGCTGGAGATGGGGTTGGTCAACTACCTGGCCCCGCCCGAGGAGCTCGACGCCAAATTCGACTGGCTGCTCGCCCGCACCGTCGACAAGTCGCCTACCGCCATACGGCTGGGCAAGCAGGCCTTCCACGCCATCCAGGACATGACGATCCTGCAGGCCTTCGAATACACCCAGCTCATGTTGCCCAGCATGGCCCGCACCCAGGATGCCCGCGAAGGATTTGCGGCGTTTCAGGAAAAGCGCAAGCCCCAGTGGACAGGAAATTAGGACGGGAAACTGAGCGGTGGCCGTCGCCAGACGCCCCGTTACCCGGTTGCCGCGAGCCCAGCGGGTCAGCGACATCCTGGCGGCGGCCCGGGCGGTTTTCTCCGAGCGCGACTACGAGGAATCCTCGATCTCCGAAATCGCCGCCCGGGCCGGCGTCGTCGAGGGCACCATCTACAAGTTCTTCGCCGGCAAGCGTGACCTTCTGCACAAGGTCATCGACGACTGGTACGCGGGCATGTTGGCCGACTATCAGGTCCGGTTGGCCGGCATCGAGGGAACACGAAACCGACTGCGCTTCGTCATTTGGAGCCACCTCAAGTCCATTGAGGAGAGCCCCGGCCTTTGCCGCCAGGTGTTCAACGAGGTGCGGGGGCAGAGGGACTACTTCACGTCATCGGTCCATGACCACCACCGGCATTACACCCACTTTGCGCTGGACGTGCTGCGTGAGGGCATCGTCGCCGGTGAGGTACGGTCGGACGTCTCGATCACGCTGGTGCGAGACATGATCTACGGTGCCGTCGAGCATCACTCGTTGGCCTACATCTGCGGCCAGGGATCGCTGGACGTCGAGACCGCGGCGGATCAGATAACCGATGTCGTGCTGGCCGGCGTGCTGGTGACAGAGGCGGAAAGCAGCGATCAAAGACTTGACCGTATCGAAGCAAAACTGGACCGGGCCCTGGCTGCGGGAAGTTGAGAAGGAAACCCCACACATGATCGAAACAGTTCTGGTGGCCAACCGCGGCGAAATCGCCCGGCGTATCTTCACCACGCTGAAGACCATGGGAATTCGCGGGGTGGCGCTGGTTCACGCCGCGGACGCCGACAGCGTCTTCCACCGCCAGGCCGACGAGGTGGCGGTACTGGAGGGTGAGGTGGCCTCGAGCGCCTACCTCGACATTCCTCAGATCATCGAGATCTGCAGCCGCCAGGGCGCCGATGCGGTGCATCCTGGCTATGGCTTTTTGGCCGAGAACGCCGACTTCGCCGCCGCCCTGGCCGAGGCCGACATGACCTTCATCGGGCCCGAGGCCGAAACCATGCGCCTGATGGGGGACAAGATCGCCTCGCGCGATTTCGTCGCCGGTTTGGGCGTGCCGGTGGCGCCCTCGGCGACCCAGGAAGGCGGCTTTGATGCCTTCATCGCGGAGGCCGGAAAGCTTGGATACCCGTTGCTCATCAAGGCGGCGGCCGGGGGTGGCGGCCGCGGCATGAGTATTGTGCGTGACGGCGACGAACTGCAGGCCCGGGCTGCCGCCTCTGCCAGCGAGGCCGAGCGATACTTCGGCGATGGCCGGGTCTATGCCGAGCGTTACGTCGAACGGCCGCGCCATATCGAGGTGCAGGTGCTGGGCGACGGCCAGGGTAATTGTCTCCACCTTTTCGAACGCGAATGCTCAGTGCAGCGGCGCTACCAGAAGATCATCGAGGAAACCCCGGCGGCCAATCTCGAGCCGGCGCTCTGCGCCGCCATGTGTGGCGATGCCGTGCGCATCGCCACCGAGGTCAACTACCGCGGCGCCGGCACGGTCGAGTTCATGGTCACGCCCGAGGGCGAGTACTTTTTCCTCGAGATGAACACGCGCCTGCAGGTCGAGCACCCGGTAACCGAAATGGTGACCGGCATCGATCTGGTGCGCGAACAGGTCCGCGTGGCGGCCGGCGAAGCCTTGGGCTTTGTTCAGGAAGACGTCGAGCGTCGGGGCCATGCCATCGAGTGCCGGCTTTGCGCTGAAGACGCCGACAACGATTTCCTGCCGGCCGTGGGCAGCGTGCTGCGATTCCAGGCCCCCGAAGGCCCGGGCGTTCGTTTGGACAGCGGTGTTGCCGCCGGTCAGCCGGTTACCACGGCTTTCGATTCGCTGCTCGCCAAGCTTGTCGTGCACGGCGACAACCGCGACCAGGCCATCGCCCGCTCGCGAGCCGCGCTCAGGGAGTTCGTGTTGCTCGGCGTCACCACCAACGCCGCCTATCTGGAGCGTCTGCTGGGCCACCAGCGCTTTCGGGACGGGCGCCTCGACACCGGGTTCGTCGTCGACCAGGCCGAGGATCTGGCTTGGCAGCCGGCGGCTGCCGATCGCGATCTGGTGCTGGCGGCGGCGGCCCTGGCGGCGCGCGACGTGCGCACGGCGCTGCAAGAGGTGCCGCCGGTTTATGCCGCCATGGACGCCTGGCACAACTAGGAGACCTGATCATGCGCTGTGAATTCACTATTGCGGGCGTTGAACAGACCGTTGGCGTCAGCCGCCGCCAAGAAGGCTTTGCCCTCCATCTCGACGATCGCACCCTGGCGGCCGACATGGAATCCCTGGGCAACGGCCGCCATCGCGTCGCTCTCGATGGCCGCACGGCCGAGGTAACTCTGGCCACAGCCGGCGACAGCACCTTCGTCCATCTCGACGGCCAGTGTTGGGAGGTCGAGCGCCGCGACCCGGCTGCCGCAGCAGCAGCGGGCGAGGGCGCTGCGGCCGGCGCCGTCGTGGCGCCCATGCCCGGTACCGTCATTTCCGTGGCGGTGGAGCCAGGCCAGGAGGTGGTTCGCGGCCAGGCCCTTATGGTCATCGAAAGCATGAAGTTGGAGACCACCATGAGCGCCGATGCCGACGCCGTGGTAGGTGAGGTGCACTTCCAGGCGGGCGATACCTTCCCGCTCAAGGCGGTGCTGCTCAGCCTCGAGCCAGCCGCCGGCAGCGACGACTGAACGACAAGAACCAGATCCAGGCAGGACGCTATGCAGCGCATCGACAGCAAGATCGACACCCGTTCCGAGCTCTTTGCAGCCAACCGCGGCTATCATGAAAACCTCATTGCGGAGTTCCGCGAGCGCCAGGACGCGGCCCGCCACAGTCGGCCCGAGCGTGACATCGAACGCCTCAGGCGCCAGGACAAGCTCTTGGTGCGTGAGCGTCTGGAATTATTGCTCGATCCCGGCACGCCGTTCTGGGAGTTTTCCACTTTGGCCGCCAACGACCTCTACGATGGCGATTCGCCTGGGGCCAGCGTGGTCACCGGCATCGGCGTGGTCTCGGGCCGCGAGGTGGTGATCCACGCCGACGACAGTTCCGTCAAGGGCGGTGCCTGGTATCCCATGACGGTGCACAAGATCGTCCGCGCCCTGGATATCGCCGTCGAGAACCGGCTGCCGGTTATTCATATTTGCGATTCGGCAGGCGGATTCCTCGAAGACATGTCCGGCGTTTTCGTGCCGGGTGGGCGCGTTTTCCGCAACCAGTGCATCTTGAGCAAGCTGGAAGTGCCGCAGGTGGCCATCGTGGTCGGCCACTGCACCGCCGGCGGCGCTTACGTGCCGGCGCTTTGCGAGCACACCATCATGGTACGTGGCCTGGGTGCCATCTTTCTGGGCGGCCCGCCATTGGTAAAAGCCGCCACCGGCGAGGAGGTGACGGTCGAGGCGCTGGGCGGTGCTGACATGCACACCACGATCAGCGGCACCGCCGACTATGCCGTCGACAGCGAGGCCCAGGCCATAGCGCTGGCGCGCAACATCGTGCGTGAGTTCCGCTCACCCGAAAAGGCGCTGGTGCAGGAGCGTGAACCCGAGGACCCCTATTACGATCCCCAGGAGCTCTACGGCATCCTGCCGGCTGACATCAAGGTTCAGTTCGACATGCGCGAGGTCATCGCGCGCACGGTCGACGGCAGCCGGTTCCTGGAATACGGCCCCGATTACGGCACCACCCTGGTAACCGGTTTCGCCCACATCTTCGGCTACAAGGTCGGGATCCTCGGCAATAACGGCGTGCTCTTCAACGACAGCTCGCTCAAGGCGGCGCACTTTATGCAGGTCTGCAACCAGAGCCGCGTGCCGCTGCTGTTTTTGCAGAACACCACCGGCTACATGGTCGGCCGGCAGTACGAAGAACAAGGCATCACCAAGGACGGCGCCAAAATGCTGATGGCCCAGGCCTGCGGCTCGGTGCCCAAATTCACGGTGCAAACCAACGCCGCCTTCGGGGCTGGCTACTACGGCATGTGCGGCCGCGCTTGGGATCCGCGATTCGTGCTGTCGTGGCCCAATTCGCAGATGGGCGTGATGGGAGCCGAACAGGCCGCCAACACGCTGGCCACCGTCAAGCTCGCCCAAATGCGACGGAACGGCATCGAGGCCAGCGACGCCGACGAGCAAGAGCTGCACACCCGGGTGCGCGAAAAAGCCGACCGCGAGGTCAGCGCCTACTACGCCACCTCGCGGCTTTGGGACGATGGCGTGGTCGATCCCCTGGATACCCGCAACGTTCTTGGTGTGGCGATTTCGGCAGCGCTCAACGCACCCATTGATGAACCGAGATTCGGGGTTTTCCGGGCCTAGAGGACTTGGGGACACACACCTTAATGCCTATTCTTTGGGCATTAAGGTGTGTGTCCCCAAAATTCTGGAGATCCCCCATGCCCATGGAAAGTGATGACCTCCGCGAAGCCGTCGAACAGTTGGGCGCGTCGATCGCCGCTGCACAGGTCGCCGCGGCTATTGTCCGCAACCGCGAAATCATCAGCCCTGATACGGCGGCCGTCGTCTACAAAGACGTGCGGAACGCTCTCGCTAGGATGAGTGGCGGCTAGAGCCGTGTCCGATGTCCCGGCCCAACGCTAATCCCTACCGACAATAGGGCCAACCGGGTTAGGCTGGTTCCGGCCATAGCGACGGAGAGCAGGAGCGGCGTGACCACCATCCGACTGAACACCTGCTTGGTGATTCCGGGGCACGGCGGGCGTGACTTCGAGCTGCCGCCGGACACCGAGACCATCGCTGATTTGCTGAGAACGATTGGCCGGCAGATCGATTTCGATCTGCTCGAAGGCGCCGAGCTTGCCGATCAGGTCGAGGTCTTGGTCAACGGCAAGGGCGTGCTGTTTTGCGCCCAAGGATTGGCCACGCCGTTGGCGCCGGACGACGATGTCGAGGTTCATTTCATTCCTTTGGGCGGAGGGTGAGCGGATGGTCGTGTTCTATCGGCGGCTGCCGAATTTCGGCTACCTGAGGCCGCGCGATCTCGACGAGGCGCTCGATCGCCTGGCCGAGGAAACGGAACGCGGCAGCAAATACCGTGTGCTGGCCGGTGGCACCGATCTGGTGCCGCAATTGAAATCCCGGGCCGTGGCGGCGCCCGAATTCGTTATCGACTTGAAGGGCATCGCAGCGCTGAGCGGCCTCGAAGACGGTGCCGAGGGTTTGCGCATCGGCAGCCTGGCCACGGTCACCGAGGTTGCGGCCTCGACCGTGGTGGCGGCGCGCTATCCGGCGCTCTCGCTGGCGGCGCGCAACATCTCGGCGCGTCAGATCCAGAATCGCGCCACCATCGCCGGCAATATCTGCAACGCCGCGGCCTCGGCCGATTCGGCACCGCCGCTGCTGGCGCTGGGGGCCGACGTCGTCTGCTTGAGCCGAGGCGGCGAACGCCGGGTGGCGATCGAGGATTTCTTCACGGGACCCGGTCGCACCGTTCTCGATCCCGGAGAATTGGTCAGCGAAATCCGCATACCACCGCCGGGGGAAGGCGCCCGCAGCCTCTACCTCAAGCTGGCGGCGCGCGGCCGCATGGATCTGGCTTGGGTCGGCGTGGCGGCAGCGGGGGAGGCGGTCAACGGCGGGGTCGAGAACATAAGGATCGGCCTCGGCGCCGTGGCGCCAACGCCGGTGCGAGCCCGCAAGGCCGAGGCGGTGGCGCAGGGCGGCCTGCTGAACCCCGACGTCGTGGCCGAAGCGGCCAGCGCCGCGGCCAGCGAGATCGAACCTCGCGAAGACAGCTATCGCGCCTCGCCCCGCTACCGCCGCCTGATGGTCGAGGTGCTTACCCGCCGGGCGTTAGAACAGATCGCCGGCCAGGAGACGAAGGCATGAACGAGTTGACCCTCAACTTCACCATCAACGGCCGGCGCGAGGAACGCACGGTTCCGGCTCACCGCACGCTGCTCGAACTGATCCGCGAGGAGCTCTTGTTGAGCGGCACCAAGGAGGGTTGTGGCAGCGGCGAGTGCGGCTCGTGCTCGGTGCTGCTGGGCGGCCGCCTGGTCAACGCCTGTCTGGTTCTGGCCGCCGAGGCCGAGGGCCAAGAGATCGTCACCATCGAGGGCCTGGCTGCTGACGAGGCATTGCATCCCGTACAGCAGGCCTTCGTCGACGAAAGCGGCATGCAGTGCGGTGCCTGCACCTCGGGCATGGTGCTGGCGGCCAAGACGCTGCTGGAAGAAAACCCCGAACCCAGCCGTAATGAGATCCGCGAGGGTCTGGCCGGCAACCTCTGCCGTTGTACCGGTTATGCCAAGATTTTCGAATCGGTCGAAGCGGCGGCGGAAGCTCTGCGGGAGGCCGGACCATGAGCAAAGAAAAGGCCCCTGTGGGGTCGAACTGGCCCGGTCTGATCGGACGCAAGCTGCCGCGGGTCGATGCCCGCGAGAAGGTCACGGGCCAAGCCCGCTACGCCGCTGATTACAACCTGCCCGGCCAGCTTTGGCTCAAGATCCTGCGCAGCCCCCATGCCCATGCCCGCATTCTCGGCATCGACACCAGCCGCGCCGAAGCGTTACCGGGTGTCCGGGGGGTGCTCACCGGAGCTGACTTCAAGGGCTATAGCTGGGGCTGGATGCCCCGGACCCGGGACGAAACCCCGCTGGCCGTCGACAAGGTGCGCCACTATGCCGAGGGGGTGGCGGCGGTGGCCGCCGAGGACGAGGAAACGGCGGAGGAAGCCTGCGAGCTGATCCGCGTCGACTACGAGGAACTGCCGGGCGTCTTCGATCCCGAAGAGGCCATGCGCGAGGGCGCACCACAAGTCCACGACTACGCCGAGGGGAATCTGAGCTGGGATTTCCACATGGACTACGGCGACGTGGAGCAGGGATTCCGCGAAGCCGACCTGGTGCACGAGGAGCGCTTCGAAACCGGTCGCGTGATCACCGGATTCCTCGAACCGCCGGCCGCTTTGGCGCTTTGGGAGGGCTCTGGCGTCACAATCTGGGCTGCCAAGCAGAGCCCCTATTTCCATTACCGCCATCTGGCGGCGCTGTTCGGCCTGCCGCTGAGCAAAGTGCGCGTCATCCAGCCTTTCATCGGTGGCGGCTTCGGTGGCACCAAGAACGATTCGCTGCCCGGCGATTTCTGCGCCGTCATGCTTTCCAAAATGACCGGCCGGCCGGTCAAGTTCGCCTATTCCATGGAAGAGGTCCTGAGCACCTGCCGACGGCGCCACAACATGACCGTCGACAACAAGATGGGCATGAAGAGGGACGGCACCATCACCGCCATGCAAAGCAAGGTGATCGCCGACGGTGGCGCCTTCACCGCCATCGGGCCGCTGACCATGTACCTGACCGGCGTCATGAGCACGCTGCCGTACAAGTTGCCCAACTTCAAACACGATGCCTATCGCATCTTCACCAACAACCCGGCGAGTGCGGCCATGCGCGGTCACGGCGTCACCCATACCCGTTTCGCCGCGGAAATCCAGATGGACATGATGGCCGAAGAGCTCGGCCTCGATCCCCTCGAGGTGCGGCTGAAGAACGCCGTCGAGGCGCCGCATGAGACGGTCAACGGCATCACCGTTGCGACCAGCGGATTCAAGGAAGCCTTGACTGAAGTCGGTGCCAGTGATGCCTGGCAGCAACGCAAAGCATCCGGCCAGGCGGACGCGGCGCGGGCCCACGGCGTGGGACTTTCCGGAACCTCGTACCTGGGCGGCGCCCGCCGGCGTGGCCACCAGTCCTGCGCCGCGGTGGTAAGGCTTTGCGAGGACGGCACCGTCAATTACCTGACCGGAGCCAGCGATTGCGGTCAGGGTTCCGACACCGTGCTGGTGCAGTTGGTGGCCGAGGAATTGGGCCTGGGCCTCGACGACGTCGACATCAAGCGTGTCGATACCTCGCTGACGCCGGTCGATGCCGGCAGCTACGGCAGTCGGGTGACCATTCTGGCCGGCCAGGCGGCGCAGAAGGCAGCGCGCCAGGTGCGAGACCAGCTCGCCGCTGTGGCCGCAGAGATGTGGGAGGTGGCGCCGGAACGCGTGCTCTTCCGTGACCATCAAGTCTCGGTCGAAGGTGAACCCGACAAGTCGGTTCCCTTCCGCAAGCTGGCCCAGACCGCCTGCTATTCGGCGGCCGGTGCGGTGATTATCGGCAGCGGCCATTCCGACTACGGCGTCGAGGCGCTGGACATGGACACCGGTTACGGCAACCCCGGCGTCAACTACAGCTTCACCGCCCAGTTGGCCGAGGTCGACGTCGATCTCGAAACCGGTCTCGTGAAAGCCACGGATTTTCTCATTGCCCACGACTGCGGCACGCCGCTGCATCCCGTGAACGTGGTTTCCCAGATCCAGGGCGCCGCTTCCCAGGGTTTGGGCCAGGCGCTGTATGAGGAATTCAGGATGGCGGAGGGATTGACGCAGAACCCCAACTTCATCGACTACCGCATGCCGCTGGCGACCGAGCACCCGGAGATCGAGGTCAGGCACATCCTCACCGAAGATCCGGCTGGTCCTTACGGCGCCAAGGAGGCCTCCGAAAGCGCCATCGTCAGCACGCCGCCGGCCATCATCAGCGCCATCCACGATGCCACCGGCATCTGGTTCACCTCGCAGCCGGTGACGGCCGAAAAGATCGCTCTGGCGCTGCACGAGAAGCGCCAAGCCGGGGAGAAGTGACGTGGAGTTCATGTTCGACGACGAGCAACGCGAATTTCGCGATCACCTGGCGCGCTGGGTCGACGACCGGCTGGTGCCGGTGGCCCAGGAATTGGACGAGAAGGGCGAGTTCCCCCGTGAGCTTTTTGAAGAACTCGGCGGTCTGGGCTACTTCGGCGTGCTCTATCCCGAGGCGTACGGTGGCAGCGGGCTCGACAATCGCAACGCCCACTACACCATTCTCTGCGAGGAACTGGCTCGTGGCTCCATGGGTTTCGCCGCCATCGTTTGCATGCACGCTTCGACCGCTACCAACACGGTCTACCAGTGGGGCAGCGAAGCGCTGCGCCAGAAATACCTAGTACCGGCCTTGCGCGGCGAAATGGTGGCCGGATTCGCCTTGAGCGAGCCTGACGCCGGCTCCGACGCCGCCGCCATTCGCACCCGCGCCGAGCGCACCAACACGGGTTATCGCCTCAACGGCACCAAGATGTTCACTTCCAACGGCGTGGTGGCCGACTTCATCACCGTCGTTGCGACGACGGATCCGGAAAAGGGCCTCAAAGGCATGTCGCTCTTCCTCGTCGACACCGGCACAAAGGGCTTTTCGGTGGGGCGCAAGCTCGACAAGTTCACCACGCATTGTTGCGATTCGGCCGAGTTGGTGCTGGAGGACGTCGAAGTTTCCGAGGAATGCCGCTTGGGCGACGAGGACTCGGGTTTTCTCAATGCCTACCTGTCGCTGACCATCGACCGCATCTTCACCGCCGCCCTGGCTCTGGGCACGGCTCAAGCGGCCTTTGACGCCTCGGTCGCCTACGCCAAGGAGCGCCAGCAATTCGGCAAGCCCATCGGCAAGTTTCAGGCGGTGCAATTCAAGCTGGTCGACATGCTGGCCACCCTCGAGCAGGCCCGGATATATACCTATTACGCCGCTGCCCTGGCGGATCGCGAGGCACCTATCACTGTGGAAGCGGCGCTGGCCAAGATCGTCGCCGCCGACGGCGCCAACCAAGTCTGCCAGAAGGCTCTCAACATCTTCGGCGGCTACGGTCTGATGAATGAGTTTCCCGTGCAGCGCTTCCTGCGCGATTCCTACTTCCCCATGATCGGCGGCGGTACCAGCGACATCATGCGTATGCTGATTGCCCGCCAGCTCGGGTTTTGAAGGATTGCCGCTGACCCCGGCTTCTCCTTGCCATCGCTTATGTGTCGCACTCCGGGGACGACCCTGCCTGGCCTTCCCAGCCAATTTCGGTGCGGAAGCCGGCCGCGCGTAGGTGACCACCGCCGCCGTACTGCGCGGCGATCTTCGACACGTCGACCCCGCCATCAACTGATCGGAGTTCGAACAAACGGCCGTCCGGCGTGTCCATGTAGCAACAAGCAAATGGCTCGCCCTTGGCCATCAGGTTACCGGCGTCCGAGGCCAACGTGTAGGGCAGATTGGCCGCCGGTACGTCATACCCTCCGATCACCATGCGTCGGCGAGAGACGCCGACAAGCTCGGCCACATCCTTGTGGTGCTTGCGCTCGATGGCCTCGCCCTCGCGTTGTAGATCTTCGAGGTTCACCTGCATCAGCCCGTCCCAAAGTCCGAAGTCGTAAGGATGAGATAGCAGCGCCGCTAGGATTTCGCGAGTGCCCGGCAGATCAAACCGCCAAAGATCGAGATCCTGGATGTGGCGCAGGATTGCCGGCGCCTCTTTGTCGGGGTGAAAGTGCTCCCAGGCCATCATGACACCTGACCGCTCCATGTCGAAACGGGCGTGAATAACGGAGTGTTGCCAGCCGCCGTCGCTCGACTGCGTAAATGCTTCGAGATCTTCGGCCGCCGTCGTATGGTGATCGAGGATGACAATGCTTTTGGCTTTGCCCCCCATCTCGGTAAGCACAGAGCGCTTGTAAGAGAAATCGACCATGAACACGTCGCGCCCCGCAACGGCAGGTGGCGGGTCTTGGTGGACACCGGCGTGGAACTCCACGTCGTCACCGTAACGCTTCCAAACCGCCCAGGCGGCGCCGAAGCCATCGGCGCAGTTTCCGTGGTAGATGCAGAGCGGATTCATTTACCTCCTCCATTCTCGGTAATGGTCCAACCTGCCACTCTACCCGTGATATGGCCATCCGGGTTAGGGTGGCCCCGGCTTTGAAAAGCTCTAAGGACGCAGGATGACCGCCAAGGATCCCAATCCCGCCTCACACCGTCCGCTCGAGGGAATTGTCGTGGCCGATCTCAGCCACGTGCTGGCCGGCCCTTTGTGCACCTTCCAGTTGGCGCTGCTGGGGGCCGAGGTGATCAAGGTCGAGATGCCGGGTGATGGGGATTTGCTGCGCCAATTGGGCTCGGACCCGAGCCTCAACCGCCGCCGCATGAGCAGCCCGTTTCTGTCGCTGAATGCCGGCAAACGCTGCATCACCGCCAATTTCAAGAGTCCCGGCGGACGCGCCGTGGTCGAGCGCCTGGTCGGGCGCGCCGACGTGCTGGTGGAAAACTTCCGAGCCGGTGTGCTGGAGCGCTTGGGGCTGGGCTGGGACCACGTTAGAGAGCTCAATCCACGCCTGATTTATTGCTCGCTTTCGGGCTTCGGCCAGCAGGGACCGTGGCGCGACAAACCGGCTTACGACCACATCCTGCAGGCCGTGTCCGGCATCATGGCGCTGACCGGAACCGCCGATAGCGGGCCGGTCAAGGCGGGCTTTCCTGCCGTCGATGCGGCGTCCGGTTACCTCACCGCCTTTGCCGTCCTGGCTGCCCTGATGGGACGGCACCAAAGCGGCAAGGGCGCCTTCGTCGATGTTTCCATGCTGGAATCGGCGCTGGCGCTGATGTCGACCCAGGTCGCCGACTATCTCATCACCGGCAACCCGCCGCCCCGGGTGGGCAATGCAGGGTTTTCCGGCACACCGGTATCCGATTGCTTTGCCGCGCCCGAGGGGCCGCTGTTGATCGCCGCCAACACCGAAGGCCAGTTCCGCGATCTCATGACGGCGCTGGATCTGGGCCACCTGATCGACGATCCCCGCTTTGCCGAATGGGAGCCTCGGGTGGCCAACGGCGGGGCGCTCAAGGCCGAGATCGAGGCTGCCCTGGCCGCTCGTCCGGCCGCCGAGTGGGAGGCGCGCCTCAATGCCGCCGACGTGCCGGCCGGCGTGGTGCGTAGCGTGCCCGATGTGCTGGACGAGCCTCAGGTGCGTGAGCGGGGCTATATTGCCGAGGCCGACGTGCCGGCGCTGGAGCGCCGCATCGAAGTGCCGACGACACCCTTCACCATCGACGGCCAGCGGCCCCAACCGGGCGGCGTGGCGGCTGAGCTGGGCGCCGACACCGAGGCTGTGCTGGCCGAGCTGGGCTACGCTGCCGACGAGATCGCCGCCCTGCGGGCCGAGGGCGATATCTGACTAATCCGTAACTCGGGCGCTCAATGGCTCGAGCTTCAAGTTGAGCTCGCAGAACGTGGGATCCCAGCCGGCACCCTTCTTGGTGCCCCGGATATAGCCTTTGATTTCCCGGCCTTTGTATTTGCCGTCCATTTCGAAGGAGTCGTTCTCGGGGTCGGTATAGGTGCCCTTCAGCCCGCCCATGGGATCGACCACGGCGGAGAGCCGGTTGCCGCGGTGGCTACCGCTCAGTTTGCCGTTCTGGATGCGCACTTCGAGCTTGTTGTCCATGGGGCAGCCGGCGGCGGCAAAATAGGCGAACAGCGTCGCCTTCCAGGTGCCGTCGAAGCGCTGGCGCGGCGAGCGCTGAGGCGGTGCCGGACGGGCCACCGGCGTCGCCCTGGCCACCGGCTTGGGCGCCACTTTTTTGTTCAGGGCGGCGATGCGCTGGCGGGCAAGTGGGGCGAAGGCACCGCGGGGATACTGCTCCAGGTAGGCCTGATATTCGGCCGCCGTCTTGCTGTTCTTGATCGAATTCCAAAACGCCAATTCGACCTGGCGATTGGCCGCCGCCGGCGCCACAGGCGCAGTTGTTTGGCGGCGGGTGGATGATGCAACGGTTGCCCGGGCCGAGGCCAATTTGGCCGCCGAGCGCCGCACGAAAAGGAAATCGCCGCCGTCGTGTCCGGCCCGGCGAATGTCTGCATAGTCAGGCGTCTGGTCCGATTCCAGCGCCACCGGCCGGCGGATGGTGGCGAACAGCGTCTGGCCATCGGTGACCTCGCGGTTCTCGCTGAGTGCCTCCAGGAAGGCCTTGGCGAACACCGAGTGGTTGCCCCCGCCGGCGTCCATCACCGGCTCCAGTCCGCCCGAAACCAGCGCCGTGCGCGAGCGCTTGGCGGCCATGCGCTGGAGCCAACTGGTGCGCTCCTCGGCCGTCTTGATCTTGACCGGTGCCGCCCGAACCAGGGTGCCGGAGAAGCAGGAATCGGCCACCACCATGACATGCTTGGCGCGAATGGCGCGCAGCATGTTGGTAACGTCGGCGTTGGAGATCCAGTTGGCGGGATTGTCCTTGGCGGCATCGACGGGTAGCCAGAACCCCTCTTCGGCATAGCTGTCGAGAACGCCGTGGCCGGCGAAGTAGATCAACAGGTTGTCGCTGGGCTTGAGTTTGCCGCGGAGCTTCGCCATGGCCCCGATCACGTCGCTGCGGGTGGCGTTCTTCAGCAGCATCGTGTCGAAGCCATAGGCGCCCTTGAGCATCGCCGCCACCGCCGTGGCATCGCTCACCGCGGTTTTCAGTTTGGGCAGCGCGGCGTACTCGTTGTTGCCGATGACCAGGGCGTGATAGTTGCCGAAGGCGAGATCGGGCTTGGCCTGCGCCCGGGTCAAGCGGATCGTTCGTTCGCTGCGGTTGCCCCATTCGTCCAGCGCCGTCACCATGGCCTGCGTGGCGTTCGCTACGACCGCCTTATTCAGCACTATGGCGCCCTCGGGCCCAATGGCGATGGGTTGGCCATCCAGTGTGGCGAAGACGACACGCGACTGGTCGGTGATGCGGCCCTTGAGCTGCAGCACTCCGTCGGAGAGCTCGACCTGGGCCGGTACTTCGATAACCGGAGCGTTCTTCTCCGCCGCCCAAGATGGCAGGGCGATGGCCGTCAGGACCAAAGCTGCGACGATTGCGGGACACCGCATCGCACTTTCCTCAGCGCAGGATGCGCCCGACTATGATAGCGAAAGCCGCAACCCGGCGCGAATCGCGCGGTCGGCGAATTCGCTAGCAGCCCCGCCACTTCGGCGCACGCCTTTCGTTGAATGCGGCGATGCCTTCGCGGCGGTCTTCTGAGGCCGCCAAGCGCTGGTGGGCCAGCAATTCCAGGCTCAAACCGGTCGCCAGATCCGTTTGCAGACCGCTGTGGATGGCCTGCTTGGCGGCTCGTACCGAAAGCGGCGCGACGGCGGCAATTTCGGCGGCCGTCGCAATGGCGGCGTCTAACAATTCCCCCTGCGGCAGCACCCGGTTGACCATGCCCCAGGCAGCGGCCTCGGCGGCGCTGAAGCTGCGACCACTGAGGATCAGTTCCTTGGCGCGGGGCTCGCCGATCACTCGGGCCAGGCGCTGGGTGCCGCCCATACCCGGCATGATGCCGCGCTTGATTTCGGGCAGGCCGAACTCTGCCTCCTCGGCGGCATAAATAAAGTCGCAGGTCAGCGCCTGCTCGGCCCCGCCGCCCAGCGCCAGGCCGTTGACCGCGGCGATGACGGGCAGCGGGCAAGCGCTGTGGAGCATATGCCCGCGGCGGAACATCTCGTGCTGGCGGCGCCAGTCCCGGTCCGACATGCCATCACGTTCCTTGAGGTCGGCGCCGACGCAGAAGGCGCGCTCGCCTGCCCCGGTGATAACCAGGGCTCGAACCTCGTCGTCCTCGGGCAATTGGTTGGCGAAGAAATCCAGGATCTCGCGGCCGAGTTCCGTGTTGATGGCGTTGAGCACCTGAGGCCGGTTGAGGGTCAGCAGCACAACGCCCGGCGCCGGGCGCTCGACGATAAGAGTCCGGGTGTCGGCCATAGTTGTCTCCCTAAAGGTGCGAGGGCAGCCAGGTGGCGAAAATGGGGAAGGCGATCATCAGGGCGGCGTAAATCAGGCCCACGAAGACGAATCCCGGAACCTCGCGGAAGGCCCGCTCAGGCGCCTCGCCGATCACCGCCGAGGCCGTATAAACGCCAACACAAACCGGCGGTGTCAGCAGGCCCAGTGCCACGAAGGCTCCGAACACGATATAGAAATGCATCATGTCGATGTTCAGCGTCGTGATGACGCCGATGAACACCGGAATGGTGAGGTAGAAGATCGGCACCACCTCGAGGAAGGTGCCGAGGATCAGGCAGATCACCCCGACCACGATGAGGAAGCTCAGCGGCGTAATACCGAACTCGAGGAAAAACGTGATCAGCCCCTGCGGCGCCCGGGTATAGGTCAGGATGACTGAGAGGAAGGTGGCCATGGCGATGATCGAGAAGATCACCGAGGTCGTGATGGCGGTCGCCTTGAGCGCATCCCAAAGGCCCGACCAAGTCAGTTCGCGGTGAACAAAAAAGCCCACCAGAATGGCCCAGGCACTGGCTACGGCGGCCGATTCCGAAGGCGTCATCAGCCCCATATAAATGCCGCCGAGAATGATCACCGGCGTCATCAGGCCGGGAATGGCGGTGACGAAGGCCTGCCAGCGCTCGGCCGCCGTGGCGCGCGGCGGCCGATTCATGTCACGACAGCGCCAGGCCACGTAGACCACCAGCAGCGCCATGAACACGAAGCCCGGAAAGACGCCGGCGGCGAAAGTACGCGATACCGGCACCTGGGTCAGGGCGCTGAAGATGATGGCGCCGTTCGAGGGCGGGATCAGAGCCTCCAGCAGGCCGGCGGCGGCCGCCAGCACGACCACGAAGGGCCTTGAATCCCCCATTTCCCAGATGAACTCGTTAATCGATGCCCTGAGATGGAGATTATGCTATAAGAATCAATATGTTGAGGAGTT
>NZDS01000131.1 GCA_002690215.1 Rhodospirillaceae bacterium | reverse complement strand
GGCCTTTTTTTCGCGCCCGGCGCGGCTTGCACGGGGCGCCGGCAAAATCTATCATTCGTTAGATTTTCTCCCCGGTACGCCCCGCAACAGGAAGCCGCGTGATGGCCGAGAAGCTGATTTCCAAGCCGATCCCCGACAGCAAGTATTTTTTCGACCGCTACATCAGTCCCAACAAGCGCTATGCCGCCGAGGCCATGCGGCCGCGCATCGTCGACTTCGAGCTGACGTCGAAGTGCGGCGGCGCCTGCACCTACTGCTATGCCTCGAGCCCCTATTTCAAGGGTGCCGACATGCCCACCGAACAGGCGCTGGCGCTGGTCGACGATCTGGCCGCGACGGGGGTAAGCCAGGTGCAGTGGTGCGGCGGTGATCCCATCCTGCACCCCGACTGGCAACAGATCATCGGCTATGCCGGCGAGAAGGGGCTCTCGAACAGCGTCTTCGTAGCCGGCATCGTGGCCAAGCGGGTGGCCCAGGCGCTGGCCGAGACGCCCAACATCCACCTTGTGGGCATCAACTTCGACACCGTCGACGAAGAAGACTTCATGAAGACCCATACCCTCGAACGCGTCCAGGGCATGAAGTACAAAGCCTTCGAGAACCTGCGCGAGGCGGGCTTCCACCCAAGCCGCATCATGCCCTGCCTGACGCTGACCAAGCCGGCGGCGCGCTCCATCGAGCGCACGCTCGACTTTCTCGTGGACGAGATGGGGGCGGGCTACGTGCCCATGTTCGTCTATCACCCCATCGGCGAGGGCGGCGCTACAGAGCTGACGCCCAGCCTCGACGACATCCGCCGGGCCTACGCCTACCGGGCCGAAAAGCTGGGCGGTCACTGGCTGCGCGTCGGTCCCACCGAGTGCGGCCGCTTCTATTGCCGCTCCAAGTTCCACGTTACCTACGATGGCCGCGTGCTGCCCTGCGCCGTGCTCTACGACTTCGAAGTCGGCAACATCAACGAGACGCCGCTGCGTGAGCTGCTGGAAACCAAGTCGAAGAAGCTCTGCTACGACTTCGAGGTCACCGGCGAGTGCGCCACTTGCGAGGATGCGGACGTCTGCTGGGGCTGCCGGGCCAACGCCTATTTCTACAAGGGCGACGTCTCGGCCTCGGATCCCATGTGCTGGCGCAACAGCGAGGGCCTCGATCTGCACGCCATGCATGACAGCCCGATCTGCCAGTCTCCCGAAGCCCGCGCAGCGGCAGCGGAGGAGGCGGCGCGCTTGGTCGAACAACAAGCCGAATAGGCTGCTGGGGGCGGCAGCCAAGGGGGGAGGGAGGAAATGACCGATGCAGGAGCTTGGCGAGGCGCAGGTATTTCTGCCTGACGTCTGGGCGTGCCACGCCGAATATTTCCCTCACAAGGAGGCCGTGGTCTGTGGCGACGAGCGCCTCACCTGGGGCCAGCTCAACGCCGGTCTGAACCGAGTCGCCAATGCGCTCCAGGGCCAGGGCATCGGGCGCGGCGAGCGCGTGGCGGTGCTGATGAACAACACCGTGGCGACGCTGCTGACCATTCTCGGCGTGGTTAAGTCCGGCGCCAGCGTGGTGCCGCTCAGCGGCCTTTTGCAGCCCGAGCAGTTGGCTGTGCTGATCGACGACGCCGATGCCGCCTCGCTGATTGTGTCCAGCGACACCCAGCCCCAGATCGAAACGGTCAAGGAGAGTCTCGACAAAATCGCCGCGGATCGCTTTTTCGTCCACGGAGGAGCAGCCGCGGGCTGGCGGCCATTTGCGCCGCTGCTGGAGGCCGCGTCGGAATCCCAGCCCGACATCCGCCACCGCATGACGGACGAGTTCAACATCATCTACTCCTCCGGCACCACCGGCCTGCCCAAGGGCATCCTGCAGACCCACCGGGCGCGCCAGCACTGGTCCTATTCCAATGCCATCGAGCTCGGCTTCAGCGCCGACAGCCGGGCCTTGGCAACCACGCCGCTCTATTCCAACGGCACGTTTCTGATGATCCTGCCGGCGCTATTCGTCGGCGCCACGCTGGTGGCCATGCCGGCCTTTTCGCCGCGCGGATTCCTCGAAACGGTCGAACAGGAGCGCATCAGCCATACCTTCATGGTGCCGCCCCAGTTCATCGCCATTCTGGCCGACCCCGAACTGGAGAGGTTCGATCTGAGTACGTTGCGGATGATGCTGTCCGGCGGCTCACCCTTGCGCAATGACACCAAACAGGCAGTGCTGGAAAAGCTGGGGCCGGGGCTTTTCGAGATGTATGGGTTCTCCGAGGGCTTCGCCACCATGATCCGGCCGCACCAGCACGCTGACAAGCTGGGCTCTGTCGGCACGCCCGTGCTGGGCTACGAGCTGATGATCGTCGACGAGACGGGCCAAGCGCTGCCGCGCGGCGAAGTGGGCGAGGTTGCCGGCTTCGGTGGCGGCCAGATGGAAGGGTTCCACAAACGACCGGAGGAGACCGCCAAGATCCTGGTGCACGATGCCCGCGGTCGTGAATTCCTGCGCTCGGGCGATGTGGGCAAGCTTGACGAGGATGGTTTCCTCTACATTCTCGATCGCAAGAAAGACATGATCATCTCCGGCGGTTTCAACGTCTTCCCGGCTGACATCGAGGAGGTGGTAGGCCAGCATCCTGCGGTCTCCGACGTCACGGTTATCGGAATTCCAGATGCCAAATGGGGTGAAACAGCCCTGGCCCTGGTGATACCGGAAAGCGGCGATGCCGCAGACGAGTCCGCCATCCAGGCTTGGGTCAACGAGCGTGTGGCCAAGCATCAGCGTCTGGCCGCGGTCGAGTTCCGTGACGATTTCCCGCGCAATGCGCTTGGTAAGGTGCTCAAGCGCCAGCTCCGGGAACCCTATTGGTCAGATTGAGGAAACCATGCCCGAACAACTCCCGCTGCACCAAGGTTGCAGCTACGCCGACCTGATTTGCCGCGCCATCCAGCGCTGGCCCGACCGCACCGTGCTGATCGATGCTGAAGGCGGGGTGAGCTATGGCGAACTGGGGGGTCGCATCGCCCGTATGGTGGCGGCCTTTGCCGCGGCCGGACTGAAGCGTGGCGATTCGCTGGCGCAAATTTCGTCCAATCGCGTCGATGCCCTCGTGATCTCATCGGCAGCGCTGATGGCGGGGGTGCGTTATTCGCCGCTGCATCCGCTGGGCTCGCTGGAAGACCAAACTTTCATCCTTGAGGACGCTGCCATCACGGCGCTGGTGGCGGACGTACCGGCCTTCGCCGGGCGGGGTCGCGATCTGGCCGCCGCAGGGGCGGGACTTGAACAGGTCTTCACCCTGGGCCCGGCGGATTTCGGCACGGACATTCTGGCGCTGGCGGCGGACCAGAATGAGGCGCCGCTCGAACCAGTTGGCGGAGGCCGGGGACGTCGCCTGGCTGGCCTATACCGGCGGTACCACGGGGCGCTCAAAGGGCGTTTTGCTGCCGCATCGCTCCATGGTCTTCAACGCCCTGATCACCCTGGCGGAATGGCAGTGGCCGCGTGAGATCAGGCTGCTCACGGCGACACCTATCACCCACGCCGCCGGTGCCATGATCGTGCCGGTGATGCTGCGCGGCGGCACCACCGTCATGCTGCCGGGTTTCGAGCCCGAAGGTTTTCTCGCTGCTTTGGCCGAGCACCGCATCACCGCCACCTTCCTGGTGCCGACCATGGTTTATGTGCTGCTCGACCACCCGGCGCTCAAGCAAACCGACATTTCCAACCTCGAGATGATCATCTACGGCGCCGCGCCCATGTCGCCGACGCGCCTGGTCGAAGCGATGGAGGTATTCGGCCCCATCTTCACCCAGCTCTATGCCCAGACCGAGGCGCCCAACACGGTGACCTGCCTGCGCATGGAGGATCATGATCCGGCACGGCCCGAACGCCTGGCCTCTTGCGGATCACCCTTGGCCGGAATCCAAGTTGCCATCCTCGATGACGACGACAACGAGGTGGCGGTAGGCGAGCCCGGCGAGATCTGTGTGCGCGGGCCACTGGTCATGGACGGCTACTGGCAACGTCCCGAGGAAACCGCGGCGACGCTGCGCAACGGCTGGCTGCACACCGGCGACATGGCCAAGCGCGACCAGGACAACTTCTACTACATCGTCGACCGGGCCAAGGACATGATCATCTCGGGCGGCTTCAACGTCTTCCCGCGCGAGATAGAGGATGTGCTGACCAGCCACGCAGAGGTGGCCATGGCGGCGGTCATCGGCGTGCCCGATGAAAAGTGGGGCGAGGCCGTCAAGGCCATCATCGTGCCGCGGCCCGGCACAAATCCCAGCGCCGATGAACTGATCGCGCTGGTGCGCGACGCCAAAGGCCCGGTCTATGCGCCCAAAACCGTCGAGTTCGCCGACGACCTGCCGGTGACGCCGTTAGGCAAGCCCGACAAGAAGGCCATCCGCGCGGCCTATTGGGGCGACAGTGAGCGCCAGGTGCATTAGAGCGGATCTCAGTTGATGAGATCCGCTCTAACTTTTTTCGCTCACGACAGCGGACCGGAAGGTCCGCGCCTGCGCGGGCGCGCCGGACGACCGGCGGGCTGCGGTTGCAGCCTTGAGCGATTCACATCAAACGTGAATCGCTCCAACCGAATCCCCTTGGCCTGTCCGCCTTCAGCCTTTATTACCTCTCCCAGCATTCGAAGGTGGGGGGCGCGATGTTCGAATTTCTGCCAACTTGAGGAAAGCTAAAACAATGGATCTCGGATACCAGGGTAAATCGGTCATCGTCACCGGCGGTGGCTCCAACATCGGCCGCTCCATCGTTCTCGCCTTTGCCGGCGAAGGCGCCAACATCACCATCGCCGATCTCGATGCCGAGCAGGGCGGCCGCGTGGTCGAGGAGGCCAAGGCGGCCGGTGCCGGCGACGTACAGTTGATCAAAACCGACGTCACCGACCTGACCCAGGTCGAGGCCATGGTGCAGGCGGCCAAGGACAAGTTCGGTTCTGTCGACGTGCTGGTCAACAACGTCGGCTGGGACGAGCGCATGTTCTTCACCCGCACCACGCCTGAGTTCTGGGACAAGGTCATCAAGATCAACTACTACGCCGTGCTCAACTGCACCCGCGCCGTGCTCGACGTGATGATCGAGAACCAGAAGGGCGCCATCGTCTCCATCTCGTCGGACGCCAGCCGTCAGGGCGAGCCCCAGGAGGCCGTATACGGCGGCGTCAAGGCGGCCATCAACAGCTTCATGAAGACCGTGGCCAAGGAGAACGGGCGCTACAACATTCGCTGCAACGCCATCTGCCCCGGCATCACCGTGCCCAACGAGGCCGACGACGTGGGCGGCGCCAGCATGTGGACCGACATCGACAGTATGTTCACGCCCGAGCAGTTCGAGAAAATCGCCAAGGCGCTGCCGCTGAAGAAGATCGGCAAGCCCGAAGACATCGCCAACGCGGTGCTGTTCTTTGGCTCCGATACCGTGGCCGGCAACATCACCGGTCAGGTGGTCAGCGTCAGCGGCGGTTACAGCATGGTGGGGTGATCCCATACCCTTGTGAGGGGCTCGCCGGTTTTGACCGGCGGGCCCTGTTTGCTTGAGGAGCAAGACGATGGTGAAAGACAAGGTCGTACTGGTTACCGGTGCCGGTCGTGGCATCGGCCGTGACATCGCGCTGATGATGGCGGCTCACGGCGCCAAGGTGGTGGTCAACGACCTGGGCGGCAGCGAGAAGGGCGATGGCGAGGACCGCAGTCCGGCCCTGGAAGTGGTGGCGGAGATACGTGAAGCCGGCGGTGAAGCCGTGGCCAACCCCGACAGCGTTGCCGATTTCGAGGCTGCCCGGGCCATGGTCGA
This sequence comes from Rhodospirillaceae bacterium, assembly GCA_002690215.1. Lineage (GTDB taxonomy): Bacteria > Pseudomonadota > Alphaproteobacteria > UBA2966 > UBA2966. The sequence continues at coordinate 2,811 of NZDS01000131.1, read as the reverse complement.
GCAGGCGGTCGAGGAATTCGGCCGCATCGATGTCGTGGTCAACAACGCCGGCATCCTGCGCGACGTCATCTTCCACAAGATGACCGAAGCCGACTGGGACACGGTGGTGGGCGTTCACCTCAAGGGCAGCTTCAACGTCGCCAGTGCCGCGGCCCAGCACTTCAGGGCCCAGCAATCGGGCGCCTTCATCCACATGACCTCCACGTCGGGGTTGGTAGGCAACGTCGGCCAAGCCAACTACGCCGCGGCCAAGCTGGGCATCGTCGGGCTTTCCAAGTCGATCGCCATGGACATGCAGCGCTTCAATGTCACCTCGAACTGCATCTCGCCCTTTGCCTGGAGCCGGCTGATCGGCACCATTCCCATCACCGACGAGGCTTCAAAGGCCAGGGTCGAGAAGCTGCAGCAGATGACGCCGGCCAAAATCGCGCCGCTGGCCGTTTATCTCGCCAGCGAGGCCGGCCGTGGAGTTTCGGGCCAAATCTTCGCAGTGCGCCACAATGAGCTCTTTTTGATGAGCCAGTCGCGGCCGCTCCGCTCGGTGCAACGCAGCGACGGCTGGACGCCCGAAACCATCGCCGACCACGCCATGCCTGCCTTCGAGCCTCACTTCTTCGCTCTCGAACGCTCGGCAGAGGTCTTCTCCTGGGATCCGGTCTAAAAAGGCGGGGTCGGAGTCAGTTTTTGCCGTAGAAAACTGGCTCTGACCCCACTTCCTTTTTGTAAACCTGATTCCCGCCCTACATCTCGACGTGTGGGAGAAATTCCGCAACTTCCAACGCAACTAGCCCCGAATTGATGAACGGGTCCCGGCCGATCAGGTCTTCCGCCTCGGCGAGGCTCGCCGCCTTGAGGATCGCCATTCCGGCCTCGGTCCCCCACTTGCCGGCCTGGACCACGCGGCCTTCGGCGATCTGGCCCTTTATCCAGTCGATGTGGGCGGGAAGCAGCTTCTGTAGATCCCCGCCAGACGTACTGGATTTCACTTTGTTCACCGCCAAAAAGTACTTGTCCATTTCCAACTCCTTCTTCGTTTTCCCGGTTTGTGGTTTCCAATCCGGCCTAACAGCAAGACAACAGCCTTTTCAGGTTGCTTGAGGTTTCCTCGAGTTCGGCTTGACTCAGCGTAGCCAGCCACTGCCGATTCCAATCATCGAGAACGGACATGCACCGATTGACCGTGCGTTGGCCTTCTGTGCTGACTCGCAAAAGTCTCACCCGGCGATCGGTCGGGGCGTAGGACACCTCGATCAATCCCCCGTCGGTCAAACGCCGAACGATCTTCGACATGTTCGACTTCTCGAATAGAAACTCGGCACACATTTGGGTCTGGCTGACCGGTTGTTCCTCCTTGATCGCCATGAGCACCACGAACTCCTGCTGACTGATCTTCATCTCGTGCAGCAACCGGTCCCCCTCCCGTGCCAGGTAGGCGCCGAGACGCAGGAGATTGGTGACCACAGCCGTTATGGCCTGGTCCATGGCACGGCCTCCAACTCGATCGAGGAAACTTCCTCAACAATGTTGGGCGATGGGATATCAAGAATTAGTTTCCATGTCAACTAATAAGTTGACATGGAAACTAATTGATTGGACAGTCGTGATGGCGGCAGCCTTTTAGCGGTCTCCGGTGTGCCCGCGCGGGCAGTGAATTGCATGGTGCGCTGTCTTGATCGGAAACTAACTGTCTGGTAAGTATTTATCTGGGATGGGAGGAATTCATGGTCGCCGTACTGCCGCAAGCCACAGCTGAATTTGTGCGCCCGACTCGCGAGCGGCGGCGCCCCGCTACCAAACGCGAGCAGCGCCAGGCCAGTCTGGCCCGCCTGAGCGAATCGGCACTCGAGCTTTTCGTCGCCCAGGGCTACCGCCAAACCCCAGTCGAGCAGATAGCCCATGCGGTGGGCCTGACCAAGGGAGCTGTGTTCTTCTATTTCGGCAGCAAGGCCGGGCTGCTTGGGCACCTGCTCGATGGCGTCGAGGCGGCCGTCGTCGATGGCCTCGAGGAAAATCTGGCGGCTGCGGGCACTGATGCCCGCGATCAACTCGTCGCCTTCATCCATAGCCAGGCCCGGCTCGGCGTCGAGCACTGGCGCGAGGTGCTGCTGCTGATCCTGATGTCGCTCGAATTCGCTGGCCGGGGCGAGCTCGGTGATCGCATCGGCGCCATCTACCGCAGGCTCTACGACCACGTCGAGGCCATCATCGCGCGAGGCCGGGCCCAGGGCACGTTTCGCGACGATTGCGGCGGCCGCGAACAGGCCGCCGTGGTCATGGCCGGCCACGACGGAATTTTTCTCGAATGGCACCGGCGCAAGCAGGAGCTGCAGGGCCGCGAGTTGGTGCGGGCGCTGCGCCGCACCATGCAGGCGGGATTGTTGAAGGAGGAGGCCCGGTGAGCCAACAGGAAACTGCGGCGAACGCCGCCATCGTCGGGCGCGGCTTCCGTGACGGCGCCCGGCTCTTTCGCGACTGGTTCGCCGACCTCAGCCGGTCGGCCGAAGAGCAAGGCCAAGCCGCCTACGTCTTCGTCATCGGCAGCATGAACGAGATCCTCAAGACCTTCGACCTGCCGATCGTCTTTCCCGAGGTCAACGCCTTGCAGACGGCTATCCGGCGGGTCTCCGGCGACTACCTCAACGAGGCCGAGGACTACGGCTACTCGCCCGACGTCTGCGGCTACGTCAAGGCCGATGTGGCGCTGCAACTGCGCGGCGGCGATCACCCCATGGGCACCATCCCCAAGCCCACTCTGGGCATCGCCACCAACGGCTGCAACACCTACATCAAGTGGGCCGAGATCTGGGAGCG
>NZDS01000130.1 GCA_002690215.1 Rhodospirillaceae bacterium | reverse complement strand
TGCCAACCACTCCATCAACTCCTCAACATATTGATTCTTATAGCATAATCTCCATCTCAGGGCATCGATTAACGAGTTCATCTGGGAAATGGGGGGTTAGCCCAACAATGGGTCAAAGACGAAACCAAGATATGGGCTGCCCCGCAGCGCCCGAATACCGGTACAATGCCTTTTCTCACGCGTAGCAAACGAGCTGGATGACGGCGCCAGGAGAATGTCGGCAAGCAACCCCAAACCCGCGCCAGGCGAGATTCCGGCCAGCCCCGATGCTGCGGCCGAGAGCGCCGAGGCCGAGGCCCTAGCGGCCAGCGGCCAGGGTGGCGACGACCCCCTGCTTTGGTGCCTGGCATTCCTTTGCCGCTACTACGAACGGCCGCGCTCGCCCGACGTGCTGAAGGCCGGACTGCCCGACGCGGGGCAGCCGTTGACGCCGGCCCTGACAGTGCGGGCCGCCGAACGTGCCGGCCTCTCGGCACGCGTGGTCAAGCGCCGCTTCACGTCCATCAGCGGCCTTTTGCTGCCGGCGGTGCTGCTGCTGAAGGACGGCGGCGCCTGCGTGCTGGTCGAATACACCGGCAAGGGCAAGGCCTTGGTGGTGATGCCCGAGTCGGGCAGCGGCGTCCAGGAAACCGACCTCGACCAATTGCGCGCCGGCTATCTCGGTTACGCTATATTCGTGCGGCCCGAATATCACGCCGACCGCGGTGACCGCTACGACCGCGAAGGGCGGCCCAAGCACTGGTTCCTGTCGGCGTTGAGGGGCAACTGGTGGATCTACGGCCAGGTCGCCATGGCGGCGCTGCTGGTCAACGTCTTCTCACTGGCCAGCCCGCTGTTCATCATGACGGTCTATGACCGGGTGATCCCCAATACCGCCATCGAAACGCTCTGGGTGCTGGCTATCGGTGCCGCCACCGTCTTCGTTTTCGATTTCATCGTGCGTACACTGCGCACCTATTACGTCGAGGTGGGCGGACGCCGGGCCGACGTGGTGCTGGCAGGGCGGCTCTTCGATCAGGTGCTGGACATGCAATTGGCGGCGCGCTCAGGATCGGCCGGCGATCTCGCCAACACCATGCGCGAATTCGAGTCGCTGAGGGACTTCTTCACCTCGGCCACCCTGATTGCCATAGTTGATTTACCCTTCGTGTTTTTTTTCGTCGCCGTGGTCTGGCTCATTGCTGGCCCCTTGGCCATAATCCTGGCGATCACTGTGCCGCTGGTGCTGATCGCCGGTCTGATCATCCAGATCCCCTTGGGTGCCGCGGTGCGCAGCGGCTTCCGCGACGCCGGTTCCAAACACGGCGTCCTGATCGAAACCATCGGCGGCCTGGAGACCATCAAAAGCGTCGGCGCCGAGGGCCGCATGCGCCGTCAATGGGAGGAAGCCGTGGCCTCGTCGGCACGGTCGGGCGTGCGGGCCCGCTCGCTGTCGCTGCTCGGGCTCAACCTCACCATCACCATGCAGCAAGTCGCCACCATCGCCTTGGTGGTCTTCGGTGTGCTGCTCATCAGCAACGGCGGCATGACGGTGGGGGCGCTGATCGCGGTGGTCATCCTGGGCGGCCGGGCAATGGCGCCGCTGGCCCAGGTGGCGCAACTGCTGACCCGCTTGCATCAGGCCCGGACCTCGTTCCGGGCGCTGGACCGCATCATGCGGGCACCGGTCGAACGCTCGCCCTCGCGGGAGTTCGTGCACCGCCCTCGGCTGCTGGGAGATATCACCTTCCGTGATCTCAGCTTCTCCTATCCCGGTCAGGATATCGAGGCCTTGAAAGGCTTGAGTTTTGCCATCAAGGCCGGCGAAAAAGTCGGCCTGATCGGCCGTGTCGGCTCGGGCAAGAGCACGGTGGCCAAGCTGTTGCTGGGGCTCTACCAGCCGGCCGACGGGGCGGTCCTGGTCGACGGCACCGACCTGCGCCAGATCGATCCCGCCAATCTCCGGCGAAATATCGGCTGCGTGCCCCAGGACGTCGTGCTGTTCCGCGGCACGGTGCGCGAGAATCTGGTCATCTGCGCCCCCCAGGCCGAGGACCCGGCGGTGCTGCAGGCGGCCAAACAGAGCGGCGTCGAGGAATTCGTGGCGCAGCACCCCATGGGTTACGACCTGCCGGTGGGCGAACGCGGCGAGGGCCTTTCCGGCGGCCAGCGCCAAGCCCTGGCGTTGGCTCGGGCGTTGTTGCTCGATCCGCCCATCCTGATCCTCGACGAGCCGACCAGCGCCATGGACAACCGCTCGGAGGAAATGCTCAAGACCAACCTCACCGCCATCGCCGCCGACAAGACGCTGCTGCTGATCACCCATCGCTCCTCGCTGCTCACACTGGTCGACCGGCTGCTGGTGATGGACGGCGGCCGGTTGGTGGCCGACGGCCCCAAGCAGGCAGTGCTGGATGCCATCGCCGACGGCCGCATCAGCGTGATGGCATAGGGTATGGCCCGCAGCCAGCGCGAGGATCTCGAGTTCATGGCCGACGTCAAGGCCAGCGCCAGCTCCGGGCCGCGGCTGGGGGCCAGTCTGCTGCTGTTCGCCATCCTGGCCTTCGTCGTGGTGGCCGTGCTGTGGGCCAGTCAGGCGCCGCTCGACGAGGTGACCTCGGGCCTGGGCCGGGTGGTGCCGTCGAGCCAGATCCAGGTGATACAGAACCTCGAGGGCGGCATCGTCTCCGAGATCCTGGTGCGCGAAGGCCAGACGGTAAACAAAGGCCAGGTCCTGCTGCGCATCGACGACACCAGCTTTGCCGCCACCTTCCGTGAAAATCAAGCGCGCTATTATGCCTTCCTGGCCAAGAGCCACCGGCTGCAGGCCGAGATCGATGGCCGCCCACCGGTCTATCCGGCCGAGATCAAAAGCCAACATGCCGATCTGGCGGCCAGCGAAACGGCGCACTATTTGGCCCGGCAGGCGGAGTTGGACTCGGCGTTGCAGATCCTCAGCCGCCACCTCGACCAGCGCAAACAGGAACTGGTGGAGGCCGCCAACCGCATCAAAAAACTGCGCCAGGGCCTGAATCTGGCCCAGGAGGAACTCAAGATCCAGGAGCCCATGGTCAAAGCGGGCGTGACCTCGAAGGTCGAAGTCCTCAGGCTCAAGCGCCAGGTCAACGATCTCGAGGCCAACCTAGAAGCGACCGAACTCTCGGTCCCGCGCATCAAGTCGGCGGTGGCCGAGGTGCGCCATCAACGCAAGGAAAAGCGCGCTGCCTTCCGCTCCGCCGCGCGCAGCGAGCTCAACGAAATCCGGGTCCGCCTGGCGGTATTGAAGGAAGCCCTGACGGCAGTCGAAGACAGGGTGCGCCGCACCGAAGTGCGCTCCTCCGTGCACGGCATCGTCAAGAGCCTGGCCGTCAGCACCATCGGCGGCGTGGTCTCGCCGGGCATGGAATTGCTGCAGATCGTGCCGCTGGAAGACAACCTGTTGGTAGAGGCCGAAATCCTGCCGTCCGACATTGCCTTCCTGAGCCCCGGCCAAAAGGCCAAGGTCAAGATCACAGCCTACGATTTCGGCGACTACGGCGGCCTCGATGGCCTGCTCGAGCACATCAGCGCCGACACCATCGTCGACGAAACCGGTCAAAGCTTTTACCAGATTCGGGTGCGCACCAAGCGTAACTACATGGGCAGCGAAAAGAAGCCGTTGCCCATCATCCCCGGCATGGTGGCCGAGGTCGACATCCTGACCGGCAAGCGCACGGTGCTGGAATACTTCCTCAAACCCGTGCTCAGGGCCCAGCAAAAAGCCCTCACCGAGCGCTAACGCGCAGCAGCAGCAAAGTGGCCCAATCCGCGGCTTTTGGCCCCGGAGTTGCAACGTCATGCCCGGGACCAATGACCGGAAGTGCCGGTCGGGTTCCGACAACGCAACTCGAAAACCGAGTCACATGCCGAAAAGCTTTGAATTTACAGGTAGTTACATTGCTCGGCCGGCCTCAGACGGAAGGCCCGGCGCGGTATGCACCAGTGTCGGCAACTCTTGCCCCAAGCGGGCCGGAGGGAACCTGAACGCGGTATTTTTTGCCTCCAGCGCCGACCGCTCAAGCGGCCGGCAAAAGGGATAGGAGAGGGCGATGGCCGGCATCGACACCATGATGCATGTTGCCGTATCGGGGTTGAACACCAGCCAGAGGGTGTTGCAAACAACCTCGACCAACATCGCCAATGTCAACACCGAGGGCTACCAGCGCAAAGAAGCCATAATCGAATCGATCGTCGGCGGCGGCCAGAACCTGGGCGTGCAGATCGCCGAGATCCGCCGCATCACCGACGAATTCCTGCAAAAGCAAGTGCAGATCGCGGCTTCCGACAGCGAGCGCTACGTGGTGCAGTCCGAGTTCCACGACCGCTTCCAGGCCATCCTGGGCTCGCCGGAATCCAACCTGACGCTATCGGGACGGTTGGACGAGGTTTTTTCGGCACTTTCGGCTCTGCCGCTGGAGCCCGACGCGCTTTCGCGCCGCTCCGCGGTGATCAACGTGCTGCAATCGCTGGGCGACGAGATGTCGCGCCTGCAAACCCAGGTTCAGTCGCTACGCCGCGAGGCCGACCGCCAGATCGGCGACCTGATGACCAAGGCCAACGCGGCGCTGACGCGGATCCACGACCTGAACCAGAAGATTCCCTCGGTCATCGCCGACAACGGCGACGCCTCGGCCCTGATCGAGCAGCGCGACCAGGCGCTCTCGGAGCTTTCCGAGATAACCGACATCTCCACCTTTATCTTCGGCGCCAATCGCATCGGCGTCGCCGGGGCCGGCGGCCTGGTGCTGATCGACCACGTCAAGCGCCAGTTCTCCTACGATCCCCTGGGTACGGTCACCGCGGCCACGCGTTTCAGCCAGATCACCGCCAACAAGGTAAATCCCGCCGACGGTATCACCGAATCCACCGGCGAAGTGGTCGATACCCAGATCCAGTCCGGGCGCCTCAAGGGCTTGCTGGAAATGCGCGACGAGGTGCTGCCCAACTTCGCCCTGGAGCTGGGCGAATTCGCCGCCAAGTTCGTCGACCAGATCAACGCCGTGCACAACAACAACGCCACCATACCGGCCCCCACCACTCTGACGGGCCGCAACACCGGCCTGCTTACCACCGATGCCCACGGCTTCACCGGCAAGGTCACGCTGGCGACGATGGACAGCTCCAGCAACTACGTCAACAGCATCGTCGTCGACTTCACCAACAGCACCGTCGCCACCAACGGCGGCCCGGCCTCGGCCGTGACGCTGACCTCCATCGCCAACGTGGTCACCGAGGTCAACAGCGCACTCGGTGCCGGCACCCTCAACTTCTCCAACGGCGCCCTCACCTTCGCCGCTCCCACCGGTGCCAGTGGCGTCGCCTCGCTGCAAGACACCACCTCGCCGGCGTTGCGGGCGGGTCGCGGATTTTCCCACTTCTTCGGCCTCAACGACCTCATGGAAGCCAACACCGAGCCGCATTTCGACACCGGCCTGCTGGCCACCGCGGGGCACGGAATGGCCACCGGCGGCACAGTCACCCTGGAATTGCGCAACGCCCAGAACGACGTCGTAAAGACCGCCACTTTCACCATCGTCGCCACGGTCAGCGACGCCACCAAGGAAATCGACGACGCCGGCAGCTTCGACGACATCTTCACGTTGCTCGAAAACACCGCCAACTTCGGCAAGCAGATCAGCAACGTCACCATGGACAGTAACGGCGCGTTCTCGGTTTCCATGATCAGCGGCTTCGAGACCTACAAACTGGTATCGGTCAGCGACAGCACCAACCGCGGCGGCACCGGCGTTGCGTTCAGCGGCCTGCTCGGCGTCGGCGACCGTTATCGCGCCGAAGCCGCCAAGGACGTCACCGTACGTAGCGACATCAAGAGCGACCCCTTCGACATGGCGCTGGCACGCCTCGACATCACCGGCAACAAGACCCCGGCCGCCGACAGCGGTGCCGCCAATGCCTATGTCCTCGATCTCTCGCCCAACGTCACCTCGCTCAGCGCCGGCGACACCTTCACCTTCCGCGCCGCCAACGCCAACACCGGCGCCTCGACCCTGGTGATCGACGCCCTGGGCGCCGTCGCCATCCAGCAGGACGGCGCTGCGCTGACCGGCGCCGAGATCGGCGGCAGCGCCATCGTCACGGTGCAGTATGACGGCACCCAGTTCCAGCTCATCTCGCGCACCGCAGCATTGTCGAATGGCGATGCCTCCGGCGCCGTCGCCATGCAGCAGATCCAGGACGCCGACATCGCCTTTAAAGCGGCCGGCAACCTGGCCGCCTTCACCACCCAGATCAGCGCCTTTGCCGCCACCGTGCTGTCGGATTTCGGCAACCAGGCTGCCATCAACGACTTGCTGCGCAACGACCGCCAGGCCCTGACCCAAGAGGTCCAGGCCCGCCTGAGCTCGCTTTCCGGCGTCAGCATGGATGAAGAACTCGCCAACATGGTGATCTTCCAGAACCACTACAACGCTTCCGCCCGCCTGATCACCGCTGCACGCGAAATGTTCGACGTGCTGATCAGCATCTAGGGCGATCCGGGGAACCAGAGCCATGACCATTTCATCGCGGATTTCCACCCTGGGCCAGCATCAGTCGCTGCTGTCCGACGTGTTACGCAACGAGAACCGCGTCTTCGTCGGGCAGAACCAGGTCACCAGCGGCATGAAAAGCGATACCTACAAAGGTATCGCCCACGACATCGGCACCCTGCAGGGCGCCAAGAGCCTGCTGGCCCGGCAGCAGCAGCTGATCGACGCCAACCACCAGGTCGACCGTCGGCTGTCGCTCTACGATGCCTCGCTGGAGGGCCTGCGCGACAACGCCCAGCAACTGCGCGACGCCTTCCTGGCAGCCATCAACGGCAACACCGGCTTCGGCTTGGAAACCAATGTGGAGAACATCTTCAACAATGCCGTCAGCCTGCTGTCCACGCGCGACGGCGGGCGCTACATCTTTTCCGGCACGCTCACCGATCAATCGCCGCTGGACGAAAGCGGCACCACCAACGCCGTCACCAAATCCGGCATGCAGGCCATCAACGCCTCTATCTCGACGACGCCCTCGCTGGGCTTCACCAACAACTCGGTCAAGCAGTCCAACACCATCGACGAGAATCTGACGCTGACCTATGGCGTGCTGGCCGACGAGGTCGCGGCGCCGCTGTGGGAGGAGTTCCGCCAGTTCTTCGAACAAGAGGCCTTGGGCACCTTCACCAACCCGCTCAGCAGCACCCAGCAAACCTTCCTCATGAGCCGCCTGGACGAGCTCAACACGGCCATCGACACCATCGACCAGAAGCATGCCCAGGTCGGCGTCAACCGGGCCACCCTGGAGGACATCCAGATCCGGCTGCTGGACGCCAAGACCTTCACCAAGATCTTCATCTCGGACATCGAGGAAGTCGACGTGGCCGAGGCCATCGGCCGGTTGTCGCAGGATCAAGTGGCGCTGGATGCCAGCTACCGCGTGTTCGCGCAGCTCTCGCAGTCGACACTCCTCGACTTTATCTAGCCGGCACGGCCGGCTTTTAGTCTTGCGGCGGCGGCCGGGGCCGCTCAGGATCCAAGACCATGAGCGATGATTCTCCTATCGACGTCGTCACGGGGGGCGGCGGCTTCATCGGCAGCCATCTGGTCGACCGCCTGCTAGCCGGGGGCCGGCGGGTGCGGGTGATCGACAACTTCTCGGTCGGCAACCCTGGCAACCTCGAGCAGCACCGAGACAACCCTGACCTTGCGGTCAGCCGCGCCGACATCCGCGACCGCGACGCCGTGACAGCGGTAACGACCGGCGCCGAGCGCCTCTTCCATCTCGCCGCCCGGGCCGACATCGTGCCTTCGATCCAGGAGCCCCAGGAATATTTCGAAACCAACGTCGACGGCACCTTCGCGGTGCTGGAGGCGGCCCGGGCGGCCGGCATCAAGCGCCTGGTCTATGCCGCCTCGTCGTCGTGTTACGGCATTCCCGAGCACTACCCGACGCCTGAAGATGCCCCCATTCAACCCCAGTACCCCTACGCCCTGACCAAATATCTCGGCGAGTGCCAGGTGCTGCATTGGGCCCAGGTCTACGGCCTGCCGGCGCTGGCCTTGCGCTTCTTCAACGTCTACGGCCCGCGGGTGCGCACGTCCGGCACCTATGGCGCCGTCTTCGGCGTCTTCCGGGCCCAGTTACGCGCCGGCAAACCGCTGACCATCGTCGGTGACGGCGAGCAGACCCGCGATTTCACCTACGTCAGCGACGCCGTCGACGCCCTGGTCACGGCGGCTGAAAGTGAGCTCAGGGGCGAGGTTTTCAACGTCGGATCCGGCCAGGCCGTCAGCGTCAACCGGCTGGTCGAGCTGCTGGGCGGGCGCGAGACCGTGCATATCCCCAAACGCCCCGGCGAGCCCGACTGCACGCTGGCCGACATGAGCCGCATCCGGACAGCCTTGGGCTGGCAACCCCGGGTGCCCATCGAGGAGGGCGTCAAAGTCATGCTCGAGCACATCGACTACTGGCGCGAGGCCCCGGTCTGGACCCCCGAGGCCATCGCCGGTGCCACCGCCGACTGGTTCAAATACCTGAGTGAAGACTAATTTGCGGCTGCGCCGCCATTGCCGGTCGGGCCGGGCCCCACTATATCGTCCCCATGACTTCCGCCGATGATGCCCTGGACAGGGTGGTCGCCGCCATGGGCGGCCTCGAAACCGGCGCTCGCGTCGTCGTCGCCATGTCGGGCGGCGTCGATTCCTCGGCCACGGCGGCCGCCCTGGTGGCGCTCGGCTACCAGGTTGTCGGCATCACGCTCAAGCTTTACGACGCCCCGGCCTCGCGCCTCGGCGCCTGTTGCGCCGGCGTCGACATCCACGATGCCCGGCGGGTCGCCGCCGGCCTCGATATGCCGCACTACGTGCTCGACTACGAACAACGCTTCCAGAGCGCCGTGATCGACGACTTCGCCGACAGCTACCTGGCCGGCGAGACCCCGAACCCCTGCGTGCGCTGCAATCAGACGGTCAAGTTCGAGGACCTGCTGGGCCGGGCCCGCGAGCTCGGCGCCCAGGCCCTGGTGACCGGCCATTATGCGCGCTGGCGCCTGGGCCCGGACGGCGCCGAACTGCACCAGGGCGCCGACAGCGGCCGCGACCAAAGTTATTTTCTTTTTGCCACCCGGCCCGAACAGCTCGCCTTCCTGCGCTTCCCACTGGGCGGCCTGGACAAAGACGCGACCCGGGCCCTGGCGGCGCGTTTCGATCTGGCCGTGGCGCAAAAGCCCGACAGCCAGGACATCTGCTTCGTGCCGGAAGGCTCATACGCCGCCTTCATCGACAAGCTCAGGCCAGCCGCCCGCCAACCCGGCGACATCGTCGATCAAAGCGGCAACGTGCTGGGGCGCCATGCAGGTGTCGCCGGCTTCACCGTGGGCCAGCGCCGCGGCCTGGGCCTGGGCGGTGGTGAAGCGCTCTACGTGCTGCGCCTCGAGCCCGAAAGCAACCAGTTGGTGGTGGGCCCGCCCGACGCACTGGAGCGCCAAAGCTTCTCCATTCGCAATTGCAACTGGCTGGCCCCACTCGAAGGCCCGCTCGAGGTCAAGGTGCGCTCGACCTCACCGCCGCTGCCAGCTCGCATCGAGCGTCGAAACGGTGGCGCCGAAGTGGTGCCGGACAATCCTGAACCCGGCATAGCGCCCGGCCAGGCCTGCGTCGCCTACCGCGACGGCCGGCTGCTGGGCGGCGGCTGGATCGAGCGTTAGCTTTTTCCGGCGAATTTCCGTGCCGCCTGTTTGAGGATGTGGCGGTTGCCCGATTTCCAGGTCACGTTGATGGCGTATTTGCTGGCCCGCCAACCGTCGTCCTGGCGAGCCAATTCCCAGGTGTAATAGCCTCCGATCGTATAGCTATTTTCACCATCGGCTTCGTCGAAGACATGGCGGGCCCGGATGTAGGCCGTGCACACGGCGCTGTCGCCGGAGATCTCATGAACGTGGTTGGCCGTCAGGTGCTGGGTGGCATCGAGTCCTTCGATGGTCGAGCGCACCGCCGCCACCCAGTCGTCGGCACCACCACGAAAGACGTCGCGCACACCGAAGCTGGTGAAATCCGCCTCGACCGGATCGCTGAAGCAAGTGCGCAAGAGCGCCCAGTCGCGCAAATCGATGGCGGTGGCATAGCGGTGCACGACGTCGCTGATGGCCGCCCGGTCGGCCAGTTGTTGCAGGATTTGATCGTTCACAGTCACCTCCCTGGCCGGCAGCGAAAATGCGGCCCACAACCCCAGTCTAGCGCCCGCCGCCAGCCACCACCACGGCCGCTTGACAGCGCCCGGGCAGCGCTCTATACGCCGGGGTCTCGGTGGCGGGGTAGCTCAGCTGGTTTAGAGCAGCGGAATCATAATCCGCGTGTCGGGGGTTCGAGTCCCTCCCCCGCTACCAAGCATTTTGAAGGCTTAGCCCGTATGAGGCTGCGCCTTTTTGTTTTTGAAATAGGCGTTGCGCGGCATTTCTCATCTCTCCGAAGGGCATCCATGAACTTGGCGTTGCTCCGTGCCAGCGAAGCCTCATGCCCGGGTCTGAGGTCACCTCGCCCAGGTCAAACTCTCTTGAACAACCTCACTGAATCGGTGTTCCGTTGATCGGACATTCGTTCTACACATAAAATTGCCAACTGGTTTTTCCGTCTGAAGGGAAGGAGAGCCCAAATGCGTATCGTCAATCCCTCCTTTGGCCGCGAGGCGCCGAGTACCGAGCAGGTTGCCGCCACAGTGGTCGATTGGCGGCAGGATCCGATCGTGCTCTTTTCCAACTCCAAGCCCAATGCGAAAGAGCTGTTGGAAGGCGTACGCGATCGCATGGGCGCGTTTCGCGCCACGGACAATATCGACTACATTCAAAAGGACACCTCGGCCCAGCCGGCACCGTCCGCCATGGTCGACGAGTTGGCCACGAGATACCGGGCGGCGCTCCTCGCCATAGCGGATTGAGGGGCCTGTTCGTCGTGGAGTTTCCATGACAGCATCGAACTTGAAAAGCGTGGCGTCACCAACTTCGTCCTGACCACCGATACCTTCCTGCCGCTGGTCGAGGCCCAGGCCAAGGCACGCAAGGTCAAGCCGCAGGTGATCGTCGTGGACCACCCCATCGGCGGGCTGAATGCCGAGGAGATGGTGGAACGGGTGCGCTCGGCGGCCAAAGGGCTGCGCTCGGCGATCGGCCTGGAATGGGCGATCGAGGATTGACGAGCAGCACAATGAATCCTGCGGTACCTGCGGAACCCGCCCCGGATAGCGAAATTCTGGACCTTGGCGAGTTCGACCCGGAGCAGTGGAACGACTACGCCAGGGCCCAGGGTTGGAGCGACGGCCTGCCGCTCGCCATACCGACGGAAGCGGCGGTAGAACGCTTCGTCGCATTCTGTCAAGGCGACAACGAGCCGATCCCGCCGATGTCGCCCCGCCGGGTGATCCCGCCGCTGCCGGTATTGGCCGCCAACGCGGTCATGGCCGGTTGCCGGCCGGAGTACTTTCCCGTGATCCTGGCCGCGGTACGGGCGGTGCTGACATCGGAGTACAATCTGCACGGCACCTTGGCGACGACACATCCCTGTGCACCGGTGCTGCTGCTCAATGGACCGGCGCGGAAGTCCCTCGACGTCAACTGTTCCTCCAACTGCTTTGGCCAGGGCTGGCAGGCCAACGCCACCATCGGCCGGGCCTTGCAGTTGATCCTCTTGAACCTGGGCGGCGCCAAACCGGGCGTGATGGATCGTTCGACCCAAGGCTCGCCGGCCAAATATTCCTTCTGTTTCGGTGAAAACGAAGAAGAGAGCCCCTGGGAGCCCTACCACGTACGCCGAGGATTTGCCGCCGATGACAGTGTCGTCACCGCCCTTCCCGGCGAGGCACCGCACAATATCAACGATCACGCCTCGACCTCGGGCAAAGGCATCCTGACGACCATCTCCGGCACCATCTCGCAACCTGGCGCCAATACGATCTACTGCAACGCTCCCATTTTCATCGTGCTGGGGCCGGAACACGCTCAGACGCTGCATCGCGACGGCTGGAGCATCGCCGACATGCAGGAGGATCTCTATGTGCGCTCACGGGTACATATTTCCCGTGTCTCGGTGGACAACCAGGAAAGCTACGCCAGTATGGACCGGCCCCTGGTCGACGACCACTACCCCATGACCCCAAGCCCGGAAGATATCCATATCCTGGTGGCGGGCGGGCCTGGCAAGCATTCCGCCTACATTCCCCCTTTCGGCTTTACCACCGCCTGCTCCGTGCGGGTCTCGTACCTCTGACGGCCACGGCATGGAGGCGCTGGACGAGCTACCGATCTTCCCCGACACCGTCCCATGGGAAGAGGCCCAGGCCGCCCTGGAACATCACGCCTTGGGCGACGGCCTGCCCCTGGTGCCGCCCACCAGGCAGCGTCTGGAGGCGATGCTGACCGGTGTCGCAGCGCCGCACGAATCCTTTGGCCAGGTGCCGTCTCTTTTGGGCGAGTTGACGGCCGCCGCTGTAGCCTACAATTGCGTCCTTGCCGGCTGCCAAGCGGCGGAACTTGCCGTCGTTCTGACCGCCACTGAGGCCTGCCTGGAGCCGCGTTTCAATCTGCTGGGCATCCTGACGACCACGGGTACGCCGACAGTCGTGACCGTCGTGCATGGCCCGCTCGCCCGAACTTTGGCCATGAACGCCGGGACCAACTGCCTGGGGCCGGGCAACCGCTGCAACGCCACCATCGGCCGGGCGATCGCCCTGGTGATGCGCAACATCGGCGGCGCGCGACCAGGAATTGGCGATATGGCGACCATGGGCCAACCGGGGAAATATACCTTCTGCTTTCCCGAGGGTGATGACGGAACCTTGCCCCCATTGCCGGTGCGGCGGGGTTTTGCTGCCGATACGAGCGCGGTGACGGTGCTGGGCGTTTCGGGCACAGCCGAGGTTTTGCCCATGGGAGGGGGCGACACGCCGGAGGCAATACTGCAGCCCATGGCCACCGCCATGTCTGTTGCCAGTGCCGTCTCCAACGGCGGACGGCAAGTGGAACCGGGCGAGCAATTTTTTTTGCTGCCGCCAGAGCTTACCCAGCAAATCGCCAAGCGCGGCTGGGACCTGGCCCGTATCCAGGACTACCTCCATGGGGCTCGACCCGCGACCTCGGCCGAAACCGCCGCATCTACCGCCCGCGGCCCCCAGCACATCCACCCCATCGTCACCGGCGGGGCCGGCGTGAAGATGACTTATTTGCCTCTGTGGGCAGGCAGCACCCTTTCGGTGACCAGGGCCGTGCGCGACCTTTCGCGTTGAATGAAGTCCGATAGCCGCCCCAATGGGTGAGGCCATCTACTTCTTCAAACCTCGGCATCGACTACGCCGCGGCGTTTTCGAAGCCTTTGGCGAGCTGCTCCCGGATAGGCATGTGCATCAGGGCGGCGAAGACGCCAAGTGCTACGCTTGCCCACCAGATGGCGTCATAGGATCCCGTGCGGTCGAAGGCGATACCACCCAACCATACCCCTGAGAATGAGCCGATCTGGTGGCTCATGAACACCACCCCGAAAAGCGTCGCCATGTAGCGGGTTCCGAACCGCGACACCACCAGACCGTTGGTCAGCGGCACGGTCGACAGCCAAAGAAAACCGAGGACAAAGGCGAACAGGAAAGCACTGGAAGGGCTCAGCGGAACCAGCATGAATATGGTGATGGCGGCAGCACGCGATAGATAGAGAGCGCTCAACAAGTAGCGCTTGGGAAAGAGGGCGCCCAGAACGCCGGAATAGTAGCAGCCCACGACATTGCTCAAGCCGATGAGACCAAGGACCCAGGCTGCGGTCTCGACGCTGATGCCTTGGTCGGTGAGGTAGGGCGGCAAATGGGTGCCGATGAAAGCCAATTGAAAGCCACAGACGAAAAAGCCCACAACGAGGAAACGATAGCTGCTATCGGCCGAGGCCAACCTCAGTGCCTGGCCCAGCGACAGCTGGGGTTCGGTCGAGGTCTGGGTCTCGCCACGACCGCGTAGCGGCAGGATAAAGATCATCGCCACACTTACACAAAGCGCCAACAGCAGCAGCGCCGTGGCCCAGCCGTAATTCGAAATGAAGGCCCGTCCCAATGGCGCAAACAGGAATTGGCCCAACGATGCCGCGGCGGTAACGACTCCGTAGGCCCAAGAACGCTTTTCTTCGGGCAGCAACCGGGCAACCGCCGCCATCATAATGCCGAAAGACGACCCGGCGACCCCGAGGCCCACGAGAACGCCGCCTCCGAGTTGCATCGACAGAGGTGTCGACGCTCCGGCCATTACGACCAACCCGACGCCGTACAACAATATGCCGACAACCAACACCCTGGCGCTGCCGAAGCGATCGGCGATGGCGCCAGCAATGGGCTGACCGACCCCCCACATGAGATTCTGCAGCGCGATGGCAAAAGAGAATATCTCGCGGTCCCAACCGTGGGCGGTGGACAGAGGCACGGTGAACAACCCGAACACCGAACGCACGCCGAAAGTCGTAAGTGAAATCAAGCAACCGCAAAGAACGATCACGGCGATCGATCCCAACCAGACCCGGCGGCGGTGCGATGATTCGACTGCTGACTGTCCGTCATCAAAACATTCGGGACTGTTGAGCCTATTTTTTACCGGAGGATCTGGCTCATCTTGGTTTGATGTTAAGCCGCTTGTCGTT
>NZDS01000129.1 GCA_002690215.1 Rhodospirillaceae bacterium | reverse complement strand
GGCGTCGCCGGCACGGTGGTCGAGGTGCGGGTCTTTTCGCGCTACGGCGTCGACAAGGACGAACGTGCCCTGGCCATCGAGCGCGACGAGATCGAGCGTCTGGCGAAGGACCGTGACGACGAGTTCGAGATCCTCGAGCGCAACACCTTCGATCGGCTGAAATCGCTGCTCATGGGCCGCATCATCGTCTCCGGCCCCAAAGGGGTAAAAACCGGCGGCAAGATCACCGAGGCCGTGCTGTCCGAAATGGGCCATGGCCAGTGGTGGCAGATCGGCCTCAAGGACGCCCGCGCCATGGCCGACATCGAGCAGCTCAACAAGCAGTTCCAGGACGCCCGGGCGCACCTCATGGCGCGCTTCGAGAACAAGGTCGAGAAGCTGCAGGGTGGCGACGAGCTGCCACCCGGCGTGATGAAGATGGTCAAGGTCTTCGTGGCCGTGAAGCGCAAATTGCAGCCCGGCGACAAAATGGCCGGACGCCACGGCAACAAGGGCGTGATCTCGAAAATCGTGCCCATCGAGGACATGCCGCACCTGGAAGACGGCGGCAGCGTCGATATCGTGCTTAACCCGCTGGGTGTGCCGTCGCGTATGAACGTGGGGCAGATTCTCGAGACCCATTTGGGCTGGGCCTGTGCCGGTCTGGGCCGCCAGATCGGCGAGGTGCTCGATCGTGTACGCGCCGGTGGCAAGGTCACCGATCTCAAGAAGACCCTCAAGGGGGTCTACGGCAAACCGCTGTTCGACGGCCTGATCTCCGATCTCGACGACAGTGAGGTGGTCGAACTGGGCGGCAACCTGAGCACCGGTATCCCGGTGACGACGCCGGTGTTCGACGGCGCCAACGAGTCTCAGATCGTCGAGATGCTGGAGCAGGCCGGCCTTGACGCCTCGGGCCAGGTGACGCTGATCGATGGCCGCACCGGCGAGACCTTCGATCGCAAGGTCACGGTGGGCTACATCTACATGCTCAAGCTGCACCATCTGGTCGACGACAAGATCCACGCTCGCTCGATCGGCCCCTACAGCCTGGTTACCCAGCAGCCGCTGGGCGGCAAGGCCCAGTTCGGCGGCCAGCGTTTCGGTGAGATGGAGGTCTGGGCTTTGCAGGCCTATGGCGCCGCCTACACGCTGCGCGAGATGCTCACCGTCAAATCCGACGATGTCGCCGGCCGCACCAAGGTTTACGAGTCCATCGTGCGCGGCGACGATACCTTCGAAGCCGGCATTCCCGAATCCTTCAACGTGCTCGTCAAGGAGCTCAAGGCACTTTGTCTCAACGTCGAACTCGGCCAACAAGAGTTCTGAGGCGGCCCCGCCAGGCCCTACCCCGAGATCCCGTGCCCCGAGACCCCGACCGAGCAGCAAGGAGAACGCGACGATGAATGAATTGATGAAGATCTTCGGCCAGGTCAGCGCCGCCCAGAGCTTCGATCAGATCAAGATCGGCCTCGCCAGCCCCGACCGCATCCGGTCGTGGTCGTTCGGCGAGATCAAGAAGCCGGAGACCATCAATTACCGCACTTTCAAGCCTGAACGCGACGGCCTTTTCTGCGCCCGCATTTTCGGTCCCATCAAGGATTACGAATGCCTTTGCGGCAAATACAAGCGCATGAAGTATCGCGGCATTACCTGTGAGAAGTGCGGTGTCGAGGTGACGCTGTCGAACGTGCGGCGCGAGCGCATGGGGCATATCGAACTGGCGTCGCCGGTGGCCCACATCTGGTTCCTCAAATCGCTGCCCAGCCGCATCGGGCTGTTGCTCGACATGACGCTCAAGGATCTCGAGCGGGTGCTCTACTTCGAGAGCTTCATCGTGATCGAGCCGGGACTGACACCGCTCAAGGGGCGGCAGATCCTGGGCGAAGAGCAGTACATGCTGGCCCAGGACGAGTACGGCGAAGACGCCTTCACCGCCGGCATCGGGGCCGAGGCCGTGCGCGCCATTCTCGAGCAGCTCGACCTCGAGGCGGAGCGCGACGCGGTGCGCACCGAATTGGCCGAGACGACCTCGACGGTCAAGCCCAAGAAGCTGGTCAAACGGCTCAAACTGATCGAGAGCTTCATTCATTCGGGCAATCGGCCGGAGTGGATGATCCTCACCGTCATTCCGGTGATTCCGCCTGATCTGAGGCCGCTGGTACCGCTCGACGGCGGACGTTTCGCGACCTCGGATCTCAACGATCTCTACCGCCGGGTCATCAACCGCAACAACCGGCTCAAGCGCCTGATCGAACTGTTGGCGCCCGACATCATCGTGCGCAACGAAAAACGCATGTTGCAGGAATCCGTCGATGCGCTGTTCGACAACGGCCGTCGCGGCCGGGTCATCACCGGTGCCAACAAGAGGCCGCTGAAATCGCTTAGCGATATGCTCAAGGGCAAGCAGGGACGCTTCCGCCAGAACCTGCTGGGCAAGCGGGTCGATTATTCCGGCCGCTCGGTCATCGTCGTTGGTCCCGAGCTCAAGCTGCAACAATGCGGCCTGCCCAAGAAGATGGCGCTGGAGCTCTTCAAGCCCTTCATCTATTCCAAGCTCGAGCTACGCGGCATGGCCGCCACCATCAAGATGGCCAAGAAGTTGGTGGAAAAGGAACGCCCCGAGGTCTGGGATATCCTCGATGAAGTGATCCGTGAACATCCGGTGCTACTCAACCGGGCGCCGACGCTGCACCGGCTGGGTATCCAGGCCTTCGAGCCGGTGCTCATCGAGGGCAAGGCGATCCAGCTTCATCCCCTGGTCTGCGCTGCCTTCAATGCCGACTTCGACGGTGACCAGATGGCCGTACACGTGCCGCTCTCGCTTGAGGCGCAGCTCGAGGCGCGGGTGCTGATGATGTCGACCAACAACATCCTCGGCCCGGCCAACGGCAAACCCATCATCGTGCCCTCGCAGGATATGGTGCTGGGGCTCTACTACATGACCATCGAGCGCGAGGACGAGTTGGGCGAGGACAGCGTGTTTGGTTCGGTGGACGAGATCCAACAGGCGCTCGACAATAATGCTCTGACCGTGCATGCCCGGATCCATTGCCGCTATCGCTCGATCGATGAGAATGGTGACGAATTCTACCATCGGGTCCAGTCGACGCCCGGCCGCATGCTGTTGTCCGAGGTGCTGCCGCGCCATCCCAAGGTGCCGTTCGAGCTCATCAACAAGCAGCTATCGAAGACCGAGATCAGCACGCTCATCGATTTCGTCTACCGCCACTGCGGCCAAAAGGAGACGGTCATCTTCGCCGACCGCATCATGGCCATGGGCTTCGACTACGCTTGCCGGGCCGGAATTTCCTTCGGTAAGGACGACATGGTCATCCCCGAGGTCAAAAGCGCGCTGGTCAACGATACCCACGAGCTGGTCAAGGAATACGAGCAGCAATATGTCGACGGCCTGATCACCCAGGGTGAGAAGTACAACAAGGTGGTTGACGCCTGGGCCCAGTGCACTGAGCGGGTGGCCGACGAGATGATGAAGGGCATCGCGGAGATCAAGAACCGCACCGATCCCAAGAGCGGCCGGAATCTGCCCGTCAATTCGATCTTCATGATGGCCGATTCCGGAGCCCGCGGCTCGGCCGCCCAGATGAAGCAACTGGCCGGCATGCGTGGCCTGATGGCCAAACCGTCGGGCGAAATTATCGAGACGCCGATCATTTCCAACTTCAAGGAAGGCCTGAGCGTGCTCGAGTACTTCAACTCGACCCACGGTGCCCGCAAGGGACTGGCCGACACGGCGCTCAAGACAGCGAACTCCGGTTATCTCACGCGCCGTCTGGTCGATGTGGCCCAGGACTGCATCATCGTCGAGGAGAACTGCGGCAGCACCCAGGGCTTGACGGTCAGGGAGGTGCTCGAGGGCGGCGAGGTCGTGGTCGGCATCGGCGAGCGTGTGCTTGGCCGTTGCGCCTCGGTCGATCTCAAGGATCCGCTTAACGGCGACGTGCTGATCAAGGCCGGCGAGATGATCGAAGAGGACGACATCGAGATCATCGAGCGCTCCGGCGTCGACAGCGTCGGCATCCGATCGGTGCTGACATGCGAGAGCGACAACGGCGTTTGCGGCCGCTGCTACGGCCGTGATCTGGCGCGCGGAACCCGGGTCAACATCGGCGAGGCCATCGGCGTCATCGCGGCCCAGTCGATCGGCGAGCCGGGCACCCAGTTGACCATGCGCACCTTCCACATCGGCGGCACTGCCCAGTTGGCGGAGATATCCAGCGTCGAGTCCAATTCCGACGGCACCGTCAAGGTGCACAACCGCAATGTGGTCGAGGATTCAGCCAAGCGCCTGGTCGTTATGGGACGCAATACCGAGGTCGTGGTGCTTGACGAAAGCGGCCGCGAGCGGGCGCGCCACAAGCTGCCCTACGGCGCCTGGCTCAAGTTCGACGACGGCGGCGAAATCAAAAAGGGTGCCGTCATCGCCGAGTGGGATCCCTACACCATTCCCATCATCACCGAGCAGGCCGGCGTTGCCACTTATCGCGACTTGGTCGATGCCGTCTCGGTGCGCGAGGTGGTCGACGAGGCCACCGGCATCGCCAACAAGGTGGTGGTCGACTGGCGCCAGCAGCCCAAGGGCAGCGATTTGCGCCCGCGTATCACTCTGCGCACCGAAAAGGGCGAGATCGTGACGCTGGCCAACGACCTGGAGGCCCGCTATTTCCTCTCGGTCGATGCCATTCTCAGTGTCGAGGACGGCACGGCGGTAGATGCCGGCGACGTGCTGGCGCGCATCCCGCGGGAATCGACCAAAACCCGCGACATCACCGGCGGCCTGCCCCGGGTGGCCGAGCTCTTCGAGGCGCGCAAACCCAAGGATCACGCCATCATCGCCGATGTCGACGGGCGCATCGAGTTTGGCCGCGACTACAAGGCCAAGCGCCGCCTGGTGCTCAAGCCCGATGACGAATCCCTCGATCAGTTCGAATACCTGATTCCCAAGGGCAAGCACATCAGCGTCAAGGAAGGCGACTGGGTCGAGCAGGGCGAGCCGCTTCTGGATGGCAACCCGGTGCCGCACGACATCCTGCGTGTGCTCGGTGTCGAGGCGCTGGCGGCCTATCTGGTCTACGAGATTCAGGAGGTCTACAGGCTGCAGGGCGTGCGCATCAATGACAAGCACATCGAAGTCATCGTGCGTCAAATGCTGCAGAAGGTCGAGGTGCTCGATCCCGGCGAGACGACGTTGCTGCTGGGTGAGCAAGTCGACCGCGTCGAGTTCGACGAAGCCAATGAGCGGGCCGCGGCCGAAAGTCTCAAGATCGCCACGGCGGAGCCGGTGTTGCAGGGTATCACCAAGGCTAGCCTGCAAACGCGTTCCTTCTTCTCCGCCGCCTCGTTCCAGGAAACCACGCGTGTGCTCACCGAGGCCGCTGTTTCGGGACGGATCGACAGCCTCACCGGATTGAAGGAGAACGTCATCGTCGGTCGCCTCATTCCGGCCGGCACCGGCGCTGCCATCAATCGCCTCAAGCAGGTGGCGGTGCAGCGCGACCGCGAATACACCGATCAGCTCGAGGCCGATGAGGCCAAGGCGGCAGCCGAATTGGCGGCAGCCGAAGAGCAGGCGGCCCAAATTGCGGCGGCCGAGGAAGCGGCGGCCCCGGCAGCCGAGGCCGGCGGTGCTTCGGCGGCCGAATAGGGTCCAAGGAACGCTCCCGGCGGCAACATCGTTGCGCTCCGCCGGGGCCCCGAGTAAGGTCGTTGTCGTGAGTTTGTAGCGGCCCCGCGTATGGCCAAAGAAAGCGCCGAAAACGGGCAGTTTTCGGCGCCATTTGGGCTTGACGCATGGGGGGCGTCTCCCTATAGTGCGCGCTCCTCGGGCGCCGGTGGTAGGCGGTACCGTCTAGACGCGACGCTCGAACTCTAGGTTAAGGCAACACCCTAAGCCTTGCGAGTGGGCGAAAAGCACTCGTCGGCGAGCCAAGCGCTGTGGCTTGCCTCTGTTGTGCGCGCGGCAAGGCTGTTGGGCGCGGAAATTCGAACGGAATGTGGCGGACGTAGCAAGATGCCGACAATCAATCAACTTATTCGCAAGCCGCGCAAGCGCCCGGTGTCGCACAACAAAGTACCGGCCATGGAGGGTTGCCCGCAAAAGCGCGGTGTCTGCACCCGGGTCTACACGACGACGCCGAAAAAGCCCAACTCGGCCTTGCGCAAGGTGGCGCGCGTGCGCCTCACCAACGGCTTCGAGGTGACGAGTTACATTCCTGGCGAAGGTCACAACCTGCAGGAACATTCCGTGGTGATGATTCGCGGCGGCCGGGTCAAGGATTTGCCGGGCGTGCGCTATCACGTCATCCGCGGCGTGCTCGACACCCAGGGCGTGGGAGACCGCCGCCAGCGTCGTTCGAAGTACGGCGCCAAACGGCCCAAGTAGCGAGGTTTCCCATGTCACGCCGCCACGCCGCCGAAAAACGCGATGTCCTGCCCGACGCCAAATACGGCGATCAGGTGCTCACCAAATTCATGAATTCGCTGATGCTGAACGGCAAGAAGTCGATCGCCGAACGCATCGTCTATGGCGCCTTCGACCAGATCCAGAGCCGCACCAGCCAGGAGCCGCTGGGCGTCTTCCATGAGGCGTTGGGCAACATTAAGCCGCAGCTTGAGGTGCGTTCGCGCCGGGTCGGCGGCGCCACTTACCAGGTACCCACCGAGGTGCGCACCGATCGGCGCCAGGCCCTAGCCATCCGCTGGCTCATCGAGGCGGCGCGCAAACGCTCCGAGAACACCATGACCGAGCGCCTGTCGGGCGAACTCCTCGACGCCGCCAACGGCCGCGGGGCCGCTGTCAAGAAGCGTGAGGACACGCACCGCATGGCCGAGGCCAACCGGGCCTTTTCGCACTACCGCTGGTAAGCGGCGCAAGTTTTTTTGGGATTCGCGACAATGTCACGTACGACGCCGCTCGATCATTACCGCAACATCGGCATCATGGCCCACATCGATGCCGGCAAGACGACGACGACCGAGCGTATTCTCTATTACACCGGCCGCTCCCACAAAATCGGCGAGGTCCACGACGGCGCTGCCGTGATGGACTGGATGGAGCAGGAACAGGAACGCGGCATCACCATCACTTCTGCCGCCACCACCTGTTTCTGGCGCGACCACCGCATCAACATTATCGACACCCCAGGCCACGTCGACTTCACCATCGAGGTCGAGCGCAGCCTGCGCGTGCTTGACGGCGCCGTCGCCGTCTTCGATTCGGTGGCCGGTGTCGAGCCCCAGACCGAAACCGTGTGGCGCCAGGCCGACAAGTACGGTGTGCCGCGCATCTGTTTTGTCAACAAAATGGACCGCGTCGGCGCCAACTTCGAACGCTGTGTCGACATGGTTCGCGATCGCCTGGGCGCCAATGCGCTGGTGCTGCAGCTGCCCATCGGCAGCGAGGCCGAATTCGCCGGTATCGTCGATCTGGTGCGCATGAAGGCAGTGCTCTGGAAGGAAGAGACCCTGGGCGCCGAGTTCTACGACGACGATATCCCGGCCGATATGCTCGATGAAGCCCAGGCCCTGCACGAGGTGTTGGTCGAGGCCGCCGTTGAACTCGACGACGCGGCCATGGAGAGCTATTTGGAGGGCGTTGAGCCGGATGCCGAGACGCTGCGACGCTGCATCCGGCTGGGCACTATCGAGGGCGCCTTCGTGCCGGTGTTCTGCGGCTCGGCCTTTAAGAACAAGGGTGTGCAGCCGTTGCTGGATGCCCTCATCGATTACATGCCGGCACCCACCGACGTGCCCGCCGTCAAGGGCGTCAGCGCAGACGACGATAGCGATATCGTGCGCCAGTCCGACGATGATGAGCCATTTGCCGGCCTGGCCTTCAAGGTCATGACCGATCCCTTCGTCGGCAGCCAGACCTTCGTACGCGTCTATTCCGGCGTCGTCGACAGCGGCTCCAGCGTGCTCAATCCCGTTAAAGGCAAGCGCGAGCGCATCGGCCGCATGCTGCTGATGCACGCCAATTCGCGCGAGGACATCAAGCAGGCCCGGGCCGGCGACATCGTTGCCATTGCCGGCCTCAAGCAGACCACCACCGGCGAGACCCTGTGTGACGCCAAATCGGCGGTGGTGCTCGAGCGCATGGAATTTCCCGACCCGGTGATCGAGATCGCCGTCGAGCCGCGCACCAAAAACGACCAGGAAAAGATGGGCGTGGCGCTGAGCCGGTTGGCCGACGAGGATCCCTCGTTCCGGGTCACCAGCGATGCCGAGAGCGGTCAGACCATCATCAAGGGCATGGGCGAGCTGCACCTGGAGATCATCGTCGATCGGCTCAAGCGAGAGTTCAAGGTGGATGCCAACATCGGTGCCCCCCAGGTGGCCTACCGCGAGACCATCACCAAAAGCCGCGAGATCAACTACACCCACAAGAAACAGACCGGCGGTGCCGGCCAGTTCGCGCGGGTGAAAATCCTGTTCGAGCCGCTACCGGCCGGCTCCGGCTACGAGTTCGAAAAAGCCGTGGTCGGCGGCAGTGTGCCCAAGGAATACATTCCCGGTGTCGGCAAGGGCATCGGCGAGGTGGCCTCGGGCGGCTTGCTGGCTGGATTCCCGCTGATCGATTTCAAGGCGACGCTGGTTGACGGCGCCCATCACGATGTCGATTCCTCGGTCATGGCCTTCGAGATCGCCGCCCGTTCGGCGTTCCGCGAGGTGGCGACCAGCCTCGGCCTCAAGTTGCTCGAGCCGCTGATGGGCGTCGAAGTGGTGACGCCCGAGGAATACATGGGTGACGTTATCGGCGATCTCAATTCGCGCCGCGGTCACGTCACGGCCACCGAGACCAGCGCCAACGCGGTGGTGATTTCCGCCCAGGTGCCGCTGGCCAACATGTTCGGATACGTCAACACGCTGCGCTCGATGACCCAAGGTCGGGCGCAGTTTCATATGACCTTCGATCACTACGAACAGGTGCCGCAAGCGGTATCGGAGGATTTGCGGGCCAAGTTGGCATAGGGACCTGGGGGGACCTGGGGGGACCCGGTTTCGAGGCCAGGGATTAGAGTACGGAGAGCGAGATCATGGCGAAGGCGAAGTTCGAGCGGACCAAACCGCACTGCAACATCGGCACGATCGGCCACGTCGATCACGGCAAAACCACGCTGACGGCAGCGATCACCAAGATCCTGGCGGAAACGGGTGGGGCCGAATTCACGCCGTTCGACCAGATCGACAAGGCTCCGGAGGAAAAGGCGCGCGGCATCACCATCGCCACGGCGCACGTCGAATACGAGACCGAGAACCGCCACTACGCCCACGTCGACTGCCCGGGCCATGCCGATTACGTCAAGAACATGATCACGGGAGCGGCCCAGATGGACGGTGCCGTGCTGGTGGTTTCGGCGGCCGACGGGCCGATGCCGCAGACCCGCGAACACATCCTGTTGGCCCGCCAGGTGGGCGTGCCGGCGATCGTGGTGTACATGAACAAGGTCGACCAGGTCGACGACCCCGAGATCCTGGAATTGGTCGAGCTGGAGGTGCGCGAGCTTTTGTCGAGCTACCAGTTCCCCGGTGACGACATTCCGGTGATTCAGGGCTCGGCATTGGCGGCGCTGGAAGACGGCGACGAGACCACGGGCAAGCAGTCGGTGTTGGAATTGATGGCGGCGGTTGATGACTACGTGCCGCAGCCGGAGCGTCCCAAGGACCAGCCCTTCCTGATGCCCATCGAGGACGTCTTTTCGATCTCGGGCCGGGGCACGGTGGTTACGGGCCGCATCGAGCGCGGCGTCGTCAACGTCGGCGAGGAGGTCGAGATCGTCGGCATCAAGGAAACCTCGAAGACGACGTGCACGGGCGTCGAGATGTTCCGCAAGCTTTTGGATCAGGGCGAGGCCGGCGACAACGTGGGTTGTTTGCTGCGCGGTGTGGGGCGCGAAGAAGTGGAGCGCGGCCAGGTTCTGGCCAAGCCCGGCTCGATCACGCCGCATACCAAGTTCTCGGCCGAGGCCTACATCCTGACCAAGGACGAAGGCGGCCGGCATACGCCGTTCTTCACCAACTACCGGCCGCAGTTCTACTTCCGCACGACGGACGTAACGGGCCAGGTGGCGCTGCCGGAAGGCACGGAGATGGTGATGCCGGGAGACAACGTGTCGATGGAGGTCGAGCTGATCTCGCCCATTGCCATGGACGAGGGCCTGCGCTTCGCCATCCGCGAGGGCGGCCGTACCGTGGGTGCCGGCGTCGTCGCCAGCATCATCGAATAGGAAAGGCGTTACTAGGAGTGTAGCTCAATTGGTAGAGCACCGGTCTCCAAAACCGGGGGTTGCGGGTTCGATCCCTGCCACTCCTGCCAGCTCCAGATGACGCGGACTAAGGTTTAGCGCGGAAACTATGGCCAAAACGACCCCAGGTGAGTTCATTCGGCAGGTGCGGCAGGAAACTGCCAAGGTTACCTGGCCGTCGCGCAAGGAAGCGGGTGTCACCACGGCCATGGTGTTCGTCATGGTTATTCTGGCGGCGACGTTCTTCTTCATCGTCGACCAGGTGTTGTCGCTGGGCGTGCGCTTATTGCTCGGCCTGGGAGGATAGCTAAGCATGGCCAGTCGTTGGTACATCGTGCACGCTTATTCGGGTTTCGAACGCAAGGTCGCCCAGTCGATCAGCGAGCAGGCTGCGAGCCATGGCATGGAGGAGCTTTTTGAAGAAGTCCTGGTGCCGGTCGAAGAGGTGGTCGAGGTGCGGCGCGGCCAGAAGGTCAATGCCGAGCGCAAGTTCTTTCCCGGCTATGTACTGGCCAAGATGGAGATGACGGACGAGTCCTACCATCTCGTCAAGAACACGCCGAAAGTGACCGGTTTCCTGGGGCCGGCTGGCAAGCCGACGCCGATCAGCGAGGCCGAGGCCGACCGCATCCTGCGCCAGGTGCAGGAAGGCATCGAGCGGCCCAAACCTTCGGTGACCTTCGAGATCGGTGAGCAGGTGCGGGTCTCGGACGGCCCCTTCACCTCGTTCAACGGTTACGTCGAGGACGTCGACGAGGAGCGGGCGCGGCTCAAGGTGGCGGTTTCGATTTTCGGCCGGGCGACGCCGGTGGAATTGGAGTACTCGCAGGTCGAGAAGGTTTGATCCCGCGAGCGTGAAGTTAAAGGTTTGACAAGCATGGCCGGCGGCGTGTTGCCCCCGGCAAACCGCGTGGCAGGCTGGCCATAGCCGCACCACGCCCCTCAGGTCCGGAAGTTCCGGGACTCTGAACTGGAGTTGAAATGGCGAAGAAGATCGACGGCTTCATCAAGCTGCAGGTACCGGCCGGCCAGGCCAATCCCTCGCCGCCCATCGGGCCGGCGCTGGGTCAGCGTGGCCTCAACATCATGGAATTCTGCAAGGCCTTCAATGCCGAGACGCAGGGTCTCGAGCCGGGTATGCCGATTCCCACCATTATCACGGTCTACGCCGACCGCTCGTTCAGCTACGAGACCAAGACACCGCCGGCTTCGTTCTTCCTCAAGCGCGCCGCCGGTCTGCCCAAGGCGGCCGCCGAGCCCGGCCGCGAGGTGGTGGGCCAGGTTACCATGGCCCAGGTGCGCGAGATCGCCGAGCAGAAGATGGTTGACCTCAACGCCTACGACATCGATCAGGCGGCCAAGATGATAGCCGGCTCGGCCCGTTCGATGGGCCTGGAAGTAGTGGAGTAGGGCTATGGCAGGCAAAGGCAAACGCGGCCGCACAATCCGCGAAGATATAGACCGCATGGCGTGCTACCCGCTGTCGGACGCCGTCAAGATGGTCAAGGAACGGGCTCGCGCCAAGTTCGACGAGACCATCGAGGTGGCAATCAACCTAGGTGTTGATCCGCGTCACGCCGACCAGATGGTGCGCGGCGTGGTGCAACTTCCTCACGGTACCGGCAAGTCGGTGCGAGTGGCGGTGTTCGCCAAAGAGCAAAAAGCCGACGAGGCCCGCGAGGCCGGCGCCGATATGGTGGGCGCGGACGATCTGGCAGCCAAGGTGCAGGCCGGCGAGATTGAGTTCGACCGCTGCGTGGCGACACCAGATATGATGGCCGTGGTGGGCAAGCTGGGCAAGATTCTCGGCCCCCGTGGCCTCATGCCCAATCCCAAACTCGGTACCGTCACGCCAGACGTTGCGGAGGCGGTCAAGGCGGCCAAGGGCGGCCAAGTGGAGTTCCGCGTCGAAAAGGCGGGCATCGTGCACGCCGGCGTGGGCAAGGCAAGTTTCAGCAACGAAGCACTGTTCGACAACGTCAAGGCTTTCGTCGACGCCATCAGCAAGGCCAAACCGAGCGGCGCCAAGGGCACTTTCATGAAGCGCATAGCGCTGAGTTCAACCATGGGGGCGGGCGTAAAAATCGACGTCGCCAGCCTGAGCGACTAAAGGGCGAATATCGGGCCCTGTGGGGCTCGAACAAAGAGATTCCGCGGCTCCTCAAGGGGCGGCGGTAGGAAGGGCCGGCAATTGTCCGACCTTTCCGACCTGTCCGAGACTGCAGGTGTCGGCGGCTCCAAGGCGAGCCGGCGGCTTAAGGCCAAAAGCGCCTGCACAGACAGGGGATGACCGGGAACTAGGGCCGCGAACTGGCCCTTCTACCCGGTTCGTACCTCTGGGACGGGAGTGGCGGATGCGGCCGCGACCGGCCGGGTCCAAGGCGTAACCGGGACGATCTGGGTCTACGTGCCCCGGCGTCCCAAGATCGGAGACCGAAGAGTGGACCGAACGCAAAAGGAAGATGTGGTCAGGTCATTGAACCAGACCTTCCAGGACGCGGCGGCGGTCGTGGTCACCCATTACAGCGGCCTGACGGTGGCGGAGATCAATGATCTTCGCGTTCAAATGCGCCAGGCCGGTGCCAATTTCCGGGTGACCAAAAACCGGCTCGCACGACTCGCTCTCGCCGACACACCCTATGCGCCCTTGACGGATATGTTCACGGGTCCCACGGCGATCGCTTTTGCCGACGACGTGGTGGCTCCCGCCAAGGTGGCCGTAAATTTTGCCAAGGGGAACGAAAAACTGATCGTTCTCGGTGGTGCCATGGGTCAGACGCTGCTCGACGCCGAAGGCGTCAAGGGTCTGGCTACCTTGCCTTCGCTCGACGAGTTGCGGGGCAAGATCGTCGGCCTGATTCAGGCTCCGGCGACCAAGGTGGCAGGCGTACTGCAGGCCCCGGCCGGCCAACTGGCCCGGGTCATGAGCGCCTATGCGGAAAAGGGTGAGGCGGCGTGAGCCAACTGGCAAGCGAAACCGCAAGTACCCACAGGAAACACAATACAGAGATACGAACCGAGGAGTTAAAGAGAAATGGCTGATATCGAAAAAATTGCCGAGGACCTGTCGCAATTGACGGTCATGGAGGCGGCCGAACTGGCGACGTTGCTGGAAGAGAAGTGGGGCGTCTCGGCGGCCGCCCCGGTGGCCGTGGCGGCTGCGGCCGGTGGCGGCGAGGCGGAAGCGGCTGAGGAACAGGATGCCTTCGACGTCGTGCTGGCGTCCTTCGGCGAAAAGAAGATCAACGTGATCAAGGAGGTCCGGGCCCTCACCGGCCTCGGTCTCAAGGAGGCCAAGGATCTCGTCGAAGGCGTGCCCAATGCGGTCAAGGAGGGCGTCAACAAGCAAGAGGCCGAGGAGATCAAGGCCAAGCTCGAAGGCGCCGGTGCCACCGTCGAGCTCAAGTAGCTGCTACTGGTGCGGCGGGCGGGACTGTGTGGGTTCCGCTCGCCGTAGCGGCGAACGCCGCCATATGAATGCCAGACAAGGATATGCGATTTGACATCGCAATGGACGAGGTAGAGGTATGAACACGGCACTTTCCTTCACCGGTCGCAAGCGGGTTCGCAAGGACTTCGGACGGATTCCAACGATCGCCTCGATGCCCAATCTCATCGAGGTTCAGAAGAATTCCTACGAATACTTCCTGCAAAAAGGCCTTGGCCCCGACGAGCGCCCGGATTCCGGCCTGCAGGCCGTGTTCAAGTCGGTCTTTCCGATCGCCGATTTTTCTGAATCCTCTTCGCTCGAGTTCGTCAAGTACGAACTCGAGGCGCCCAAGTACGATGTCGAGGAATGCCAACAACGCGGCATGACCTATGCCGCGCCGCTAAAAGTGACGCTGCGTCTGATCGTCTTCGAAGTCGATGAAGATACCGGTTCCAAGTCGGTGCTCGATATCAAGGAACAGGACGTCTATATGGGCGACATGCCGTTGATGACCGACAACGGCACCTTCGTCATCAACGGCACCGAGCGGGTCATCGTTTCCCAGATGCACCGCTCGCCGGGCGTCTTCTTCGACCATGACAAGGGCAAGACCCACTCGTCGGGCAAGTACCTGTTCGCCGCCCGCATCATCCCCTACCGCGGCTCCTGGCTCGATTTCGAGTTCGACGC
>NZDS01000128.1 GCA_002690215.1 Rhodospirillaceae bacterium | reverse complement strand
CGGACGAACTGGCGGCGCTGCGGATGGAGAGCGATTCCGGCTACGGCCCCATCCGCCACCTGGGGCCGCTGCTCGGGCTCTCCGAGACCGCCCCGGGCTGGTCCCGTCCCTCGCCGGCGCTGGGTTCCAACAGTGCGGAATGGCTGACATAAGTCATCATGGCGTTGCGCTCTGGCCGCTTGGCCGGACCCAGGGAGAGTGTTAGGGTTGCGGCGTAACAAGAACAATCGTTTTGGAAACAATAAGGGGAGAGGGCCAATGCGTAGGCTGTTGCATTCTGTTGTCGGCGCGTCGATGGCGATCGGGCTGTCGGTGTCGGCTAATGCTGAATCGGTACTCAAAGTATCGGTTCACGCCGATCTCAAAAACATCGATCCGATCTGGACCACGGCGCTGATCACCGCCAACCACGGTTATACGATCTACGACACCTTGTTCGCGGTCGATAAGAAATTCCAGATGCAGCCTCAGATGGCCGAGAGCTACACCGTCAGCGACGATGGGCTGATCTATGTCATCAAGTTGCGGGCAGGCTTGAAGTGGCACGACGGCGCCCCTGTCACGGCTGCCGACTGCGTCGCCTCGATCGCCCGCTGGGGCAAGCGCGACGGCTTGGGCCAAAAGCTGATGAGCCGCATGGACAAGATGGAGGCGGTCGACGCGCGGACCATCAAACTGACGTTGAATAAGCCCTTTGGTGCCACCATCCTGGCGCTGGGCAAGGACATGTCGAACGTCCCCTTCATGATGCCGGAACGCGTCGCCAAGACCGACGCGCACAAGCAGATCAGCGAGCTGATCGGTTCGGGCCCCTTCAAAATCGAAAAGGACAAATGGGTCCCCGGCAGCAAGGTGATCTACACCAAGAACACCAATTACGTTCCGCGCAACGAGCCGGCGAGCAATTTCTCCGGCGGCAAGGTGGTCAACTTCGACCGCCTGGAATGGCACTACATTCCTGACGCCAGCACGGCCCTGAATGCGCTGCAGGCCGGTGAGATCGACCTCATCGAGAACCTCAAGGCCGATTTGGTTCCGATAGCCAAGGCGGCCGAAGGAGTTACCGTCGAGACCACCGACGCACTCGGCTGGCAGCCCTGGCTGGTGATCAATCACAAGCACCCGCCGTTCAACAACCAGAAGGCGCGTCAGGCGCTGCAATGGATGGTCGACCAGGCTACCTATCAGCAGGCCAATAGCTCGATCCCCAACTCCTGGCGCACCTGCCCGGCGTTCTTCATCTGCGACACACCCTTCGGCAGCGACGACGGTGCCAAGCGCGTCATGGAGCAGAATTTCGACAAAGCCAAGCAGCTGCTGAAGGAGGCGGGCTACAAGGGCGAGAAGGTCGTTTTGCTGCATCCCACCGATATCCCGCAACTCCATTCGGCCAGCCTGGTGACGGCCAACCTGCTACGCAAGATCGGCATTAACCTTGATGACCAGGCCATGGACTGGTCGACGGTGACCTCGCGCCGGGCCGAGAAGAAGAAGCCCTCGGAGGGTGGCTGGAACATTTTCCACACGGCCTGGCCGGCCAAGATGCTGATGAACCCGATGCTTCACGTCGGCGTCGCAGGCACCTGCGACAAAGCCTGGTTCGGTTGGCCCTGCGACAAGAAGTTGCAGGAGCTGAACGGTCAATTCACCGACGCGACCGATCTCAAGAAGCAGGTGGAAATTGCCCGTCAAATGCAAGCCCGGGCCATGGATTACGTCACCTACATCCCGCTGGGGCAGTACTTCTTCTTCCGTGCCTACCGCAGCGACCTCAGTGGCATAATCCCGTCAGTGGCTTCGTTCTTCTGGAACATCAAGAGGAACTAGCGGCTTCAGATGAACAGCCGCCGTCCCATCGGGGGCGGCGGCAGGTACCTGGATTGAAGACACCATGGGGGAGGACGCCATGAGTGCAGAGGACCTTTGTTTCCGGCCAGCCACGGAATTGGCTGCCGATATCCGCAGCCGCCGCTTGTCGCCGGTCGAGGTGACCGAGGCCGTGCTGGCCCGGATCGAGGCCTTGAACCCGGTACTGAATTGTTTCTGTACGCCGACCCCGGAGTTGGCCATCGAGCAGGCAAAGGCCGCGGAACAAGCGGTGATGAACGGGCAGCCTTTGGGCGCGCTGCATGGCGTGCCCTACTCGATCAAAGACCTGCAGATGACCAAGGGCATTCGCACGATGCGGGGATCGAAGATCTTCGAACACGACGTGCCCGATATCGATACCCCACTGGAGAGCCGCCTGCAGGCTGCCGGCGGCGTCTTCCTGGGCAAGACCACGACGCCGGAGTTCGGCTGGAAGGGCTGCACCGACAGCGCCGTCACCGGCATTACCCGCAACCCCTGGAACACGGAGCGTACGCCGGGCGGCTCCAGCGGCGGGGCTTCTTCTCAGGTCGCCGCTGGCCTGGGGCCGCTGGCCCAGGGCGGGGACGGCGGTGGATCGATCCGCATTCCCGCTGCCTTTGCCGGCATTTTCGGGATCAAGCCGACGCTGGGCACCGTGCCCTATTGCCCGATGCCGACCAACGAACAGCTATCGCACCTGGGGCCGATGACCCGAACCGTCAGCGACGCGGCGCTGATGTTGGGTGTGATGGCCGGCTATGATGCCAGGGACCGTTTCAGCCAGCCGCTGGGGCCACAAGATTATCTGACCAACCTGCAAGCCGGGATCAAAGGTGCCAAAGTGTTCTGGAGCCCGACGCTGGGCTACGCCAAGGTCGATCCCGAGGTCGCCGCTGCCACAGAAAAGGCGGCTAAGAGCTTCGCCGAACTTGGCGCCAAGGTGGACGACGGTGACCCCGGTCTCGGTGATCCATCGGACTTTTTCCTGGTGCTCTACCAGGGCGCCATGGCTGGTGGGTTGTCCCAGTACCTGCCCGAATGGGAAAGCCAAATGGACCCTGGCCTGGTGCACATGGTGCGCCGCGGCATGGAATA
The DNA here is from genome assembly GCA_002690215.1 of Rhodospirillaceae bacterium. Taxonomy (GTDB): domain Bacteria; phylum Pseudomonadota; class Alphaproteobacteria; order UBA2966; family UBA2966. The sequence goes on along the minus strand of NZDS01000128.1, from coordinate 10,684 downwards.
TTCGGCGGTCGAATATATCGCGGCGCGTATCGCGCGCTACGAATTCTGCGGCAAGGTCCAGCAATTCTTCGAGAGCTACGACTTCTTGTTGACGCCGGCTGTCGCGGTGCCGGCTTTCGAGGTCAGTCGGGTGGCGCCCGATCCGAACGCCATCGAGGCGGAAGACCTGTTCGCCTGGACACCGTTTTCCTTCCCCTTCAATGCCACCGGTCATCCGGCAGCCAGCGTGCCCTGCGGTTTCACCGCCGACGGCTTGCCCATCGGGCTGCAGATCGTCGGCCGCATGCACGAAGACCAACGTGTGCTGCGGGCCGCCGCGGCTTTCGAGCGGCTGATGCCCTGGGCCGACAAACGACCGACGTTGCCGGCCCCATGACATTCGCCGGACTGGTCCGCGGATCCTCCCTGCCAGGGCGCTAGAGCCGTCATGTACGCCTATATCGTGCGCCGCATCTTAACCACCGTGCCGGTGATGGGCGTGGTCGCGGTGGCGGTCTTCCTGCTGCTCCACATGACGCCGGGCGACCCGGCGGCGGTCATCGCCGGCGACTATGCGCAGCCGGAAGACATCCAACGCATCCGCGTCCAACTCGGCCTCGATCGGCCGCTCTATGTTCAGTTCTTTACGTGGATCGGCAACGTGCTGTCGGGCGACCTGGGCGTTTCCATCTTTTCCAACATGCCGGTCACCAAGCTGATCGGCCAGCGCCTGGAGCCGACGCTGGCACTGGCCGTGGCGACCATCGTGTTTGCCGTGCTGGTTGCCGTACCGCTGGGGACGATCGCCGCCTGGCGCGCTGGAACATTCACCGACCGGGCCGTCATGGTGTTCTCGGTGCTGGGATTTTCGGTACCGGTGTTCGTCATCGGCTACGCCCTGATGTGGGGGTTTTCGCTCAAGCTGGGTTGGTTTCCGGTGCAGGGCTACAAGCACATCGCCGAAGGCATTGTGCCTTTTCTGCGCTCCATTGCGCTGCCCACCTTTGCGCTCGGCATCATCTTTATCGCGCTGATTGCGCGCATCACCCGGGCCAGCGTGCTCGAGGTGCTGACCGAAGACTACATCCGCACGGCCCGCGCCAAGGGTCTCGACAATCGCACCCTGCTGATCCGCCACGCCCTCAAGAACGCCGCCGTACCCATCGTCACCATCATCGGCATCGGAATCGCGCTGCTGATCGGCGGCGTCGTGGTGACGGAGAGCGTCTTTAACATTCCCGGTCTCGGTCGGCTCACCATCGACTCCGTGCTGCGCCGCGATTACCCCGTCATTCAGGGCGTCATCCTGTTGTTTTCGTTTGTTTTCGTGGTGGTCAACCTGCTTATCGATTTGTCTTACACCGTGCTCGATCCACGGATCCGCTACTGATGGTCGACACGACGCGCAGCTTTGATCCCAGCCTCGGCCCGACTGCGGCGGCGGCACTGGCAGACGACGATCTCGACCTGGGACCGCCGCCTCCGCTAAAGCAGCGCGTCTGGCAATACGCCAAACGCCACCCGACGGTAATGATCGGCTTTGCTATCCTGGTGGCCATGGCGCTGATCTCGATAGCCGCGCCGCTGCTGGCCTCGGACCCCTTGGAACTCAACCCCATCATCCGCCTCAAACCGCCCAGCGCCGAGTTCTGGTTCGGCACCGATTTCCTCGGCCGCGAGGTCTATGCCCGGGTCATCTATGGGGGGCGCATCTCGCTTACCGTCGGCCTGGCGGTGGCCGTGATCGCCACCACCGTGGGGCTCTTTATCGGCCTCCTGGCCGGCTACATCCGCGCCGTCGACGCCGTCGTCATGCGCGTCATGGACGGCCTCATGGCGATTCCCGGCGTGCTGCTGGCCATTGCGCTGATCTCGCTGGCCGGCGCCAGCGTCATTAACGTGATCATCGCCATAACCATCCCCGAGGTTCCCAGGGTGGTGCGCCTGGTGCGCGCCGTTGTGTTGACCATTCGTGAGCAGCCTTACGTCGAGGCGGCGGTCTCGGTGGGCACCAAGCTTCCCAAGATCCTGTGGAAGCACATCCTGCCCAACACCATGGCGCCGCTAATCGTACAGGCCACCTATGTCTGCGCCTCGGCCATCGTCATCGAGTCCATCCTGTCGTTCCTGGGCGCCGGCACGCCGCCGGAGGTTCCGAGCTGGGGCAACATCATGGCCGAGGGCCGGGACTATTTTCAGATCGCGCCCTGGATGATCTTTTTCCCCGGACTTTTACTCGCCATCACCGTGCTGGCCGTCAACATCCTGGGCGACGGACTGCGCGATTCCCTTGACCCGCGCATAGCACGCCGCATGTAGCCGCCGATGACCGAGAACAACGCGCTTCTCGAGATCGACGATCTCAAGACCTATTTCTACACCCGGGACGGCATCGTGCGCGCCGTTGACGGCGTTTCGATTACCGTCAAACGCGGCGAGACGCTGTCGATCGTCGGCGAGTCCGGATGCGGCAAGAGTGTCACGGCCATGTCGGTGCTGCGTCTGTTGCCCCAGCCGCCAGCCAAATACGAAGGTGGCTCGATCCACTTCGGCGGCGAAAACCTGCTCGAGGCGAGCGAAGCGCGCATGCGCCAGATCCGCGGCAACGCCATCTCGATGATCTTCCAGGAGCCCATGACGTCGCTCAATCCGGTTATGACGGTGGGCCGGCAGATCGCCGAGTCGATCGAATTGCACCAAGAGGTTCCGCGCCGCGCCGCCAAGGACCGGGCCATCGAGATTCTCGATCTGGTGCAGATCCCCGAAGCCCGCAGGCGCGTCGAGGAATATCCTCACCAGATGTCGGGCGGCATGCGCCAGCGCGTCATGATCGCCATGGCGCTGGCCTGCAATCCCGAGATCCTTATCGCCGACGAGCCGACCACCGCCCTCGACGTCACCATCCAGGCCCAAATCCTCAACCTGATGCTGGAACTGAAGGAAGAGATCGGCGCCGCCGTGGTGATCATCACCCACGACCTGGGCGTAGTGGCCGAGACCGCCCAGCGGGTGGCAGTGATGTACGCCGGGCGCAAGGTCGAGGAGGCCAGCACCGACGACCTCTTCGAGCGCCCCTTCCATCCTTACACGCTGGGGCTGATGGGCTCGATTCCGCATCTCAGCGACGCCGCCCGCGGACGCCGCCGGCGGCTGCAGGAAATCCCCGGCGTGGTGCCCTCGTTGCGCCACGAGATCCCGGGGTGTTCCTTCGCACCACGCTGCCCGTACGCCGAAGCGCAGTGCCTGGAGGCGGCGCCGTCGCTGGTCGAGCCAGCCCCGGGACGGCTGATCGCTTGTTGGGAATGGAGCAAGGTGGCGGAGGCGACGATATGACCGATGCCGATGCCCGGACCATCCTCGAGGTCTCAGGCCTGCGCAAGCATTTCCCCATCTACGGCACACTGCTGAAGCGCAAGGTCGGCGCCGTGCAGGCGGTGGACGACGTCTCGTTCCATATCCGCCAGGGTGAGACGCTGGGGCTGGTCGGCGAGAGCGGTTCCGGCAAATCGACCGTCGGCAAGCTGATCCTGCGCCTGATCGACCCCACGGCCGGTGAGATCCACATCAATGGTGAGGACGTCACGCGGGCCGGTTCCGGTCGCATGCGCGCGCTAAGGCGCGATATTCAAATGGTCTTCCAGGACCCTTACGCTTCGCTCAACCCCCGCCTATCGGCCGGCTCGATCGTCGCCGAGCCGCTGCACAATTACGGCGAGGGTTCGGCCAGCGAGATCGAGGACCGGGTCAAGCGGCTCTTTCTCAAGGTCGGCCTGCGCCCCGAGGCGATGGCGAAATATCCCCACGAATTCTCCGGCGGCCAGCGCCAGCGTCTCGGCGTGGCGCGTGCCTTGGCGTTGGAGCCCGAATTGATCGTCGCTGACGAGCCGGTCTCGGCGCTCGACGTTTCGGTGCAGGCCCAAGTGCTGAACCTGCTGATGGACCTGCAGCAAGAATTCAATTTGGCTTATCTGTTCATCAGTCACGACTTGGCGGTGGTGGAGCACATCAGCCATCGGGTGGCGGTGATGTATCTCGGCAAAATCGTCGAGCTGACCGATCGCGAGACATTATTCCGTGATCCCCAGCACCCCTACACGCGGGCGCTGCTGTCGGCGGCTCCGGTTGCCGATCCGCAGGTCAAGCGCGATCGGATGATCCTGAAGGGCGACATACCCAGCCCCATCAACCCGCCTTCGGGTTGCCGCTTCCACACCCGCTGCCCCTTCGTCGAGGAACTTTGCCGGGTCGAGGAGCCGCTGCTGCGCGACGTCGCTGCCGAACATAGTGTCGCCTGCCATCTGACCGACAGCGCCTGATCCGTCATGCCCCCCTCCCGAATAGACTGGCCATGAAAGTGCTGGGTGTGTTTGAATCCCCGAGCGGGTGGGGGGAAAAGCCCGAGACCGACGACCGCTAGCTGCAGGAGGCATCCTTGTCAGAAAACAAATTACGTCTGGTGACGCGCAGCGATTTCGACGGCTTGGCCGGTGCCGTGCTGCTGAAGGAGCTGGACCTGATCGACGACATCAAATTCGTCCATCCCAAGGACATGCAGGACGGCAAGATCGAGATCAGCGACAACGACATCACCACCAACCTGCCTTATGTACCCGGCTGCCACCTGGCTTTCGACCACCATCACAGCGAAACCATCCGCGGCGGCGAGACGCAACCCGAGAACCACATCATCGATCCCGATGCACCCTCGGCAGCTCGCGTTGTGTTCGACCACTACGGCGGCAAGAGCACCTTTCCCAATGTCGATGACGAACTCATGGTGGCCGTTGACAAAAGCGACGCGGCCCAGTTCAACCGCGACGAAATCCTCAACCCCAGGGGCTGGGATCTGATGAATTTCCTGATGGATTCGCGCACCGGCCTGGGGCGCTTCCGTGAATTCAGGATCTCCAACTACGACCTGATGATGCAGCTCATCGACTATTGCCGCGAGCACACCATCGACGACATCCTCAAGCTCCCTGACGTCGAAGAGCGTGTGACGCTCTACATGGAGCACGAAGCCAAGTTCAAGGAACAGCTCGATCGCTGCGGCACCGTGCACGACAACCTGGTGGTGCTGGATCTGCGCGAAGAGGAAACCATCTTCGCCGGCAACCGCTTCGTCATCTACGCCGTCTTCCCCCAGTGCAACATCTCGATCCACGTGCTCTGGGGCCTGAAGCAGCAGAACACCGTCTTCGCCATCGGCAAATCGATCCTCGACCGCTCGTCCAAGACCAACGTCGGCGAGCTTTGCTTATCCTATGGCGGCGGCGGACACAACGCCGCCGGCACCTGCCAGATCGACAACGACAAGGCCGTAGCCGTGCTGGCCGAGCTGGCGGAAAAGATCAACGCTGACGGCTAAGAGCGGCCGGAGGTAGCTTCCACAATCTTTCGGCATTGCCGTGCGCCAGGGCGTGGGCTACCGCGTCTGGCAGTGCTGCCAGGGCGCGGCGCCAGACCTTGACCTGGGGCAAGAACTTCTTTTCCCAGTGAAAATGGAAGACGTTGTCGAAGGCCAGCACAAAGCGTTCGGGATAGGCCAAGACCAATTTTCGCCAGCGCGGTGCAAGCTCCTGACCTGAAAACATGCGCGTCCAGGGCAGGCGTGAGGCTTTGATGGTGATCGGGTTGCTATGCGAGGTGATGAAGAAGAGGTTGGCATGCAGCGGCAGGAACCGGGCAGCATCGGCGGCCTTGAGTTGGCCCATGTGAATGAGACCGACGGGAACGTCGCGGTTGGCTGCCAGGAAGGCCTCGAATTTCTTCATGTAGCGTTCCTTGTCCCAATCCATAGCGGCGAACTCGATGTGGGCGAGGAACGGCCAACCCTTTTTCCGGGCTGCCTTCAGGAAAGGCTGAAGACGCCCATCGTCGGGATCCATGGCGGCCTTGCCGGCGCCGACGCCTTTTTTGGCGGCATGCCACATGATGATTTCGGCCATGGCGCCGAAATCGTGGCTTCGCAGTTCCTTCTTGAAGATCCGGGGAAAACCGCCGCTGTTCTTGGTAAAGGCTCGGGTCTTGGTCTTGGCAGCCGGGATGATGCGTTCGGGGTGCCGCTGGGCCAGGCCGATGACGTCGCTTGAGGGCTGCTTGAAGCGCGCCGACAGCACCACCTGGGCGACACCGGCCTTGTCCAGCAGCGGCACGATGGTCTTGAGATCGGTGCGCTGGTCCACTTGGCTGTGGACGTCGATCAACGGCCCCTGCCAAAACTCGGCCGCCTGGGCTGGCGCCACCAGCATCGCCAGGGCCGCCATTGCGAAGTGCATTGTTGACAGTATCCTCATGGCGAAAACTCCTCGAAAGCTTGGGCGTAGTCCGGGTGCCAGCGCGACAGCGGCGGGCGGTTCTCGATGACGTCACCAGCCGCCCACAACAGGCGCTTGCGGTCCATCTCGGGTGTCACCTCGTTGTCAGCGCAGACGAGATAGAAATCCCCGCTTCGCAAGCCCGCCTCCAGTACTTCGACGACCTGTTCGGGCAGCCAGGCACCGGGCTTATGCTCACGCTTCCCGGTGGTGGTCCAGCCCGGCACCAGCAGATGCGCCGTAACCTGGCAATCGGCTGTATTGCGCAACTCGTGCTGCAAGCATTCGGCATAGGCTTTCAGCGCCGCCTTGCCGACGTTGTAAGGCGTGTTGCCGGGCGGATTGGTCATACCCTGCTTGGAGCCGGTGATGACCACTCGGCACGGCGTACCCTGGGCGATCATCGCCGGCACGAAGGTCTGCACGCCATGGATCACACCCCACATGTTGACGGATATGGATTGCTGCCAGGCCGCAGCCTCGCCCAGCGCGTCGCCGCTGGCCCGCGTGGCGGCGTTGTTCATCAACAGCCCGACCTCGCCGAAGCGGCCGAGCACAGCCTCATGGAGGCTTTCGATGTCTGCCAGCCGGGAAACGTCAGTAAGCTGTGCCAGAACGTCGGCGCTGCCGCCCGGCGCCAGTTCCGCCACCTCGGCCGCGGCCTCGGCCAGGTCGTCCTCGATCACGTCTGCCAGGCAGACTTTCATGCCAAGCTCGGCAAAGCGCCGGCAGGCGGCTCGGCCGATACCATTGCCCGCTCCCGTCACCACGGCCACCCGGCCTGCTCTCAAAACCGCTTCGTTCATGAACCTGCCCTCCTGCTTAATTATTCGGTCGTGGCCGGTTGCGACGCGCCGGGGCGAACCATAGCATGAGACCTGGAGGCTACTCTGGTAACACCGGTAATCCGGGGAGAAGACATGAAAACCCATCACGCGGACGTTTGGATCATTGGTTCGGGAGCGGCTGGGTTGACGGCGGCCATCGCGGCCAGAGAGGCTGGGGCCGAGGTCGGTGTGGTGGGCAAGAGCACGCCCGGCCGCGGCACCTCGACGACCATGGCCGTTGGGATTTTCTCGGGTCCCTGGGAAGGGCTCTCGGCGAACGAATACAAGGAGCTATCGCTGGCCGCCGGGCGCGGCCTGAGCCAGCCCGAGCTGCTCGAAGTGATGTGCAGCGATGCGGCGGATCGATTTCAGGACCTCATCGATTGGGGTCTGAATTCGAAATCCGACCCCGGCCACTTCATGGCCCAGCCAGATGACCCCGGTACGGATCGCGCGCCCATGTGGGGCCGCGAGATCGTGCGTACCCAGGTGGCCAAGGCGGAGGAACTGGGCGTGCGCTTCGTCAACGGCTGCCTGGTGCGGCGCATCGATTCGGGACCGGACGGCGTCTGCCTCAGCGCCTTTTCGGCTGAGGACGGTTGGCAGGAGCTGCGTGGCGGTGCGGTAGTGCTGGCGGCCGGTGGGGCAGGGGGGCTTTATCTGCATCACGACAATCCCCAGCGCATGACCGGCGATGGTTATGCGCTGGCCTACCAGGCCGGGGCGGCGCTGCAAGACATGGAGTTCGTGCAGTTCTATCCCCTGGCCATCGCCGAGCCCAAGCTGCCGCCCTTCGTGGTCGAGCCCGACGTGGCTGACCTCGGGCTTATCATCAACGATGCCGGCGAGGACGTGCTGGAAAAGCACGGCATTACCCAGCGCCCGGTGGCTCACCACGCCCGCGATACGCTGTCGCAGGCGCTCTTCCACGAGATCGCCATCGAGGGCAACGAAGTGCTGCTCGATCTCACCGGAGTCAACCGCGAGGACTGGCGCGCCAACCCGGTGCTGGCCACCAAGGAGACCTATTTCGAGCGCCGTTACCAGGCCTTCGAACGCCCCTTGCGCATCTCGCCTGTGGCCCATTTCGCGGTCGGCGGGGCCTCCATCGACGTCGACGGGGCGACCGGACAGGCCGGCTTTTATGCCGCCGGCGAGGCGGCCGGAGGCCTCCATGGCGCCAACCGCATGGGCGGCAACGCGCTCACCGAATGCGTTGTCTTCGGCCACCGCGCCGGCCGGGCGGCGGCGGCCTGGGCGGAGGGACGCGACCAAGGCCGAGCCGTGGTGGCCGGCGAGGCGGTGGCGGCCGAGGCCGGCGAGCCGCGCGCCGATGCCGATCAGCTGAAGCAGGAGCTGCGCCAGGCCATGTGGCACCACGGCGGCATCCGGCGTGACGCCGCCGGCCTGGCGGAGGGGCTTGTCCTGGTACGCGAGATCAGCGCCCAGGCCCACCGCATCCGCGGCGTCAACGACCCGGCGATGGCGGAGAAATTCCTCGAGTTGCAGCTTGCCGGCAGCACTGCCGAGCTCATCCTCGAGGCTGCCTCCCGACGCCAGGAAAGCCGCGGCGCCCACGCCCGCAGCGATTTCCCCGAGACCGACGACGCAAACTGGCGAGGCCATCTGCAGGTGGTGCGGGAAAACGGCGAAGATCGTTGGTCGTTCAAGGAAGTCGCAGCGCTCTGAGGTGCCTTTCCTCTTTTCCCGCGGCGTCCGAATTGCCATGATGCGGTGGTGCCGGCCATGAGGGCGCGGTTATGGAGTGCAGGTATGGAATCCTCTGAGCTGTTTCAACAAATTCGCCGCGGCGTGGTCGGCCACGGTCAGATGCTCGACGGGCCTTATGGGCCGCGACGTCTGGTCTATGCCGACTACACGGCATCGGGGCGGGCGCTGTCGTTCATCGAGGACACCATCCGTGACATCGTGTTGCCGTTTTATGCCAACACCCACACCGAGACCTCGGGTACCGGCCGCCAGACCACGGGCTTTCGCGAGGACGCCCGGCGCCTGATCCTCGAGGCGGTGGGCGGCGACGAGGAACGCGACGCCGTGATCTTCTGCGGCGTCGGCTGTACCGGCACGGTCGACAAGTTCATCAATATCTGCGGCCTCAGGCTGCCGGCGGCACTCGACGATCGTTATGGCTTTGCCAGCCAGATTCCGGACGATCAGCGGCCGGTGATCTTCATCGGGCCCTACGAGCACCATTCCAACGAACTGCTGTGGCGCGAGAGCATCGCCAAGGTGGTGGTGATCGATGAAGACTCCAACGGCAACGTCGATCTCGAGCACCTGGAGCGTGAGCTAGAGCTCTATAGCCAGCGGCCGCTTCTCATCGGCTCCTTTTCCGCCGCCTCCAACGTCACCGGCATCCTGACCGACAGCACCGAAGTGACGACGCTGCTGCACCGCTATGGCGCCATTTCGGCCTGGGACTATGCCGCCGCCGCGCCCTACGTGCCCATCGCCATGAATGCCACACCTGGGCAAGAGAGTTTGGCTGACAAGGACGTGCTGTTCATCTCTCCACACAAGTTCGTCGGCGGGCCCGGCACGCCCGGCGTGCTGGTGGTCAAACGGAAACTTCTCGGTCACCGCGTGCCAGTGGTGCCGGGCGGTGGCACAGTGGCCTACGTCAATATGCACGAGCATCGCTATATCGACGATCTGGTGCATCGTGAAGAAGGCGGCACGCCCGATATCGTCGGCTCGATCCGCGCCGGCCTGGTCTTTCGCCTCAAGGAAGAGGTCGGCGCCCAGGCCATCTTCGAACACGAAACGGCGCTGGCCCGTCAGGCCATCGAACGCTGGTCGCAAAACCCCGATATCGAGGTCCTGGGCAGCCTCAGCGCCGCCCGCCTGCCCATCATTTCCTTCCTGGTGCGCCACCAGGGTCGCTACCTGCATTACGACTACGTGGTGGCGCTGCTCAACGATCTCTTCGGCATTCAGTCGCGCGGCGGCTGTTCGTGTGCCGGGCCCTACGGGCACCGTCTGCTGGGCATCGATCTCGATACCTCGAAGGAATACGAAAAACAGATCGTTGCCGGCTGCGAACTGGTCAAGCCCGGCTGGACGCGGTTGGGCTTCAACTACTTCAATTCGGAAGCCGAGATCGAACTCATCATCGAGGCCGTCGACTGGATCGCCCGCGAGGGCTGGAAGCTGTTGCCGGAATACGATTTCGATACCGCCTCGGGAGCTTGGTGGCACCGTAGCCGGGCTGAGGCAGTGCGCCGGTTGGATGATATTCCGCTGCTCGAAGGGACCGGTGCCACGGCGCCGGCGCCCGCCGCGGCAATGGAGGGGGTGGTGGCCGAGGCCGACCGGCTGGTAGCGGCGGTTCAGGAGCGCCAGGACCAGTCGCCGTGCTGTTGCGATTTGGCCCCCGAAGCGGAAGAACTGCGCTGGTTCCGCCTGCCCGAAGAGGTGGCGGACGAGATGGCCGGAACGCGCGGCTAGAGCGTTCTGTGAATAGGCCGAATCGACCAAGGGGATTCCCAAGAGTCATAATTTGTGATTCAAGATGTTAGCTGGAGAAGGAGGCTGGCATGG
>NZDS01000127.1 GCA_002690215.1 Rhodospirillaceae bacterium | reverse complement strand
CGCCGAAGCCTGGCTACTCATCGCCCACATCAGGCTCGTCACGCGACGCCTCGCAAGGTATTGTTATCAAACATAGAGTTTCGAGTTAGACTCTTAGAGAGGACGCAGCATGACACCAGCGGAAATTTCCGTTGACTAGGACCGCGCAGGGCCTTCAACACGTCGTCCCTGGAGCCGAACGCATCGAAAAAAGGGAGTACGATCCGGTCGAGGTTGGTGGCCAGTTGGTAATCCTTGGCGCTGAAGGCATTTTCACCGGCGAGCATCTGACGCGTCTTATGACGAAACCGATGGTGCCGCGCCGACGGCAGACCGGGCTTCCTCATTCCCCGGCTACTCGGAAAGTGTGTGTGTTTTCGCTTGCGCGACGAGGGTTTCTGGATTCTGGAGGTCTCACCTGTTGGGTGAGACTTGGATCTTGGGATGTCGGGCGAGCGTTTGGACTTCGAATTGGACCATGAGGTTGGCTTTGGTGCGGTTACGGCGCATGGCGGGGTGCCTGCGCTGATTGAGCACTTTCGCAGCTCGGGTGCTATCCGTGCGACTGCGGCCCGAGCCAGAACCTGGTCAGGTGCGTGTGCGCATCACCGCGTCCTCTCTCAATTAGCGCGACTTGGGTGGCGCGCGCGACGGCGTCCCGGCCAAGGAGGTGGTGCTGGAAGCACATGGCCTGGTTCCGCTGTCGCAAGGACGAAGCGATGCCGGGGCATCGACGCTGCCCTGCGCTGCTCTGACCGCCCAGTGAGGGCGTCTAGGCGATCGAGCAGCGCGGTAGTGAGGTAACTCAGCCTCTACTGGCCGTACTTCTTCATGGTCGCCTTGAGGTCCTTGAGCAGGGCCTCGCCGTTCCAGCCCTTGGCGTTGACCTTCTTGATCCAGTCCTGATCCATGAAGGAGATCTTCTGGCGCCAGCGCCCGAGTTCAGCCGGGGCGATGGTCTGGATGATATTGCCGTTGGCCTTGGCGTCGCCCCGGCCCACATTGTCGGCGTGGTCCCAGCGCTCGCCGATGTAACCGGCACCCCAGAGGCCGCCGACCTTGTCCAGCACCGCCTTGTGTTCGGCCGACAGGCTGTTCCATTTGGCCTTGTTCATGACCAACGCGAAGGGCGTGGCGTAGAGGCCACCGGGGATCTGCAGGTGGTACTTGACCAGCTTGGTCAGGCGGAAGCCGTGGATGGCCTCCCAGGGGAACAAGGCGCCATCGGTGGTGCCGCGTTGCAGCGATTCGTGAGCCTTGGTGGCCGACATAGCGACCGGCACGGCACCCAGCGCCTTGGACATGGCGACACCGCCGCCGCCAACGCGCAGCTTGACACCGACCAGGTCTTCAAGCGTCTTGACCTGCTTCTTGGTATGCACCAGACCGGGGCCATGCACCCACATGGTGACCAGCTTGACGTCGTTGAATTCCTTGTTGCCGACGTTGCGGGAATACCAGTCCCACATGGCCTTGCTGCCGGCCGTGGCGTTGGGCGAGAGGAACGGGAGCTCGCTGCCCCGCGCCACCTCGAAGCGGCCGGGCGTGTAAGCCAGAACCGGATAGGAGAGATCGGCGATGCCTTTCTTGGCCAGATCGTACTGTCCCGGCGGCTTGGCCAGCGGCGCTTTGTCCAGCTTGACGATGAGTGAGCCGCCTGAAGCCTTACTGACCTCCTCGTTCCAGGCCTCCAGACTTTTGTAAAGGTGATGCACCGGCGGCAGCCAGTTGGCCATGCGCAATTCGGTTGCGGCCTGCGCGCTGCTCTGCCATAGCGCACCGGCAAGGACAAATGCCGATACGGCCAGCGTTGAAACAGTTGATGCATATCCAGGTTTCTTCATTGCCTCCCTATCCTTTCTTGTCCCCCCGACTAAATATTCCCGAAGTGCCGAATGATCGCGCCAAGTGGGGTCTTGCCGCCCGGCTTTGGCAATAATCTAGCAGAAAACACCAGTCACTGGGAAACATCCACACGAACACTACTTTCTCGGCTAAACGTAGGAACTCATTGCTCCCATGCCTGATGTCGCTGATATTGTTGGTTGTTAGTGCGCGCGGCAGAAAACGGGAGACAGATCTTGAAAGCCTATGAAATTCCTGGAGCCGAGGGCGGGATCGACGCTCTGGTGTTGGCCGAGCGGCCACGGCCCGAGCCGGGACCCGGCCAGGTGCGTGTGCGCATCAGCGCGTCCTCTCTCAATTACCGCGACCTGGCTACCGTCGAGACGCCAAAGGGCCGGGTGCCAAGATTTCCGTTGGTGCCCAACTCCGACGGGGCCGGTGAAGTGACGGCCCTTGGTCCAGACGTCAGCGAAGTTGTGGTGGGCGACCGCGTTGCCGGCTGCTTCTTCCAGGACTGGCAAGACGGATCCATCACCCCGGCCGCCATGCAAAGCGCTTTGGGTGGCGGCCGCGACGGCGTCTTGGCCGAGGAGGTAGTGTTGGCGGCACATGGCCTGGTTCCGGCGCCGAAAGGACTAAGCGATGCCGAGGCATCGACGCTGCCCTGCGCTGCGCTGACTGCCTGGCATGCCCTGATCGAGAAGGGCGGCGTCAAGCCCGGCGACACGGTGCTGCTGCTCGGCACCGGCGGCGTTTCGATCTTTGCCCTCCAGTTCGCCGTCATGCACGGCGCCCGCGCCATCATCACCTCGTCAAGCGACGAAAAGCTCGCCCGGGCGCGTGAACTCGGCGCCTGGCAGACCGTCAACTACGCCGACAATGCGGATTGGGACCAAGCCGTCATCGAGCTCACGGGCGGCGGCGTCGACCAGACCATCGAAGTGGGTGGCCCCGGCACCCTGGAGAAGTCCGTCAACGCCACCCGGGTGGCCGGCCGGGTCTCGCTGATCGGTATCCTTTCCGGCGCCGCCGGCCAAGTGTCACCCACCAGTATCATGCGCAAGTCGATTGCGCTGCAGGGCATCTACGTGGGCAGCCGGGCCATGTTCCTGCGCATGAACCGCGCTATCGAGGCTCACGGTTTGAAACCGGTGATCGACCAGACTTTCGCCTTCGACCAGGCGCCTGCCGCCTACCACGCCATGCGCGCCGCCGGCCATTTCGGCAAGCTGGTGGTAAGCTTCTGAAGGGGAAACGAGCATGACCATCCATATCCAGTTCACCCGCTTCTCGGCCTTCTATTCGCCGCTGATCGCCACCATCGCCGGTGGTTTCCTGAAGGACGAGGGGCTCGAGCCCGAATACTCCATCGCTCCGGCCGGGGTTTCGGCCATCGCGGCACTGGCCGACGGCAGCGCCCAAGTCGCCCAGTCGGCGCCCTCCCAGGGCATCTTGGCGCTGGAGCGCGGCGAAACTCCGGCGGCGCTTCATTTCGCCCAGATCAACGAAATGGACGGGTTCTTTCTCACCGCGCGCAAGCCGGATTCCGAATTTTCCTGGCAGAAACTGAAGGGCACGAGTGTCCTTGTGGACCACGGTGGCCAGCCGTTGGCCATGTTCAAGTACGCCTGCCACCAAAGTGGCTTGGATTTCGCCGACATCGAAGCCATCGATGCCGGTGGCGTGGGTGCCATCGACCAGGCCTTTCGTGATGGTGAGGGCGACTACGTGCATCAGCAGGGCCCGTCGCCGCAGCAACTCGAGCATGATGGCGTCGGTCACGTCGTGGCCGCGGTGGGCGAAGCCATCGGCCCGTGCGCCTTTTCCAGCCTGGCGGCCACGCGCTCCTGGCTACAAAGCGACCAGGCAGTAGCCTTCATGCGCGCCTACCGCCGCGCCCGGGCCTGGATCAACGAGACCCCGGCGGCCGATATCGCGACTGCCGAGCAGCCGTTTTTCCCCGACGTCGAAGCCACCGTACTGAGCCAGACCATCGCCTTCTACCAGCAGCTCGGCACCTGGTCGCCTCACGTCGAGATCACCGAGGCGGCATATGACGTCACCCTGGACGTCTTCAGCCATTCCGGCCAGCTCTCGGGCCGGCCCTCCTATGCCGAAGTGGTGGCTCCGCCGCCCGGAGGGTGAGGGGGCACAAAGATGGGTGAGTCGGCCGTTCTCGCCCTCACCCTCACCCTTCGCCGCAGTGCAACAAAACCCATGACGTCATGGGTTTTTTTGGGTTTTGTTTCGACCAGCTCGGGATTTCGTAAATTTCTTCCGGCGGAGCGCCAAGATACCCCAGGAAAGCTTGAAGCTTCCTCGGCATCGATTTCTCGAGGCCGATGTGCCGACCGGGCTTTACCCGATAGCGCCCAGCGCCGGGAAGAGCTCGAGGATGATGTAGCTGAATTCGCCCAGCTTGTTGAAGAAGATCATCAAGCCGGTCACCACCAGGAGGCCGCCGGCGGCCAGTTCGACCTTGCGAATATGGCGGCGGAAGCGCCTGAGGAATCTCATGAAAGGGTTGATGGCCAGCGCCGCAATCATGAACGGGACGCCCAGCCCCAGCGCGTAGACGGTGAGCAGTGAAACGCCGTAGCCCAGCGAATCACTCGATGCCGCCAGCGTTAGGATCGTGGCCAGGATGGGGCCGACGCAGGGCGTCCAGCCGAAGGCGAAAGCCAGGCCCAGCACGTAGGCGCCGAGCCAGCCGGCCGGCGTGCGTTCGGGGTTGAAGCGCGCCTCGCGTTCCAGGATACGGATGCGGAAAAGACCCATGTAGTGCAGCCCGAAGACCACGATGACCGCGCCCGCCACTTTGCCGATGATATCGATGTGCTCGAAGATCAGCCGGCTCAAGACCGAGGCCGTAGCGCCCATGGAGATGAAGACAGTGGAGAAACCGAGCACGAAGAAAAGCGCCGACAGCGCCATGCGCCGGGCCAGCACCTTGTCCACGCCGTCCTCCCCCTCCATCATCTGGTCGAGTGAGGTGCCAGCGACGAAGCAGAGATAGGCCGGCACCAGCGGCAGCACGCAGGGCGAGAGAAAGCTAATCACGCCGGCACTGCCGGCGGCGACGAAACTGATGTCGAAAGCGTCCATGCAACAAACCTCGGCCGCGATGCGATAATTCAGATGTTCACTAGCCTTATATGGGGCTTGGTGTCCATACGAATCAATTAATTGTGCTCGACGAACCGGCCGGGGTCAGCAAGTCGTTACGAGATAACTTCCATTTCGGCGGACTTCTTCACCGTCTTGCCGGTGTCGTCGGTCCAGGAGAGCTCGATAGTGCCCGATTCCTGGGCTCGCAGGTTGAACGCCAGATACGGGTTGGCGGCGATGGCGGGCCACCAGTCGGCCTTGAAGACTTCCTTGCCGTTGTAAGTGCAGACCACGTTGTTGACGATCAAGCGGGGCACCTTCTTGCCGTCCTTGCCGCTGCGTTGGCCGGTTTCCATGGCGTGCTTGATCAGGCTCTTGACGGTTATGATTTCGCCCTTTTTGGCCTTCTTCGGGACCTTCATGCGTGCCGATGCCATTTTTTTCTCTATCTCCTGCCAACTTCGCTCAGCCGCCGCAGCCGCCGATGGTCACCTTGACTGTGCTTTGGGTGGTGTGAACCGAGCCGTCGCTCATCTCGGCTACGGCAACCACCGGCGAGCTCTTGCTCATGCGGCAGCGGGTTTTGATCCAGGCCTTGCCGCATTCCGGAGTGAAGTGGAAGATGGCGACGTCCGGGTTGGGGTTTTCCTGCACGAAGACGGCCACCCGCTTGACATAGTCGCTGTCGGTCATGGGGCTTTCGACGGTCACCTGGATCGGCACGACGCGGCCGTTTTCGGCGATGATCGGCGTCTTGAGATGGATTTTGTTTTGTTTGTAGGGACCCGGTCCAAATTCCTTGGCGATGGTGGCGTTCATGTTCACCAGGTCGGCCCGGGCCGGGCTCGACACCCCCGCCGCGGCGAGGCAACCGGCGCCGGCCGCGGCAAGGAAGCCGCGCCGGCTGAGTCCGCCTTTTTCGCTCGCGTCCATAGCGCCTTTCCTCTTGATGGACGGGTTCGCTGTCGCCCGTCCCGCGCCGTCAGGGCATGAAGGTAAGCGATGAAATCTTCGATGTCCCGGGCGCCAGGCAATCCCCGTTCCCGAGAACTCTAGTCAGACCCGGGAAATGAGATTTATTAGCATTTGCTTATATACACAAACACCTTGTGGATAACAACAAATTTCCGGGTTCTGACAGGTTTTGCAACAAAATTTCCGTGCTCTCCGACATCCCCAGTCTCAAGCGGCACCCAGCGTGGCCACCGCTCGGCGAACCTCATCACGTATTGGTGCTGGCCGGGGTGGATCGGCCAACGAGGTCAGGAGCCGGGGTTCGACGTTGCCGTGTTGCCGCCGGCCACCGCCTAGTCCGGTCAACAGGACCTGGCCCTCGGCCGGCAATTCGTCGGGTATCTTGCGACCGTCCAGAGTTGCCCACAGTCCGCTCCAGCAGCGCACCAGCGCCTGGGGGTGGTAGCCGCCACCGCCCAGCACGACCGCCCGCGGCACAGCCGCGACAAGGTCCGCCACGGCCTGCCAGAGCGCCCCGTTTGAATATTCCAGGCGGCAGAGGGGATCCTCAAAAAGGCCGTCGGCACCGCATTGCACGACCAGGGCATCGGGGGTGATGGCGGCCAACCAGGGCAACAGCGCCGCTTCCAAGACCCAAGCCAGTTCGCTGTCGCTGCCACCGGCCGGCAAGGGCAGATTGCGCGCCCGGCCCAAGCCCCGGTCTTCGAGCGCGCCCGTGCGCGGCCAGCGCCCGGCCTCGTGCACCGAGAACGTGAACACGCGTTCGTCGGCGGCGAAGGCGTCCTGCACGCCGTCGCCGTGGTGGGCATCGAAATCGACGTAAAGAACACGCTCGGCACCACCGTCCAAGAGGCCCAGGATGGCGAACACCGGATCATTGAGAAAACAGAATCCGGCCGCCCGGTCGGGCCGGCCGTGGTGGGTGCCGCCGGCCGGGTGGAAGGCTATACCGCCGCGCTGCACCAACTCGGCCGCTTTCAGAGAGCCACCGCAGGCCCGCGCCGGGCGGGCGTACATGCCGCGAAAGATGGGGTTGTCGGGCGTGCCCAGGCGATAGCGCCGGCGCACCTCGCGCGGCGCGCTCTGATTTTCGTCGGCGGCCTGCAGGGCGTCGAGGTAGTCGGCGGCGTGGAAGCGCTCGAGCACCTTCCTGGGCGCCTCGTCGCTCCGCACCAGTCGGGTATCGTCGAGCCAGCCAAGCAGGCGGCAAAGCTCTACTACGGCGCCGACGCGACGAAAGCCCAGCGGATGTTCGGAGGGAAAGCTGGCGCTGTCGAAGATCGGGTTGGAGACGAAGTGCAAAGACCCTAAAGCCTTTCTGGATCGGCCACCGTGCGCTCACCACCTGCGTCGCCCGTATTCAATGTACCCACCGGTTCGATCATCACGATCTCGCATTCGGTGGCGGCCACCGGTCGGTGCTCGATACCGCGGGGCACGACGAACATCTCGCCGTGCCCAAGCGTCACCGACCCGTCACGCATCTCTATGGTCAACTCGCCGCGATTGACGAGAAAGAACTCGTCGGTGTCGGCATGGCTATGCCAGACGAATTCGCCTTCGACCTTGGCCAGCTTGATATGCAGGTCGTTGATCTGGGCGACGATTCGAGGCTGCCAATGTTCCGAAATTTGGCTGAACTTGGCGGCGAGGTTGACGGCTTCCATAGCGTGACCTTTCTGCTGGCGTCTTTACAACTGGGGGATAGGGCGACGATCATAGCGCCGCGAGCAATAGCCAGGAAATCGACCATGAGCAAGAGCGAGATCGAAATCAGCGGCTACCGGCCCGGTGCCATCGGTCGGGTGGCCGAGCTGCATGCCGCCTTCTACAGCCGGCATTGGGATTTCGGGCTCTATTTCGAGGCCAAGGTGGCGCGCGAACTGGCCGATTTCCAGGAGCGCTTCGATCCCGCTCTCGACGGTTTCTGGTGCGCCTATTTTGAGGGCCGCATGGTGGGCTCGATCACCATCGACGGCGGTGAGATGGGCGACGGAAGTGCTGCCCATCTGCGCTGGTTCATCATGGACGAAGATTGCCAGGGCCAGGGGCTCGGCCGGCGCTTGATGACCGAGGCCATGGCGTTCTGCGACGCCGTTGGCTTCGAGCGGGTCTGGCTTTGGACCTTTGCCGGCCTCGATGCCGCCCGCCGGCTCTACGACGAATTCGGTTTTTCGCTCTGCCGCGAGATCACTGCCGACCAATGGGGCAAGGCGGTCGAAGAACAAATGTTCGAACGCTTGCGGTAGAGTCTGTGACCACCAAAAAAACACCCCCACCCTGCCCTCCCCCATCAAGGGGGAGGGAAAAAAGGACAAGATTTACTGCCCGTAATGACCCACTCCCCCTTTGTGGGGAGGGTTGGGGTGGGGGGGGCGGTGAATCGAAGCTGAGACGCTCACCCTTTGGCGCCCTTCTGGTCGAAAAAGGCTTTCATCAGGCGCGTCGGCTCGTCCGTCAAGTAGGCGTCCGCCAAGGAGTCGACGCCTGCCTCGATGCCGGCTTCCAAGGATGATTTCTCCCAGGTCGTGATCAGCGCCTTCTGGGTGCGTACGGCGTGGGGGCCGTTGGCACAGATGGATTCCACCCAGCTCTCCACCGCGGCGTCGAGATCAGCGTCCACCACCAGCCATTCGACAAAACCTATTCGCCGCGCCTCGTCGGCCCCGAAAGTCTCACCCGTGAGCAAGATTTCGCGCGTCTTGCCCCAGCCGATCAGCCCCGGCAAGAGCGCCGCTTCGATCACCGAAGGCAAGCCCACTTTGACCTCGGGCATGCCGAAGACGGCGCTTTCGCAGGCCACCCGCATGTCGCAGGCCGCCGCCACCTCGAGACCGCCACCCAGACAAAAGCCGTTCACCCGGCCGATCACCGGCACCGGCAAGGCGCGGATGGCAGCGCAAACCTCGTGCAGGCGGGTGATGAAGCCGCGCGCCATTTCGCGGTCGAAGTCCTTGAGCTCGTTTAGATCGGCGCCGCCGATGAACGAGCGCCCGGCGCCGGTCAGCACGACGGCACGCAAGTCGTCGTCGTCGGCCAGAGGCTCGAGCGCTGCCATCAGACGCTCGAGCTGGGCCGAGTTGAGCACGTTGAGGCGGCGTTCCTCGTCGATCGTCAGGCGCGCCACGCGACCCTCGGCGCGATCCTCGAAGTCGGTGGTGACGGTGGCGGTCATGCCTTGATCTCCTTGAGAGCGGACCAGTCGGGCTCGGCAGCGCTGGCGAAGCCGGGGCAGTCGAGTGAATCCAGCGCCATTTCGCCGCCGTCGAGGCGCAACCGCCATTGGCCCTGTGAGAATTCGTAGAGATCGGGGTGGGCGGAGCTGAAAGCGCGCTGTTCGCCAGCGGGCAGCCCGGCCATGCCGTCGACGTAGTAGTGGCCGTTGCGCTCGACGTGGCCGACGCCGAGCAGGCTGGCCAGGGCCAGATCCTGTTGCAGCGCCAGGCCGACCTGGACGCTGAGGTCCTCGGCCGACATGAAATGGCGCTCCCGGCCAGCTTCGGCGTTCCAGACGCGACACCGAGCGAGGTTGATGAAGGATTTGTAGATCCCCTTGCAGCTTTTGCTCGAGACGCCGGAGTAGCCGAGTTCGCAGGCCCGCACGAAGGCGTCGAGATCGGCGTCGGATTCGTCGATGATCACCGGGCGTTGGCTGTCGAGCGCGCCGACGTCCCGCTGCAGCGCCGCAGCGCGGCCGATGGGCTGTTCTATGAAGAGGATCGACGAGACCAGCCGGGCCAGTGCGGGCGTGGCCGCCAGAGCCTGCCAGAGCGCCAATACGCCGTCGACGTCGGCGTACTGTTCGTTGCCGTCGAGAGTGACGTAGTAGGGCCCATCGATGGTGTCGAGCACCGCCGCTATGGCGGTCAGGCGTTCCAGATCCACCGACAGGTCGCCGCCTACCTTGAGCTTGAAATAGCGCTGGCCGAAGTGGGCCACGGCCTCCTCCAGGGTCTCGGGCAGGCCGTCGTCGAGGCGATCGGTCGGATCGCGGTCGGCCATCGCGATGTCGTCGACCAAGCCCACTGTGTGGCGGGCGTGCAGGCGCCCGGCCGGCTTGATCCCGGCCAGAAAACCATCGTAGTCGAAGCCTTCCAGGCCCTCCTGGGGGCCCGGCCCCAGGCCCGGCAGGTTTTCGCGCACGGCGGTGAAGATTGAAACCCCGGTACTGCGGCAAAGCGCATCCAGGATGGCTCGGTCGATCAGCGCCGGGCCATAACCGGCAACCAGCGAATTGAGCCCCGCCCCTGCCCCGGCTTTCAGTTGTTCGGGATAAACGGCGGAGAAGAGACCGAAGGCGGTCTCGGCCCCGGCCGCCAGATAGTGGCCGCGGGCGATATCCAAGGCCTGGCGCAACTGGTCGAAGTTCTGCTCGTTGCTCAGCGCCGGGTTCTTGTCGAACCACTTGGGGGCCAGCAGCTCGGCCGACATGCCCCAGGACTCGCTGCCATCCTGGCTCTTGATCCGGGCCCGCACGAAGGCCTGCGGCGCTTCGGTCAGGGTGACGATGCCGAAGCGGAACGGCAGCCGCAGCACCACGTCGCGCTCATAAAGCTCGACCTCGGTAACTTCGATCTTGGGCGCTAGCGTTGCCATGTCAGGGTCTCCTCGATGCCGCGCAGGTAGCCGATGGCACGAGCCGCGGCGGCGGGGCCGTCGGGCACGTAATCGAAGGGCTCGACGGCGACACTGCGCCGGTAGTCGTGGCGCGCCAGAGCGGCCATCACCGGCGCGAAGATCTGCGGCCCCTGGCCCGGGCCGCGCTTGTTCGAATCGTTCACCTGCACGTGACGCACGTGGCCCGTCGGCAACCAGGTGTCGAAGACCTGCGAGAGCGGCTCGGCCTCGGCCAGGCCGGCGGCACAGGTGTCGATCATGGTACAAAAGGCCGGGCTAGCCACGGCCTCGACCAGTTCCACCGCTTGGGTGATGGTATTGATGAAGTTCGTCTCCCGTGGTGCCAGCGGCTCCAGGCAATAATCGACGTTGGCCGCCTCGGCCGCCGGGGCGATGGCGGCAAAGGTTTCCCGGGCGCGCTGCCAGGCGTCCCCGGCATCGTCGTCCGGGGCCACTTGGCGCTGGGCCGGCGAGCCATGCACCAGTGCCGTGGCGCCGAGATCATGGGCCAGTTCGATGAGGCGTTCGATGACCTCCACGGTGCGCCGCCTCACGGCCTGGTCAGGGCCGTTTATGGAAAGTCCGGCCGGGG
Source organism: Rhodospirillaceae bacterium (assembly GCA_002690215.1). Taxonomy (GTDB): domain Bacteria; phylum Pseudomonadota; class Alphaproteobacteria; order UBA2966; family UBA2966. The sequence continues at coordinate 11,847 of NZDS01000127.1, read as the reverse complement.
TCACCAGCAGCCAGTGCAGGCTGACGATGGCAATGCCGGCGTCGCTGGCGGCGCGGCGCAGCCGGGCGCGTTCCTCGGCCGAGATCAGGTGCGGTTCCTCGCCCAGCGTGAAGGGCGCCAGTTCGATGCCGTCATATCCCAGTTCGGCGGCGAAGGCGCACTGCTCGGCGAATTCGAGGTCGCGTACGACCTCGTTGCAAAGCACAATTTTCATGGCCACCACCCCTTCGAGTCTTCAGGCCACAGTGGTCAGAAACTCTAGAAGGTTGTCGTCGGGATCGCGGAAATAAACCGACTGGCCGGCCCCACGGTCGGCGGCAAAGCGCGGCACCGGACCCTCGATGACGGCGACGCCGTGGCTTTCGAGGTGCGCGATGGCGGCCTCGATGCTGTCGTCCCAGCGAAAGCAGATGTCGACGGCGCCCGGTGTCGGTTTGTCTGCGACGATGTAGGCTGGCGCCTCGGCGCGCTGCATGTTGATCACGGCGCCGCCGATATAGAGCGGCAGCGAGGACAGGTCGTCGCTGCGAAACTCCGCCTCGCGCGGCGCTTCGGCCGCCAGCACCGTACGGTAGAAGGCAATCGAGGCCTCGAAATCGGCAACGGTCATGGCGATATGGTCGATACCGCGAATGGCGATGGTCATGCTGGGCTCCGGCGCTTGTCGATTTGGAACGAATGTGTCACAGCTGACCCGTTGCCGGAAGGGGGGCTTATGGGCACGGGCGACGAGCAGGGGATCATCGAAACCGCACGACGGGCCTTCGACGCCAATCTGCACGGCGCCGAGTTTCAAGCCGTATTGGCAGACGACGCCCAGCTTCCCTGGCTCATCGACGGTCTCGATCCCCAGCAAGGCGGCCGCTATCTCGACCTTGCCACCGGCAACGGCTATGTCGCCCTGGCACTGGCCGCTCGGGAGCCGGACTGCCAGGTGACCGGTGTCGATATCGCCGCCGCGGCCATCGCCACCAATGCCGAAAAGGCCACTGCCGCGCGGCTTGGAAATATCTGCTTCGCGGCGGTCGACGGCATCGGTTTACCCTTTGACGATGGCGCTTTCAACGGCGTCGTCTGCCGCTATGCGCTGCACCATTTCCCTGCCCTCGCCACCACCTTGGCAGACGTTCACCGGGTGATCGAGCAGGAGGGTCGGCTGGTTGTCGCAGATGCGCTGCGCCATGACGCCGACGACGTCGACTTCATCAACCGCTTCCAGGCCTTGCAACCCGACGGCCACGTGCGCATGCATGGCCGCGAGGCGTTGCTGGAGATTTGCACCGCCCAGGGTTTCGCCCTGGAAGCCAGCCAGCTGACGGCCATTGCCTTTCCCCGCCCGCTCGATGCCGCCCACCGCACGCTATTGACCGAGACGGCGCCGGAGATACGGGCGCTCTATGGGATCGCGGTTGAAGGCGAGACCATCCGAGCTCGTTTCACCGTCCTCAACGCCCGCTTCAGGCGATGCGATCGCCCTTCTTGACCGTTACCGCGCGGTTGTCGACGGCCGGTAGCATGCGCGCAGGATCGCGGGTGACGACGACGTCGAGAACGGTCGGGCGCTGGCGCTCGGCCAGGCTCGCCTGCAATGCGCCGGCCAACTCGGCCGGATCGGTCACCCGAATGCCGTGGCAGCCCATGGCCTCGGCCACGGCGGCATAGTCGGTCTCGGCGAGGTCGCTGGACTGGTAAGCGCCCTCGCCGTAGAGGGTGTGTTGCAATGCCTTGACGTAGCCCGAGGCGGCATTGTTGACGACGATGATGGTGAAGCCGAGCCCCAGCCGGCGTGCCGTTTCGAGCTCGCCCAGCACCATGTTGAAGCCGCCGTCGCCGGTCAGCCCCACTACGGGACCGCTGCCGAGTTCTCGCGCCGCCAGGTCGGACCCCATGGCGCCCGGCAGGCCATAACCGATGGATGCGAACCCGCGGTCGGGCACGAAGCCTCGGCCTGGCTGCTTGGTGTCGTACAAAAGCCCGCCCCAGTGGGCGGCGAAGCCGCCGTCGGCCACCAGCGTGGCGTCGGCCGGCAGGCCGCGGTTGAGCTCCTGCATCAACCGCGCCATGTGCACGGGCGTCTCGTCCGAGCCGACGCGATCGGCCACGGAGACCCACCAGGCCGCCATGCGCTCGGCCACCTCGGCGGCATAGCCGGCCAGGCGCTCAGCCAGGCCGGCGCTGGCCAGCGCATCATCCAAGTCACGGATGCCTTCGCGGGCATCGGACCACAGTGCCAGCGTTGGCGCGACGGTGCGGCCGATCTCCTCGGCCACGATGTCGAGGTGGATGAGCGGCGTGCCGGCGGGCGGCAATTGATAGCGCTTGGTGGCGATCTCGCCGAACTTGCAGCCGATGGCCAGCAGGCAGTCGCTTTCCTCTATCAGGCCGTTGGCGATGCGGTCATAGCGACCGAAGAGGCCGGCGCTCAGGGGGCTCGTACAGGCGACGGCGCCCTTGCCGCTCATGGTGTGGGCGACGGGAATGTTGTGGCGCTCGGCGAAAGCCTGCAGGGCATCTGCGGCGGCGCTTAGGTGGACGCCGCCGCCGGTCAGGATCAGCGGCCGTTGGGCGCCGGCCAGCAATTCGGCGGCGCGTTCCAGGTCGTCGCGAGCGGGCCTGGGGCGCAACGCCGGGGCCCGGGCCTCGGCCGCCGCGAACTCGTCCTCGAAGGGATAGGTGGCGTGGGCCACGTCCTCGGGCACATCCAGCACCACCGGTCCGGGCCGCCCCGAGGTCGCGACCTGGAAGGCCCGGCGCACCAGCTCGGGAATGCGCTCGACGTATTCGACGCGAATAAGCTCCTTGCAGGCCGGGCGCAGAATCTCGATCTGGCGGCTTTCCTGGGTCATGTTCTTCCAGGAATGCAGACGGTGGCTGTCGCCCACCAATACCACCAGCGGCACCCCGGCATTAAGTGATTCGACCAGACCGGTAACCAGGTTTGTGGCGCCCGGCCCCAGCGTCGCATCACAGACCCCGACCCGGCCCGAAACCCGGGCATAGGCGTCAGCGGCGAAAACGCCACAGCGCTCGTCGTTGATCAAGGTGTGGGCCAACCCCATCCGCCGCACCGCGTCGTAGAACGGCAAAAGCTGGAACCCGCCCATGCCGAACATGGGGCCGACACCATGGGCTTCGAACATGCGGGCCAGGGCCTCGCCGCCCGTCATCTCGTTCGAGCTCATGGCCTATTCCGCAACGAGTTTGGCTGCCGCGGTCGCGATCTTTTCCGGCGTCACCCGCACCTGGTCTTCGAGCGGCGGGGCGTACGAAATAGGTGCCCGTGGTGCCCCCAGGCGGCGCACCGGGGCTTTGAGGGCCTTGAACAGGCGCTCGCCGACGGTTGCCGCCACCTCCGCCCCGAAGCCACCGACAGCCACCGATTCGTGGGCCACCAGCAAACGCCCAGTCTTCTCGACCGAGCCCAGCACGGCGTCTTTGTCCCAGGGCCAGAGTGTGCGCAGATCAATCACCTCGGCCGAAATGCCCTCGCCTTCCAGTGTCACTGCCGCGGCCGCCGCGTCATGCAGACAGCTCGACCAGGAGACGATGGTCAAATCCGTGCCCTCGCGCTCGATGCGGGCCTGGCCGAAGGGGATGAGCACGTCTCCCTCGGGCACCTCGCCTTCCAGGCCCCAGAGGTTCTTGTGCTCCATATAGACCACCGGGTCGTCGCAGCGGATGGCGGTCTTGAGCAATCCCTTGTTGTCGGCCGGCGTCGCCGGCGTCACCACAACCAGGCCGGGGATGTGGGTGTACCAGCTCTCCAGCGACTGCGAATGCTGGGCCGCCGAAGAACGCCACATGCCCATGGGCTCGCGTACCACCAGCGGCACCTTGGTCTGGCCGCCCAGCATGAAGCGCGCCTTGGCGGCCTGGTTGACCAGCTCGTCGATGGCACACAGCGCGAAGTCGGCGAAGCGCAACTCGGCCACTGGCCGGGTGCCGGCCATGGCGGCGCCGACTGTGGTGCCCAGGATGGCCGATTCCGAGATCGGTGCATCCGAGATGCGCTCGGGCCCGAACTCCTCGACCATGCCACGGTACTGGCCGAAGACGCCGCCGCGGCCGAGATCCTCGCCCACCGCCCAGACCAGCGGATCGCGGCGCATTTCCTCGGCCAGGGCTTCGCGGCCGGCATCGGCGTAGGTTTGCATCGCCATCAGAAAGCCTCCTGGCGGGGATCACCTGCATCCTGCACATCGGACATGGCCAGTGCCGCATCGGGCCAAGGCGCAGCCCGCGCCGTGGCGTAGACCTGGGCCATCTCCGCCACCGCCTCGTCGGCTTGCGCCTCCAGGGTCTCGGCGGCAACGCCGGATTCCATCAACAACGCCTTCAAGCGTGCGATGGGATCACCTTTCCAGGCCGCCTCGACCTCTTCAGCCGGGCGGTAGGCGGCGGGATCGGCTGCCGTGTGGCCGCTCAGGCGGTAGGTGCGACAGAGCAGGAACCGAGGGCCACCGCCGCCGCGCACCGCTGCCACCAGCTCACGTACCGCCTCGTCGACCGCTACCAGGTCGTTGCCATCGACGGCACTGGCCGGAATGCCCAGGCTTTCGGCCCGGGCCACGGGGCCGGCGCCGGCCGTCATGTCGTCGGTGCGGGTGGTCGAGGCGAATCCGTTGTCCTCGCAGACGAACAGTACCGGCAGCTCGAAGACCTTGGCCCAATTGAGGCCTTCCAGAAAGGGGCCGCGGTTGATGGCGCCGTCGCCGAAGATGGAAGCGGCGATGCGCGGCTCGCGGCGCAGCTTGAGGGCATGGGCGACACCGGCGGCGATGTTGATGTTGGCCGCCACCACACCGTTGGCACCCAGCACGCCCGCCGCGAAGTCGGCGATGTGCATCGATCCGCCTTTGCCCTGGCAGGTGCCGCCGGCCCGGCCCAGGAGTTCGCACATCATGGCCGTCGCATCGGCGCCCTTGGCCAGGGTGTGGCCGTGGCCGCGGTGGTTGGTGAGCATGATGTCGTCTGACTGCAGGTTGCGGCAAACGCCGACAGCGATCGCTTCCTGGCCGATCGAAGGGTGGATGGCGCCATGCACGTCGCCGTCGTCGTGGGCTTTCAACGCGGCCTCCTCGAAAGCGCGAATGCGGTGCATGAGGTGGTGGAAGTCGAGGTAGCGCTCGACGTCCAGGTTGCTCGGAGCAACTGCGGATGCGTTCAAACTTTCCTCCTTGGTTGGCGGGCTGACTGGACCGGGGCCCGACCGGACGCCACAATAGCGCCGCGCAGGCGGAAACGGAGCGGAAAATTCATGGCCAACGAAATCATCGCCGAAGGCATCGTAATCGCCGACACGGTGACCAAGCTGGGCGACGAATGCCCGGGCAACGTGCTCATCGGCGCCTCGCACGGCGGCGTCTATGCCGCCTATCTGGCCTGCAAGGCCGGCGTTCGCGGCATCATCCTCAACGATGCCGGCCGCGGCAAAGACGACGCCGGCATTGGCGGCGGCGCCTATTGCCAGGACCTGGCCATTCCTTATGCCACCGTCGACACCATGACGGCGCGCATCGGCAATGGCCGCGACATGGCGGCACGAGGCACCATCAGTTTCGCCAATCCATTGGCTGCCGAGCTGGGCGTGGAGGCCGGCATGACCTCGCGGGCGGCGGCCGAGAAACTTCAGGCAGCCGAACTTTCGCAAATGCCCGTGCCGGTCTACGAAGAAGCGCGCAGTGAACTGCCGGCCGCGGCCGGAGAGCGCCAAGTGGTGATCGTCGACAGCGCCTCGTTGGTCTACCCCGAAGACGCCGGCCGCATCATCGTCACCGGCAGCCACGGCGCGCTGCTGGGCGGCGAAGCCGGCTCGGCCTTGATGGTCGACGCCTTCGCCGCCTTTTACAACGATGCCGGCGGCGGTGCCGACGGCATCGGGTACTCGCGCCTGGCGGCGCTGGACGAGCGCAACATCGTGGCCGGAACCGTGGCCGCCATGAGCGCCCGCATCGGCGACGGCCGCTCGACCTACGGCGATGGTACGCTTTCGCACGTCAATCAAACGGCGGCCGGGTTTGGCGCCGAAGTGGGCCGGCCGCTAAAGGATTTCATAGCCGGGATAGTCGGGTCATGAGCGCGGTACAGAAGTCAGCCATAGTCACCGGCGGCGGCGGCGGCCTGGGGAGGGCCATGGCGATGGCCTTGGCGGCCGATGGCCTAGCCGTGCTGTGTGCAGATATGGACGGCGACTTGGCTGTCGGCGCGGCGGCGGAAATCAGAGCCTCGGGCGGCCGGACAGCGTCCACGATCGTCGACGTTTGCAACCAGGCCTCGGTCGAAGCCATGGTGTTAGCGGCGGCCGAACTGGGGCCGCCGCTGGTGCTGGTGAATTGCGCCGGTATCGGCGAACAGACACCGTTCCTGCGCCAGACTGCCGAGGAATTCGAGCGCATCATCGAGGTCAACCTGACCGGCAGCTACCGCTGCGCCAAGGCCGTGGCGCCGGCCATGATCGAGGCCGGCTGGGGGCGCATCGTCAACATCGCCTCGGTAGCCGGCCTGCAAGGCGTCTCGGGCCGCGTCGGTTATGCCTCCTCGAAGCACGGCGTGGTCGGCCTGACCAAAACCCTGGCGATCGAGCTGGCGCCCCATGGCATAACAGTCAACGGCGTCGCACCTGGGCCCGTGGATACGCCGCTCACCGATCGCGTGCACAGCGCCAAAACGCGCGAAACCTACCACCGCAACATGCCGCTGGGACGCTACGGCACGCCCGAGGAAATCGCCTTTGCCGTGGCCTTTTTGGCCTCCGAGGGCGCCAGCTACATCACCGGCCACACCCTGCCGGTCGATGGCGGCTTCGTGGCCACGGCGGCGATTTTCGAGGTCGAGTAAAGGGACCGCCATTCCATGCCTGTTCACTACGACATGCCGCTCTACCGGCCGCCCAGCGAGGGCAACAATTTGATCATCCAGGCTACGCTGGGCTGTTCGTTCAACCGCTGCACCTTTTGTTCGATGTACAAGACCAAGCGTTACGTCGAGCGCGATCTGGACGAAGTGTTCGCCGACATCGATACGGCAGCGACCGACCACCCCCTGGCACATCGCGTCTTTCTCGCCGACGGCGACGCACTGGGCCTGGATTCGGACCGTCTTCAGGCGATACTCGACCGGCTTCACGCAGGATTTGCCGATCTGCGCCGCGTTTCGGTCTATGCGACGCCTAAAAAACCTTCTCGAAAAGTCGGTGGCGGAATTGAGGGCCCTCAAAGCGGCAGGGTTGACGCTGGTCTATCTCGGCATCGAATCGGGGGCGACACCGATCCTCAAGAAGATCCGCAAGGGGGCCTCGCAGAAAACCCTGGCCGGGGCGCTGGAGCGCGCCTTCGAGGCCGGACTCAAGGTTTCGGGCACCGTAATCCTAGGGCTCGGCGGCCGGGCCGACTGGCGCCAGCACATCGAGGGCACGGCCGAGCTGGTCAACCTGGCGCCGCCAACATATCTCTCGACGCTGGAGCTTGGCCTTGAAGACATCGCAGCGGCCGACTTCATGGTGGCCCAGAAAGCACCCTTCCAGTTCCAGGACGATGCCGCCATTTTGGCCGAACAGGCACTCTTGCTTAGCTTGCTGGAGCCGCCCAGGCCGGTCATTTTCCGTTCCAACCACGCCTCCAACAGCCTGGCGCTGGCCGGCAACCTGCCACGTGACCGCGAGCGCCTGCTGGCTGAACTCAGCGCCGCCCGGGCCGGCGCCATCCCGCTCAGGCCGCGATTTCTCCGCGGCTTTTGAGATTCAAGTCAGGTTTCTGAGCGCGATCACGAAGCCCGCTACGGTGGTCGAGGCGGCCAGGGCAAACGGCGCGTTCCAGACCCAGGCCACGGTGAGGTTGTTCTCGCCCGTCAGGCGCGAGAGGTAGAGAACGGTCGCCGAGACCGGCGAGACGTTGGTGCCCAACCCCCATAGCGCCATCAGCATCAGCGCCAGCAGCTCCGGCCTGAGCCCCAGATCGGCCGGCGTCAGCGTCGTCAGGATCAGCGTGCCTATGATCACCGGGTGCAGCCCCAGTGCGGCGGCTAGCAGGAAAACCCAGGCCAGCAACAGAACGATGGCGTCGGAGCCCAGGCCGCTGGCGGCCAGGGCAGCGGCCACGGCGCCCGGATCGAGTGTTGCGGCGATGCCGGCCCCCATGACGTTGGCGCCCAGGAACAGCACCGCCTCGCTGCGCAGGCTGGCGAATGCGCCAACCACCTGCCTGGCCAGATCGCCCCTCGACGCCAGGGCCCGGCCCGGCCCGGCTATGCGGCCGCGCCAAGCCAGCGCCAGCGGCGGCGCCACCAGGCCGAGCGCGATGGGGATGGAGAAACCGAAGCTCTCGACCAGCGCCATGGTGCCGGCGAACAGCAGCACCAGAACCGAAGCCGTGCCCCGCCAGGCCCGGGCCGGCACGCCGGCGCCGGGGGAGGCTGGCGGCGCTGCCGCCCGGCGCGGCTGGCCGAGCCGGTCGATGAACCAGCTCAAAAACACCAGAATTGCCCCCAGCGCGATGCCAAACGGCGCCACGTCGAGCCAGGCCACGGCGGGCAGCAACGCCAGGATCACCGCGGCGCCGACGAAAAAGGGCGACCAGCAGGTGCTGGTGGCAAATCCCTGGGCCATGGCCCGGCCCAGGCGGCGGCGCAACCGGCGGTCTTCCTGGTGACTGACCATGCCGGAAAGCAGCGAGATGCCGGCCAAATTGAAGGCCATACCCAGCAGATGAGCCGCGGTGCCCAGGAAGGCAAAGCGCCGGCCCGGCGGCTGTGCCACCACCATGTCGCGGATAGCGCCCAGCGAGGGGCTCTCTCCGGCCGGCACCTGCAGCCAGGCGACGGCGCCAAAGAGCACCAGGAAGGGTAGCGTTCGGTCCAGGCCGTCCCACAAAGCAGTGACCGCCGTGGTTGTTGCGCCGGCCCCGGTTGTCAGCGCCGCCGCCAGGCCCAGCGCCATGAGCAAGCTGCCGACCAAACGCGGGATCAGCGGCACGCGGCGAAACTCGATGACCACAAACAGCACCACCGCCAGCTTGGCCACGGCCATCAGGGCCGCGATGTGGTGCAGCGCATCGATCACCGTTGCGGCATAAGCCGTCGCATATAGCCAGGGCGCCAGCTTTGCCGGGCTTGTGGGCAATTTCGTTAACCTAACGATCGTTAGTTCCCTTTCCCTTCACCTTCCGCTAAGATAGCCGCCAAGGCAAGTCTCGGGCTCAGGGGAGGCCTTTGGGAGGCCCGGGCGGACAAACGACGTTTCAGGGAGACGACACCGTGGATTTTGCCCTTTCCGACGAACAACGCATGATTCTCGATTACGGCGACCAGTTGGCCAAGACCTATGACCGCGAGTATTGGTTGGCCAAGGCCGAGAAGCATGAATTCCCCATGGAAATGTGGCGCCAGGCCGGCGAGGACGGCTTCATCGGCGTCATGGTGCCGGAGGAATATGGCGGCGCCGGTCTGGGCATGATGGAACTCTGCCTGTTGATGGAGGGCTTGGCCAACAACGGCGTGCCGCTCTTGTTCCTGGTCGTCACCTCGGCCATGTCGCTGGGCTACCTTGCCGAGTACGGCACGGAGGAACAAAAGCGCAAGTACCTGCCCGACGCCTGTACCGGCAAGAAGAACTTCTGCTTCGCCATCACCGAGGCCAACGCCGGCTCCAACAGCATGAAGATCCAGTCCATCGCCAAGCCGGTGGGCAACGACCGCTTCCTGCTGAACGGCTCCAAGACTTTCATCACCGGTGCCGACGTGGCCGATTACGGCCTCGTGGTTACGCGCACCACGCCCTTCGCCGAGGCCGCCAGCAAGACCGACGGCTTCACCCTGTTTATCGTCGACATGAATGCCAAGGGCGTCGAGAAGCAACCCATCGACATCTCCATCAAGGCACCGGAGATGCAGTTCCAGCTTTTCTTCGACGACGTCGAGTTGACCCAGGACGACGTCATCGGCGAGGTCGACAAGGGCTTCGATATTCTCTTCGACACCCTCAACCCGGAACGCATCATGGTTGCCGCCATGGGCATTGGGCTGGGCCGCTACGCCATCGATCAGGCTGTCGAATATACGCGCGACCGCGTCGTATTCGATGTGCCCATAGGCTCGCACCAAGGTCTGCAACATCCCCTGGCGGCGGCCAAAACGGAGATCGAAATGGCCTCCCTGATGACCCACAAGGCGGCCTGGGCCTTCGACCAGGGTCAGCCGGCGGGTGAATATTCCAACATGGCCAAGTACTTTGGCGCCGAGGCTGCAATCCATGCCGTCGACGCCGCCGTGCAGTGCTTCGGTGGCAACGCCTTCACCAAGGACTACGGTATTTTCGACATTTACCCGCTGGTGCGGCTGTTGCGTACGGCGCCGATCAACCGGGAGATCATCCTGAGCTACATCGGCCAGCACGTCATGGGCATGCCGCGGTCGTACTGAGCCGAGCGACGAGAATTTTGGTAATGGGCGATCTGGCCCGCCAGGTCATCAACTTGACAGCGGCGGGTAGGGATTTCACGCTTAATACCTGATCGGCAACGGAGGATCGGACATGCTTAGCAAGGGCTTCCTCAAAGAGATGCGTTCGCGGGCCAAAACCTGGATGACTGAACGCTACGGCCGTGCCGCCGAGCGAATGGGCGAACGCAAGCCCGCCTTCGAGACTAACGCCGGACTTCCCGTGGCGCCGCTCTATACGCCCGCCGACCTGGCTGATCAGGATTATTTCGAGACCATAGGCCTGCCCGGCGAATACCCCTACACCCGCGGCACCTACCCCATCGGCTACCGCTCGCGCTATTGGCAGCAGAACGCCTATGCCGGCTTCGGCACCGGCCCCGACACCAACGAACGCCTCAAGTTCGCGCTGTCGCAGGGCGAGACGGCGCTGAATTTGATCATGGACGTGCCGACCTCATACTGGGGCATCGATTCTGACGATCCCCAGGCCGAAGGCGAGGTCGGCCGCACCGGCCTCGCCATGAACTCGATCGAGGACATGGCGGATGCTTTCGCCGACATCCCCATCGAGAGAATCTCGGTGACCCTCAACCCCACCAGCGTGGTGGTGCCATCGATCTATTTCGCCATGGCCGAGGAGCGCGGCCTGGCGCTGGCTGATCTCAAGGGGACGTGTCGCAACAACCCGCTGGTCGACTACGTCTCGTGCAATTCCGGCGTCATGCCGGCGCCCAAGGATGCGCTGCGCGAGTTGGCCGACTTCGTCGCCTTCACCCAGGAGCACACACCCAGTTGGCACCCGTTCAACATCGGCTCCTACGAATACCGCGAAAACGGCGTTACCGCGGTACAGGAACTCGGCTTTTTGTTTGGCAACGCCATCGCCTACACCGACGCCCTGATCGAACGCGGCCTCGAGTTCGACGAGTTCGCGCCCAAGTATCTCTTCTATACGTCGGTCCAGACCAACCTCTTCGAGGAGATCGCCAAGTTGCGCGCTGCCCGGCGTATGTGGGCGAAACTGGCCAAGGAACGATACGGCGCCAAAAACCCGGCCTCGCTCTTGTTCCGCATCCACACCCAGACCTCGGGCTTCACGCTGACTGCCGAGGAGCCGCTGAACAACATCGCCCGGGCCACCATCCAGGGGCTGGCGGCCGTACTGGGTGGCACCAACTCGCTTTACACCGATCCCTATGACGAAGCGCTCTGCCTGCCCAGCGAACTGGGCTTGCGCACCGCCATGCGCACGCAGCAGATTATTATGGAAGAGAGCGGCGTCGCCGACACCATCGATCCGCTGGGCGGCTCCTACTACGTCGAGTCACTGACCAACGCCATGGAGGAAGGCGCGCTCGAGGTATTGGCCGAGATCGAGGCCCAGGGCGGCATGGTCAAGGCCATCGAGAACGG
>NZDS01000126.1 GCA_002690215.1 Rhodospirillaceae bacterium | reverse complement strand
TGTCAACGGCGGCGTAAAAACCGGCCACGGGGCGGCGCAAAAGTGTACCAACTTGGCTGGGTGAAGAGCTTGTCCCCGAAGTCCACGGGAGGGCCCCGCGCGCGGCGCGGACCGCCTATCATGGGGCGAAGGGCGTGGCGCGCGTGGGAAGGGCCTGTGGGCCCTCGGGGTCAAGCGGATGGCGCGCGGTCGGCTTAGCGTTTGCTTTTGCTCTGCTTGAGGCGAAAGCTCTCGCCATTCATCTCAAGGATATGGACGTGGTGTGTGAGCCGATCGAGGAGCGCGCCGGTGAGACGTTCCGATCCGAAGACCTCGGTCCATTCATCGAAGGGCAAGTTCGAGGTGACCAGTGTTGAGGCGCGCTCGTAGCGCTGGCTGAAGACCTCGAACAAAAGTTCGGCGCCGGTCTTGGAGAGCGGCACGAAGCCGAGTTCGTCGATAATCAGGAGCTTGTATCCGGCGAGCCTTTTCTGGAACCGGAGAAGCTGCTTATCGTCGCGTGCTTCCATCAGCTCATGGACCAGGGCGGCGGCGGTGGTAAAGCCGACCGAGAGGCCTTTCTGGCAGGCGGCGAGGCCGAGGCCGAGGGCGCCATGGGTTTTTCCGGTGCCTGAATTGCCGAGCGCGATGATGTTCTCGCGACGCTCGATGTATTCACAGCGGGCGAGTTCCAGGACCAGGGCCTTGTTGAGGCTGGGGATGGCCTTGAAGTCGAAGCTGTCGAGGCTTTTGACGGTGGGAAAGCGCGCCGCTTTGATGCGCCGCTCGACCATGCGGCGCTCGCGCTCGATCAGTTCCAGTTCGGCGAGGCGCAGCAGGAAGCGCGTGTGATCCATGTTCTCCGCGGCGCATTGTCGAGCCAGCTTTTCATGCTCGCGCAGGAAGGTCAGCAGTTTGAGCTTCTTGAGATGATGGGCGAGCAGGATCCGTGGCGCCTCGCTCATGGCCGGGATCCACCGATCAGGCTCATATAGGCCTTTGCCGAGGTGGTCTCGACATGGGCCTTGGGCAGGTAGGGATAGACATCCAGATCGAGGCGCGGCGGCCGGCGTTCGATGCGGCACAGCAGCAGGTGCTTGACCGCATCAAAACCGATCGCCCCGAGCCTGAGGGCCTCGCGCACGGCGGCCTCGACCTCACTGAGCGGAAAGCTCTCCAGCAGGCGCAGAACCTGGACGTATTCGCGCTTGCCGGCGGCGCCATGGTTCTTTGTGCCCATGCGAGCTTCCAGGAGGCGTCGCAGGGAGGTAAAGGCCTCGGGCAAATCCCAGCCTCTGAGCGGGGCGGCCTGGTCGAGCGCGCCAACCTTGCGCTCGATGAGCGGCAAATAGTGCAAGGGATCGAAGATCAGATCTTCGCACTCATAGGAGCGCTGGTGGCGGGCGATGACCTCGGCGGCGCAGCTGATTACGACCCGCTCCACATACCCCCGGATCAGCACTTCGCGATGGCCATAGGTCACCGGGACGGAATAGTCGTTGCCCCTATAGCGCACCAGAGACAGCGAGCTGACCCGCCCCGGGCGCTTGTCGCAGGCATCGTAGGGCGCCGACGGCAAGGGCAGGAACGCCGCCCGGTCCCGGATCATCCGGATGGCGATCGTTTCCTCGTGGCCTCGCAGTTTGGCGGCCTGGCGTTCCCGGCAGCAAGTCTCGAGATGGGCATTCAAGGCCGCGAAGCTCTCAAAGCGGGGGATGGGAACCAGAAAGTTCCGCCGCGCGTAGCCGATCAGGCCCTCGACCTTGCCTTTATCATTGCCCTTGCCGGGCCGCCCAAATCGGTCTGCGAAGAGATAGTGGGATTGCAGTTCGCTGAAGATCCGGGTGCGCAGGCGTTTCCCATCTCCCAGGATACGGGCCACCGCCAGTTTGGTGTTGTCGTAGAGGATCGAGCGCGGCACGGCGCCGAAGAAAGCAAAGGCCGCCACATGGCCATCGCAAAAGGCCTCGCTGATCTCCGCCGGATAGGCCTTGACAAAGCACGCATCCGAGTGCGGCAGATCCATGGCGAAGAAATGCGCCTTGCGCTCGATCCCGGCGATCGCCACCACGGCCTCGCCGAAGTCCACCTGCGCGTGGCCGGGATCGTGGGCCAACGGCACGAAGACCTCGCGGCTGCGAAGCCGCCGCTCTCGGACGTAGTCCTTGACGATGGTATAGCCGCCCTTGAAGCCATGCTCATTCCCGAGCCGCTCGAAGATCCGTTTGGCCGTATGCCGCTGCTTGCGTGGCGCCGAGCGGTCCGCCTCAAGAATGCCATCGATGACGCCCGTGAAGGGATCCAGCTTGGGACGTCGGACCGGGCTGCGGCGCCGATAACCCGGCGGCACCGAATAGCGAAGCATCTTGGATACCGTCTCACGGTGAAGGCCAAAAACCCGTGCCGCTTCGCGAACGGACAATCCCTCGACGTGGCACGCACGCCGAACACGACCATACAAATCCACTGAGTACATCTCCCGCCTTCCAATCCGATCATCTCAAATCAAAAGGCTATGAATTACGGCCCAATTTTGAACCGCCGCGGCAGGATTATCCCGCCGCCTCAGTGGCACACTTTCTCACCGCCGCTTACACGGCTTCGGCTTTTGAAAAGAAATATACCAACCGGTCTGTATCTATATATACAAACCGGTTGGTATGTTGTCAAGCGCCGCCGCGAAGAAAAATTTTTACGGATGAAAAACCAAAATAAATCAATGATATAGAATGGAAATTAATTTGAGCATTCAGCCCTTGCAATCGCCGCCACAATCGGTTACATACTGGTTGGTACGTTGCAGAGAGGCGAAAAATGGCGGCGCGCGGTCACGACACCAAGGAACGCATCCTGAAAGAAGCGCAGGCGCTGGTCCTCAAGCGCGGCTTCTCGGCGACCTCGCTCGACAACATCATCCAGGCGGCCGGCGTCACCAAAGGCGCCTTCTTCCACCATTTCAAATCGAAGGACGATCTGGCGCGCCAACTCATCGAGCGTTTCGCCGAGCTCGATTTCGCCCTGTTCGAAGAGTGGGACCGGCGCGCCGACGCGCTCTCGGACGATCCCTATCAGGCACTGATCCTGTTCCTCAAACTGTTCGAGGAATGGCTCGATAATCTGCGCCAACCCTTCGCCGGCTGCCTGTTCGCCGTCTATGTCTATGAAAGCAACCTCTTCGAGCCCGAAGTGAATGCCTATGTCAAAAAGTCGCTCGAGCATTGGCAGCAATTTTACGAGAGGAAATTCGCCGCCATCATCGCCGAGCGGCCGCCAAAACTGGAGGTCAGCGCCGCCGAGCTCGCCGAATCCATCGTCGCCATTCTCGAAGGCGCCTTCATCCTCGCCCGCTCCGGCGAAAAGCCCGACCTCATCGCCCGCCAGTCACGGCTCTTCCGCGGCTATGTCAAACTGCTGTTCGACGAAGACACGCGGTCGCGTGACGCGGTCGCGTGACGCGGTCGCCCGAGACACAATACCCTGCCATGCCCGCTTGGCACGGCGAATATGCGCCCGTAAACTGACTTCCCGATGCGGCGGACGGCGCCGCGCGGCGGCCGGGAGGGCGGTATGACGGTTCAAATCAATTGCGACATGGGCGAAGCCTATAGCATCTACAGTTGCGGCGACGACGGCGCCATCATGCCCTATGTCAGCCAGGCCAATGTCGCCTGCGGCTTTCACGCCTCCGACCCGACCGTCATGCGCAAGACCGTGCGCCTCGCCAAGAAGCATGGCGTCGCCGTCGGCGCCCACCCGTCCTACCCGGACCGCCAGGGCTTCGGGCGGCGCGTCATGAAGCTGGAACCTCAGGAACTGCTCGACTGCCTGGTCTATCAGGTCGGCGCGCTGAAGGGTTTTCTCGACGACGAGGGCATGGCGCTCAACCATATCAAACCGCATGGCGCGCTGAACGGCGTCGCCTGGGACGACGAGGCGACGTGCCGCGCCATCGGCCTCTGCGCCCAGACTTTCGCCGTGCCGGTGATGGGCATGTCGGGCACCGGCCATGAGAAAGTTTACGGCGAGCTCGGCGTGCCGATCATTTTCGAAGCATACGTCGATCTCGACTACAATGATGCCGGCCAGGTGGTGATCACCCGCGAGCACACCCCCGTCGCGCCCGAGGCGGCGCTGGCCCAGGCCATGCGCGCCGCCAATGACGGCCAGGTCAAGGCGCTTTCGGGCAAGCTGGTGGCGATAAAATGCCAATCCATCTGCGTCCATTCCGATACCCCGGGCGCCGTCGAGGTGGCCAAGGCGATCCACGCCGAACTGGCCTAGGGGCGCCACACCGCGCCCACGCCGCGCCCAATATAAGGAAACCATGAAAAAAGTTCTGATCGCCAACCGCGGCGAAATCGCCTGCCGCATCATCAGGAGCTGCCGCGCCCTCGGGCTGGAGACGCTCGCCGTCCATTCCGAGGCCGACGCCAATGCCAAGCATGTCGGCGAGGCCGACGAGGCGCGCGCCATCGGCCCCGCGCCGGCCAAGGATAGCTACCTGGTCGCCGACAAGGTGCTGCAAGCGGCGCGCGACATGGGTGCCGACGCGGTGCATCCGGGCTACGGCTTTCTCGCCGAGAATGCCGGCTTCGCCCGCGCCGTCGCCGATGCCGGCCTGATCTGGGTCGGCCCGGCGCCCGAGACCATCGCCGATATGGGCGACAAGGCGCGCGCCCGGGCGCTGGCCGAGGCAGCCGGCGTGCCGATCGTGCCGGGCAGCCGGAGCTTCGCGGCGGACGACAATGCTGGGCTCGAAGAGGCCGGCGCGGCGATCGGCTATCCGCTTCTGGTCAAGGCCACGGCCGGCGGCGGCGGCATCGGCATGAAGCGTGTGGACGCCCCGGCGGCGCTGTTGGAGACCGTCGAAGCGACCGAGAACATGGCCGAAAAAGCCTTCGGCGACGGCACCGTCTATCTCGAAAAGCTGATCGACAGGCCGCGCCATATCGAGATCCAGCTGTTCGGCTTCGGTGACGGCAACGCGGTGCATTTCTTCGAACGCGAATGCTCGATCCAGCGCCGCTTTCAGAAGATCATCGAGGAATCCCCGGCGCCCGGCCTCAGCCCCAAAATCCGCCAGGCGATGGCCGAGGCGGCGATCGCGCTCGCCAAACAGGAGCGCTACCGGGGTGCCGGAACCATCGAATTCATCATGGCGCCGGACGGAGAATTCCATTTCCTCGAGATGAACACGCGCATCCAGGTCGAGCATCCGGTCAGCGAAATGATCACCGGCGAGGATCTGGTCGCCCTGCAACTGCGCCTGGCGCGCGGCGACGATATATCGCGGCTCAACCAAGACAGCATCACGGCGCGCGGCCACGCCATCGAATGCCGCATCTATGCCGAGAACCCGGACAAGAATTTCCTCCCCACCCCGGGGCCGCTCGAGGTCTTCCGGCCGCCGCGCGAGGGCGGCGGAATCCGCGTCGATACCGGGGTGCGCGAGGGCGATGAGGTGACATATTTCTACGATCCGATGATCGCCAAGCTGGTCACCCACGGCGCCGAGCGCGGAGCCGCCATCGAGAAAATGTTGGCGGCCCTGGATGAATTCCGTATAGAAGGCATCGTAACCAACATTGCCTTTCTCAAGCGCATCATGACCCATCCGGCATATCTGGGTGGCAGGACGCATACCGGTTTTGTCGACGAGCACAAAGCCGGGCTTATGAAAGAATAAAAGGCCCGCTGGGGAGCCTTGGGGGAAGCCGCGCATGATATTCGACGAGCCAAAATTTTCGCCGGGCGGCGACCGTTACATCACGGTCGAGTTCGGCAACGAAATGAACCTGGAACTCAACTTCATGGCGCAAGGTTTGGCCGGCGCGCTCGACGAGGCCGGCACCAAGGGTTTGGTCGAAACCGCGCCCTGCTTCGCCACGCTCTTGGTGCATTACGAGCCACGCGACATTTCCTATGACGACATGGTGAGCGAGCTCAAGAGCCTGAGCGATTCGCTCGGCTCGTCGGACGAGATCGAGATGGATAGCCGTCTCTTTACCTTCGAGACGCTCTACCTCGATCCCTGGACCAGGGAATGCATCGACGACTACCGCGAAAAACTCAATCCGGACAAGGAATACGATCCCGATTTCGTCGCCCGCCTCAACGGGCTGGAGGACCGCCACCAGCTGGTGCGCGTCCATTCGGGCACGGAATATTGGGTCGCCTCGCTCGGCTTCTGGCCCGGCCTGCCATTCCTGCAGCCGCTCGATCCGCGCGCCATGATCACCTGCCCCAAATACAACCCGCCGCGCACCTGGACGCCGCAGGGCACCGTCGCCATGGGCGGCTCGGCCTCGGCGATCTATCCGGTGGCGACGCCCGGCGGCTACCAGCTGTTCGGCCGCACGCCGGTGCCGGTTTGGGATACCACCAAGCGCTTCGACGTCTTTCACGGCGAGATCGTGCTGTTCCGCCCCGGCGACCGCATCAAATTCCAGCCGGTCAGCCGCGAGGTCTATGACGATGCCGAGCGCAAGATCGAAGATGGCAGTTATATCTACAACATCATCGAGTACCAGAAATTCTCGGTGCACAATTACAAGCAATGGATCGCCAAGCTCGACACGAGCGAGCGCTTTTAGGGAGGGATCGGGACATGCTGGAGATCATCAAACCCGGCCTGGAAACCTCGATCCAGGACTTCCCCGGCCGTATCGGATATTGGAATCAGGGCTTTCCGCCGTCGGGGCCGATGGACAGCTGGTCGTTCCGCCTCGCCAATATCCTGGTCGGCAACGATGCCGGCGCGGCCGGGCTCGAGGCCCAGTTCATGGGCCCGACCATCAAGTTCCAATCGGGTGTCGTGATCGCCGTGACCGGTGCCAACATGGCGCCGAAACTGGACGGCGAGGAAATCCCGATGTGGGAGAGCGTCGCCGTCACCGCCGGCCAGACCCTGGTGATGGGCCCGGCGCTTAAAGGCGCACGCGGCTATTTCGCCGTCGCCGGCGGTATCGACGCGCCGGAATGGCTGGGCTCGGCCTCGACCTTCCACAAGGCGAGCGTCGGCGGCCTCGACGGCAACGCCATCCAGGCCGGCCAGGTGCTGCCGGTAAAAGCCGGCGCGGGCGAGGCGGGGCGGCGCGTGAAAGAGGCGTGCCGGCCGCACTTCGCGACGGACAAGAAATGGCAAATCGAGGCGGTCGCCGGGCCCAACGACGATTGGATCGACGAGGCCGGCCACG
>NZDS01000125.1 GCA_002690215.1 Rhodospirillaceae bacterium | reverse complement strand
TGGAACAAGTGGAAACAGCAATGGCAGGGCAGGGGACCCAACCGGAATTGGGATGGCCTGAAGCAGGCCAGGTACCAGTGGCAGGGCTGGCGTGCTGAACAAGGATGGCGGTGTCACCCTGGCTGGATCGCTGGACGCCAACGGCAACGAACTCATCCTCGATGCCGACGGCAACACCAGCATCACCGCCGACACCAACGATCAGATAGATTTCAGAATCGGTGGTGTGGATGAACTGTCCCTGACCGCGGCCAAAGCCGACAATCTCGATGACCTGGCCGGACTGGCGCACACTGACGGCAATTTCATCGTCTCGGACGGCACAAACTGGGTGGTGGAGGCTCCGGCCACGGCGCGTACCTCGCTGGGACTCTCGGCCCTGGCCACCAAGTCCACCATCAACGACGACGATTGGTCAGGCACGGATCTGGCGCTGGCCAACGGCGGCACCGGCGCCTCTGACGCCAGCACGGCACGAACCAATCTGGGCCTAGGAACAGGTGACAGCCCGACTTTCTCGGCTATCTCCGCCAACACCATCAGCGAAAAGACCGCCGACAACGGCGTCACCATCGAGGGAGTGAGTCTGAGAGATAGCGGCATCAACGTCGCGGGTGACATTGTGCGATCAACTGGTGATTTGTGGATCGAGGCATCGGCCGCCAATATCAACCTCGAGGGCAATCAAGTCGGCCAGGCGGTTACTGTCCGGAACTCCAACGCTACGCCCCACGGCATGGTTGTTAATTTCACCGAAGCGGCGCCGGATGACAACACCCGATATTTTCTCAACTGCACCGACGGCACCACTCGATGCTACATCTGGTCGGACGGCGATCTCGCCAACCACGATGGTGTTTACGGCACTATTTCGGACAAGAAGCTGAAGCAGGACTTGGCGCTTTCGGGCAGCCAGTGGGACGACGTCAAGAAATTGGCCGCCGCCACCAAGAAGTTCCGCATGAAGAGCGACATCAAGGCGGACGCCGACGCGACGCAGAAGTTGGGCTGGACGGCCCAGGACGTGGAAGCCATCTCGCCGGGCCTGGTGGTAACCAGCCCGATGGACGGCAAAGACACCAAATGGATCAAGTCGTCGATCCTATTCACCAAGGCGGTCAAGGCCCTGGGTGAGGCGCTGGAGCGTATCGAGGCGCTGGAGGCGAAACTGGCCTGATGAATGAGCACCGCACGCAGGGCTTGATCGACGAGCTCTTGCGCCAGCGTGACGACTACGCCAATCGCGCCGTCGAGCTGGCGGCCGAGAACGCCGAGCTGCTCGGCCGCGGCGCCGAACTGGAGGCCGCCCTCGCCCAAGCGGCTGACAAGGCCGAGGCCAAAGGCAAGGCCAAGAAGGGCGGCTGAACCGCCCGATCGCAGGCCAGGCGCCGGCCGGGCCGGCTCCTACACCGAATCGGGTGTGGGGGTCTGCCCGGTTGGCGTCGCCGTCTGGTTTTCCCGAATCCCGCCCCCAAACAATTTTGCCTTGTCGGCGCTAGGTCAGAAGGCCCGGCCGGGCAATGAATTTGACTGCTATTAATGCGCGAAGTCATCTTGATATTATTCGGTAGAGAAGAAAAAAGAATATTCTGTGTGATGATTATCACATGCAAAACTTTTTACGATAGATAAATGCTTCTAATTAGAGAATTTGATTAATAGAAATATTATCTATTGATCAGCGACTGACAGGAGGGGGTATGGCTTTCGGCGTCAACAGAGACTGGGACAAGCTGCAGTGCTGGCCCAGGTAACAGTGGTGGTAGCAGAAATGGTGGCGCCGAGAGAATTGGATTGAACCCTGGTCCGGCGAGATCACTTTCTTTCACTGGGAAGAGAACTTCATCGACTGGGGATTTTGGAGCGAGAACTGGGTGGGCTAACAAGCGGCCCAACCGCGATCATCAATACCAAAGGGGGTAAACTACATGGGCGATCTGACCGGCCAGACACCGGCCAACACCTACAAGGACCTTTTCCACATCCAGAACAGCGACAATGGTCCCGATGCCACGTTGCGCACCGCCGATTTGGGCAACGGTACGGCTTCGAAGCTTGAGCTTTCGACGACCAAGGTGAACGTCGCCAGCGGTTTTCAGATGAACGGCAAAGACACCAGATGGATCAAGTCGTCGATCCTGTTCACTAAGGCGGTCAAGGCTCTGGAAGCGAAGCTGGCCTGATGAAAGAGCACCGCACCCGGGGCCTGATCGATGAGCTCTTGCGCCAGCGCGACGACTACGCCAACCGCGCCGTCGAGCTGGCGGCCGAGAACGCCGAGCTGCTCGGCCGCGGCGCCGAACTGGAGGCCGCCTTGGCCCAGGCGGCGAACAAGGCCGAGGTCAAAGGCAAGGGCAAGAAGGGCGGCTGAGTCGCCCAACCGCAGGCTAGACGCCGGCCAGACCGGCTCCTACGCCGGATCAGGAGTTGGGGTCGATCCCGCCGGCGGTGGCGCCTGATTCTTCCCGAAATCCGCGCCGAAATTCAGGCGTCGGCTTCCCAGGCCTCGTCGAGCGGTTCACAGAGGTCCCCGAGGATCGTCACGCTGCCTCGCATGAAGCCGAAGAGCTCGGGCGTCTCGTGGGCTGCCGGCACCAGCTTGGTACGGGCGTGTTTGGTGAGGTTGCGCAGGGTCATGATCAAAGTACCAAAGCGCGTTTTCTCAAGCATCTTTGTTCGTTCCCCCGATGCGCGGTTCCTCGCCCTTCACCAAGCGGCGAATGTTGGCATGGTGACGAACGAAAATGAGCAGCGCCAAGAAGGCCGAGAACTCAACGCGCTGCATGTCGGCCAGGAAATAGGCGTAAACCGGCGCCAGCGCCGCAGCCACCAGGGCGGCCAGCGAGGAGAAGCGAAAGATCGCCGCAGTGGCGAGCCAGGTCAGGCAGGCCAGGATGCCCACCGGCCAGGCGATGGCTAGCAGGATGCCCAACGCCGTTGCGACACCTTTTCCGCCCTTGAACTTGAGCCAGACGGGAAAGAGGTGGCCGAGGAAGGCGCCGGTTCCGGCCAGCACCGCGATGTCGGGGCCATAGAGGGTGCCCAACAATACCGCCGCCGCGCCCTTGCCGCCGTCCAGCAGCAGCGTCGCCAGGGCCAAAGCCTTGTTGCCGGTGCGCAGCACGTTGGTGGCGCCGATATTGCCGGAGCCGATGGCGCGGATATCGCCGAGCCCGGCCAGCCGCGTCAGCACCAGGCCGAAGGGGATGGCGCCGAGCAGGTAACCCAGTCCCAGCGCCGCCGCATAGTAGGGTGCGGCATAGCTCCAGCTTATGGGATCGGGCATGGCTTCAGTTCCCGCCGTCGCTTTCGGCCTGGTAGACCGTGCTGCCGCCGACGGCGGTGCGCAGTACCAGGCCCTGCACCGGGCGGCCGTCGAAAGGCGTGTTCTTGCACTTGGCCAAAAGCTGGGCCTCATTGATGCGCCAGGGCCGCTCCAGGTCGAACAGCACCAGATCGGCCGGCGCTCCCGGCGCCAGGCGGCCGCCCTCGAGCCCCAGCACGGCGGCGGGGCCGCAGCTTAGGGCGGCCAACACGCGGTCCAGCGCCACGCCGCCGCTCAGGTGCAGCTCCAGGGCCAGCGGCAGCAACGTCTCCAGCCCCGAGATGCCGGATGCGGCCTGGGTGAAGGGCTGGCGCTTGCTTTCCTGGTCCTGGGGCGCGTGGTCGCTGACGATGGCGTCGACGGTGCCGTCGGCAATTCCTTCGACCACTGCCTGGCGGTCCGCCTCGCTGCGCAACGGCGGCCAGGTCTTGGCGAAGGTGCGGTATTCGCCGACGGCGTTTTCGTTGAGCGCGAAATGGTGCGGTGCCACGGAACAGCTTACCGGCAGGCCGCGCGCCTTGGCCTGGCGCATGGCCTCGATGGCGGCGGCGGTCGACAGGCAGGTGGCGTGGTAGCGGCCGCCGCTGTGTTCGACCAAGCGCAGATCGCGCTCCAGCATGATCACTTCGGCCGCGGCGGGAACGCCCGACAGCCCCATCCGTGTCGCTACCTCGCCCTCGTTCATGCAGCCCGAGCCGGCCAACCGAGGCTCGGCCGGAAGCTGTACGATCAACAGGTCCCAGATGGTGGCGTAGGCCAGCACCCGGCTCATCACCAGGGCGTCGGCCACCGCGGTCTCTCCGTCGCAGAAGGCCACGGCGCCGGCCTCGGCCAGCAGGCCGAGCTCGGTCATCTCGCTGCCCTTGAGGCCCTTGGTGATGGCGGCCATGGGGTGCACCCTGACCAGGGCCGTGGCCTGGGCCAGGCTCTTGACGAACTCCACCAGCGCAATGTCGTCGATCACCGGTTCGGTGTCGGGCCGGGCGGCGATGGTGGTGATGCCACCCGAGGCGGCGGCGGCGCTGCCGCTGGCCAGGGTCTCGCGGTGTTCGAAGCCGGGCTCGCCGAGGAAGGCCCGCATGTCGACCAGTCCGGGCGCCAGGCAATGGCCGCCGCAATCGATCAGGGTGGTGTCCTCGGGCGGGCCGTCGGGGAAGAGGTTGGGGCCGAGGTCGGCGATCAGGCCGTCCTCGACCAGCAAATCGCCGCTTTCGTCGCGGCCGCTGGCGGCATCGAGCAAGCGGGCACCCTGCCACAGCGTGCGGCCGGCGGGTGCCGGGTTCATTTGGCGGCTCCCGCCAGCTGTTCGCCGCTGGCCGTATTGTCGAAGCGCCCGGCCAGGATTTCCAGACAGGCCATGCGCACCGCCACGCCCATCTCGACCTGCTCGCGGATGACGCTGCGGTCGATGTCGTCGGCCAACTCCGTGTCGATCTCGACGCCCCGGTTCATGGGGCCGGGATGCATCACCAGGGCGTCGGGCTTGGCTGCCGCCAACTTGTCCCGGTCGAGGCCGTAGTAGCGGAAATACTCACGCAGCGAGGGGAAGTAGGCGCTGTACATACGCTCGGTTTGCAGGCGCAGCATCATCACGATGTCGGCTCCGGCCAGGCCCTCGTACATGTCGTGGAAGACGCTGACCCCGAGACGGTCGATGTTGGGCGGCAACAGCGTTGGTGGCGCCACTACCCGGGTCTGGGCGCCCATGGTGTTGAGCAAATGAATGTTCGAGCGCGCCACCCGGCTGTGCCGCACGTCACCGCAGATGGCCACGATCAGTCCCTCGAGGCTGCGTTTTCGCCGCCGTATTGTGAGAGCATCCAGCAGGGCCTGGGTGGGGTGTTCGTGGCTGCCGTCGCCGGCGTTGATAACGGCGCAGTCGACTTTCTGGGCCAGCAGGTTGACGGCCCCCGATTCGGGGTGGCGCACCACCAGCACGTCGGGGTGCATGGCGTTGAGGGTCATGGCGGTGTCAATCAGGGTCTCGCCCTTCTTGATGGCCGAGCCCTCGACCGACATGTTGATGACGTCGGCGCCCAGGCGCTTGCCGGCCAGCTCGAACGAGGTGCGGGTGCGGGTCGAGCTTTCGAAGAAGAGATTGATCTGGGTGCGCCCGCGCAGCGTCGCTTGCTTCTTGTCGAGCTGGCGATTCTGTTCGACGTAGCCTTCGGAGAGCTGCAGGAGCTCGTCGATGACCTCGGCCGACAGCCCCACGATGCCAAGCAGGTGGCGGTGGGGATAGGAAAAGGGCGCTGCCGGAGCCATTAAAGGCCCTATATAGGCTGCCCGACGGGGTCGGTGCAAGCGCAACAGCGGTTCACGTTTTCTGGGCGTCGGGGATGGCCCATTTTTGTCATCCCCGCGAAAGCGGGGACCCAGGTTTGTTTGGGTTTTTCTGGGTCGCGGCTACAAAACAGCAGCAAAAAAAAGCCCCCCCACCCTGGCCCTCCCCCATCAAGGGGGAGGGGAGAGAATAATAGCCACCGCGGGTTACGACTCCCTCCCCCCTTGTGGGGGAGGGTAGGGGTGGGGGGGCGGCGCCACCGCGTAGGCCAGGCTATCAAGCGCGCCCTGGAGGATGAAAGATGCCGCCATCTTGTCCACCACCTGGCCCCGGCGGCGCCGCGAGGCGTCGGCCTCCAGCAGTGTGCGCGTGACCGCGGCGGTCGACAGCCGCTCGTCCCAGAAGGCCATCGGCAGCGGCACGAATTCTTCCAGGTTTTCGGCGAACTGGCGCACCGACTGGCAGCGTGGCCCCTCGCTGCCGTCCATGTTGAGCGGCAGACCGATGACCAGACCACCGACATCTTGTTTTTCGACGATTGCGGCCAGCGCTTTTGCGTCAGGGGTGAATTTTCTACGGCGTAGCGTCTCCAGCGGCGTGGCGATCACCAGACCGGGGTCGGAGAGCGCCAGGCCGATGGTCTTGCTGCCGAGGTCGAGGCCAAGCAAGCGCTGGTCGGGCTCAAGTTTGAACTTCAATTCGCTGGGGTTGCGGACGATCATAGCGGCTGGTAACTTCCGCCCGATTTCCCCGGAAGTCCAGGATTTTAAGGGTTTTTCCGCCTCACGGAGCAACCCCACGCAACTCCGGCCAAAGGAATCACATGCCGCTCGACAAAGCCACCGTGGCCAACATCGCCCACCTTGCCCGCCTGCGCCTCGAAGACGCCGAGCTCGAAGCCCTGTCCGGTGAGCTATCGAACATTCTGACCTGGATCGAGCAGCTCGACGAGGTCGACACAAAGGACGTGGCGCCGATGGCCAGCGTTGCCGACATGACGCTGCGCTGGCGCGCCGACGTGGTCGACGACGGCGGTATTGCCGACAAGGTGGTGGCCAATGCCCCGGAAGGGCGCGAGAACTTCTTCGCCGTGCCCAAAGTGGTCGAATAGATGACAGATCTCACTGACCTGACGCTGGCGGCGGCCCGTGACGGCCTCAGGGCCCGAGAATTCTCGGCCCGTGAGCTGGCCGAGGCGCACAACGCCGCCGTGGCGGCGGCGCGGCCGCTCAACGTCATGGTGACCGAGACGCCGGAGAAGGCGCTGGAGATGGCGGCGGCGGCCGATGCCCACTTGCAGGCCGGTACGGCCGGGACACTCGAAGGCATACCAGTGGCGGTAAAAGACCTCTTCTGCACCGAGGGCATAGCGACCACGGCCGGCTCGCACATCCTCGAGGGTTTTGTGCCGCCCTACGAATCCACCGTCAGCGCCAATCTCTGGCGGGCCGGTGCCGTGCTGCTGGGCAAGACCAACCTGGACGAATTCGCCATGGGCTCGTCCAACGAAACCAGTTTCTTCAAACCGGTTACGAGCCCTTGGCGCCGCCGCGGCGATACGCGCGACCTGGTGCCGGGCGGCTCGTCGGGCGGTTCGGCGGCCATCGTGGCGGCCAGGGCGGCTACCTGCGCCGTCGGCACCGACACCGGCGGCTCCATCCGCCAGCCCGCCGCCTTCACCGGTATCGTCGGCATGAAGCCTACTTACGGGCTTTGTTCACGCTGGGGCATCGTGGCCTTCGCCTCGTCGCTCGACCAAGCCGGGCCGTTGACCCGCTCGGTGCGCGATGCGGCTATTTTGTTGGGTGCGATGGCGGGATTCGATGTCAAGGATTCGACCTCGGCCAATTTGCCGCTGCCCGACTTCGAGGCGGCGCTGACCGGCGACGTGAGCGGCCTGAAGATCGGCATCCCCAAGGAATACCGCGTCGACGGCATGCCGGCCGAAATCGAGGCGCTGTGGCAACAGGGCGTCGACTGGCTGGAGCAGGCCGGCGCCGAAACCGTCGAGATCTCGCTGCCCCACACCAAGTACGCGCTGCCGGCCTATTACATCGTGGCGCCGGCCGAGGCTTCTTCCAACCTGGCGCGCTACGACGGCGTGCGCTATGGCCTCAGGGAAGAGGGCGCCGAGCTCATCGATATGTACGAAAGCACCCGCGCCGCCGGCTTCGGGCCGGAGGTGCGGCGCCGCGTACTGATCGGCACCTACGTGCTGTCGGCCGGCTACTACGATGCCTATTACATCAAGGCGCAGCAGGTGCGCGAGCTGATCGCGCAGGATTTCCGCCAAGCCTTCGCAGGCGTCGACGCCATCCTCACGCCGACCACGCCCTACGAGGCTTTTGCGATTGGTGAGCGGGCCGACGATCCCATCGCCATGTACCTGAACGACGTGCTCACGGTGCCGGCCAACCTGGCCGGGCTGCCGGGCATCTCGGTGCCGGCAGCGCTTTCCGAGGGCGGCCTGCCGCTGGGCCTGCAGGTGCTGGGCAAGGCTTTCGACGAAGAAAAGGTTCTTCGCATCGCCGGTGTGCTGGAAGAGGCGGCGGATTTCAAGGCTCGGCCCGAGCGTTGGTGGGAGGCGGTCTGATGGCGGCACTCCTGCAAGGCGCCACGGGCGATTGGGAAGTGGTCGTGGGCCTCGAGATCCATGCCCAGGTGATCTCCGAGGCCAAACTTTTTTCCGGTGCCGCCACGACCTTCGGGGCCGATCCCAACAGCCAGGTCTCGCTGGTCGATGCCGCCATGCCGGGCATGCTGCCCGTGATCAACGAACAATGCATCGCCCAGGCCGTGCGCAGCGGGCTGGGGCTGCGGGCCGAGATCAATCTGTTTTCGGTTTTCGATCGCAAGAACTACTTCTACCCCGACCTGCCGCAGGGCTATCAGATCTCGCAGTACAAGCAGCCCATCGTCGGCGCAGGCAGCGTCAGCATCGAGGTCGACGGCGAGCTGCGCGAGATCGGCATCGAACGCCTGCACCTGGAACAGGACGCCGGTAAGAGCCTGCACGACCAACATCCCGATATGACCTTCGTTGACCTGAATCGTTCGGGCGTGGCGCTGATGGAGATCGTCTCGCAGCCCGACCTGCGCTCGGCCGAGGAGGCTGGTGCCTACATACGCAAGGTGCGAACTATCCTGCGTTATTTGGGCACATGCGATGGCAACATGGAGCAGGGCTCGCTACGCGCTGACGTCAACGTCTCGGTGCGCCGTCCGGGCGACGCATTGGGCACGCGTTGCGAGATCAAGAACGTGAATTCGGTGCGCTTCGTGCAGCAAGCCATCGAGTACGAATCCCGGCGCCAGATCGACGTCATCGAAGAGGGCGGCACGATCAACCAGGAAACCCGACTTTTTGACCCCGATCGTGGCATCACGCGCTCCATGCGCTTGAAGGAAGAGGCGCATGATTACCGATATTTCCCGGACCCGGATCTTTTGCCGCTGGAATTGACGGAAGAGTTCGTCGACGAAATCCGGGCCGGATTGCCGGAACTTCCTGATCAGAAAAAAACCCGTTTCATGACGGTGCTCGGGCTATCCGAGTTCGATGCGGGCGTCCTGGTGGCAGAAAAGGAGACCGCCGATTATTTCGAAGCCGCGGCGGCCGGCCGCGAAGCCAAAACGGTGGCCAACTGGGTCACGGGCACGCTGTTCAGCAAGCTGAACGAAACCGGCACCGCTATCGATGCCGCGCCCGTGGCACCGACGGAGCTCGGCGGCCTGGTCGACCTCATCGATGCCGGCACCATCTCCGGCCGCATCGCCAAGGAGGTCTTCGACGAAATGTTCGAAAGCGGCCGCCCGGCCGCCGAGATCGTCAAGGAAAAGGGCCTCGAACAGGTCAGCGACAGCGGCGCCATCGAGGCCATGGTCGATCAGGTGCTGGCCGACAACGCCGACAAGGTCGCGGAATACCGCGGCGGCAAACACAAGCTTTTGGGCTTCTTCGTCGGCCAGATCATGCAGGCCTCGCAAGGTAAGGCCAATCCAAAAGTGGTCAACGAGCTTTTGAAGAGCAAACTCGGGAGCTGAGTCTCAATATTTGCTGCACCGCAACAAAATTCATGACGCCTTGAGTTTTATTGCGGTGCAGCAAAACTCAAGGCGTCATGAATTTTGTTGCGGTGCACACCCCCCTAAATCGCCTCCGCGGCGCTGGTCGTGCCGCTGCTGGTGCTTGCCGTTTCGGCCGCCTCGCCGGCGCCGCGTAGGGCCTGGCGTCGTTCTTCGGGCGTGGCGTCTTCGGGCAGCGAGACCTCGACCTTGCGGCGTGCGATCTCGATGCCGTGGGCGGCGAAGGCATTTTGAATCCGGTGGTAGGCCTCGCGCCTGAGCACGAACTGCTGGCGCGGCTTGCACATGAACTTGACCCGGATGATCAGCGCCGAATCGTCGTCGATGGCGAAGACGCCCTGGGATTTCAGCGGCTGGATGAACTTGGGTCCGAGCTCGGGGTCGGCCAGCATCTGCTTGCCGATCTCCTTGATGATTTTCTTCACCGCCTTGGGGTCGGTGTCGGCGGCCACGCGAATGGGCATCTTGTAGATGGTCCAGTCGCGGTTGTGGTTGGTGATCTGCTTGAGCTCGCCGAAGGGCAGTGTGATGACGGCGCCGCGGTGGTGCCTAAGACGCAGCGAGCGCACCGAGATGGCCTCGACTTCGCCGCGGATCTTTTCGTCGACCTCGATGTATTCGCCCACCCGGAAGGCGTCGTCGACGAGAAAGAAGACGCCGGCCACGACGTCGCGCACCAGGGCCTGGGCGCCGAAACCGATGGCCAGGCCGACGACGCCGGCACCGGCCAGCAGCGGCCCGATGTCGACGCCGATCGAAGCCAAGGCGATCATCGCCACCATCACGGCGATGACGATGAGGATGAACTTGCGAATCAGGGGCAACAGAGTCTGGGCCCGGGCTTCGGGCGGCGCCTCGGGCGCTGCATCGGCGCCTGCACTCCGGGTCAGCGCCGCCTCGATGAGCTGCCATACCAGGTAGGCCAAAAGCACCACCACGCCGATGTCGAAGACCGCCTTCCAGACGGCGCCGGCGCCGGGAGCACCGAGCAGCCGCAGCACGTCGAGGCCCCAGAGCTCGAGCACCGCCAGGCCGATGAGAAAAATGAGCGCCAGTCGCGTGCCTCGCCTGAGGATGCGGCTGTAGCGCTCGGCGTTGCGGGCGATGGCCTCGTGGTCGACTTGCAGCGGTTGCGCGTCGTCGCCTTCGTCGCCGGCTGCCGTCACCACCGGCGTGTACTGGTCCACCAGAAACGATCCGACCAGTTGCCCGATGGCCCGCGAGAGCCAGATGTCGAGCAGCGGATAAAGCGCGACTAGGGCGACGCTGCCGACCGCCGGCCATAGCACCGAGTGGCCACTGGTCAGCATCGAGATGCTCCACAGCGCCGCGACGACGGCGATGTAGGCGGTCATGAAGAGGTGCCAATTGCCGGCCAGGCCGGTCTTTAGGTCGCTGGTGCTGACACCTGGCCGAGCCGACAGCAGTTCGGCCAACGGCCGGCGCAACCGCCAGACCGTATGTACGACCAGCCCCAGCACGATAAGGCCGCTGAGCAGCACCAGGGAGAGATGGACACCGAACGGCGGCCCGCCCTGGAGTATGAGAAAGGCCGTGGTCAACCAGACGATGCTGGCCACCGCTGCCAGCCGCACCAGGGCGTTATGCAGGGCCACGGCGAGGCCGTCGTCCAGGGCGATCAGGCGCAACGCCGGCGCCCGCGGCGCCAACAGGAAACGCGAGGTCGCCTGGACAGCCAGGATGATCAGGCCGGCGGTCAGGTAGCTGAAGGCAAAGGCCTGATCCAGTCCGCCGCGGTCGAAAAATAGCGCCAGCAGCACCACGCCGCCAAGGCCGTAGGCGGTGATTCCGAGCAGATCGAGTAGCGCCCGCAAGGCCAGCCGGCCGGCCCGCTCGATCACGCGGCCACCCTGGATCGCTTCAAGATGCCCGCGGAAGCTCGCCGTCCCGCGTTGGGCCAGGGCGCGCAAGACCAGGCCAAACCCCACCACCGCCAGCGTCGCCAGCGCCACAAGCCAAAAGCCGCTCTGCAGCCGGCCCAGGATGCCGGCGACCGCACCCGGCGTTCGCGGTATGCCGCCGGCCAGCACGCCGAGGCGTTCGCGGATCTTGGAGACCCGGCCCTGCAGGTCCATGCGCATCCTGACCATAACGACGGCCAGGCCGCTGGGGCCTTGCTCGGCTGCCGCCTCCCGGGTCCGCAACTCGTCGAGGCGCTGCAACACCAGCAGGCGGGCCTGGTCGCCGCTCAGGCCGGCCACAAAACGCAGCGTTTGTTCGTTCGAAAGATTCTTGGGAAATTCCAGCGTTGCCGTCGTGGCGGCGGTCTTGGTCGCGACCGGCAAGGGGCCGGCGGCCAGGGCCAGGGAGGGCAATGCCGCCAGCAGAAAAACCATCGCTAGCCCGCGCATGTTGCATTCTCCCAAAAAAGGCGCCAGTGAGGCTTCCGGTAATGAAGATATTGGCAACAGTTGTGGCCGGGTGCTCTCACAGTTCGTTCAATTGTGTGTGAACTTGCGCCATGCTGGAGTCTTGGTCGAGAGAAGGAGGGTGCATGGAAGGAGAATGGATTGACGCGGTTGGAGCGCCGCACAAGCCGACTTTAGAGCCGCGTATTGTCTCGCTGGTCCCCAGCTTGACCGAGCTTTTGTTCGACCTCGGGCTGGGCCACCGGATGGTCGGGCGCACCCACTACTGCGTCCATCCCAAGCCCGCCGTCGATGCCGTGACCAGTGTCGGCGGCACCAAGAAGTTCAAGCTCGATCGTCTGTGCGCCCTTGCGCCCAGCCACGTCATCGTCAATGTCGACGAGAACGTCAAAGAAGAGGTCGAAGCCATCCGCGAGGCGCTGCCCGACGTTGCCATCGTCGTCAGTCATCCGCTCGAGCCTGCCGATAACCTCGGGCTGTTTCGCCTGTTGGGTGGCGTTTTCAGGGTCCAGGAACGAGCCGACGAATTGTGCCGCCGCCTCGAGGTGGCACTGGAGGCGGTTGCCGAGGAGAGTTGGCCGCAGCAATCGGTGCTTTACCTGATCTGGCAGGATCCCTGGATGACGGTGTCGCGCGATACCTACGTCTCGCGCCTGCTGGAGTTGGTGGGCTGGCGCACCTTGGGCCACGATCCGGAGATGCGCTATCCGGAGGTCACCATCGACGACGCCCTGCTGGCCGAGACCGACCTGGTGCTGCTACCCAGCGAACCTTTCGAATTCACCGCCGAACATCGCGACGCCTTCGCACGCGATCATCCGGATGTGGCGGCGACGTTGCTTGTCGACGGCGAAATGGTGTCGTGGTACGGCAGCCGGGCCATCCAAGGGGTCGAATACCTGGCGGCCCTGGCTAAGCGTTGTGCGGCGGGATGATAATTCGATAAGCTCGCTCCCTCTCGCCGCCCCACCTAAAGCACACAGGAAATGAAGCCATGATCGATCTCTATACCTGGCCGACACCCAATGGCCACAAGGTCCACATCATGCTCGAAGAGACCGGGCTCGCGTACAAGGTCATCCCGGTCAACATCGGTGCCGGCGACCAGTTCGAGCCCGATTTCCTCAAGATCAGCCCCAACAACAAGATGCCGGCCATGGTCGATCCCGATGGCCCCGATGGCCAACCCATCGCGCTTTTCGAATCGGGCGCCATGCTGATCTATCTGGCCGAGAAGACCGGCCAGTTCCTACCCAGCGACGCGCGCCAGCGCTACGAAGTGCTGTGCTGGCTGATGTTCCAGATGGGCGGCGTTGGTCCCATGCTGGGTCAGGCCCACCACTTCCGGGCCTATGCACCGGAGCCGATCCCCTACGCCGTCGATCGCTACACCAACGAGGCCGGGCGGCTTTATGGCGTCATCGATACGCGGCTCGAGGGTCGGGACTTCTTGGCCGGCGACTATTCCATCGCCGACATGGCGACTATGCCGTGGCTGCGCAGCTACGAGCGCCAAGGCCAGGATTTGGCCGACTTTCCCAACCTCAAGCGCTGGTTCGAAGCCATCAACGATCGCCCTGCGGTGCAGCGTGGGCTGGAGGTGCTGAAGGAGCATCAGCGCAAACCGGGTGATAAATTCGACGAAAAGGCGCGCGAGATGATGTTCGGCGCCGAACAGTACAAGCGCCGCTGAGAGCGGGTCACCATGAGTCTGCTTGAACGAGCCAGCGTGCGGCGGGTGAGCGAAGCTCTGGCGGCGGCTGGTTGCGAGACCCAGGTGATCGAACTTGAGACCACGGCTCGCACCGCCCGGGACGCTGCCCAAAGCCTGGGCTGTGAGCTTGGTGCCATCGTCAAGTCGTTGCTCTTTGATGTCGCCGGCCAGCCGGTGATGGCGCTGGTAGCTGGCGATCGCCAGTGCGACACCAAGTTGCTGCCGGCGGCACTCGGCCTCAAGGGCAAAGCCAAGCGGGCCGATGCCGACGCCGTGCGCCGCGCCACGGGCTTCAGCATCGGCGGCGTCGCGCCTTTGGCCCATACCGAGCCCATCCCCATCGCCTTCGATGCCAGCCTGCGCCGTTTCGCCACCGTCTTTGCCGCCGCCGGCCACCCCCATTGCGTCTTCGGCATTGCGCCCGAGGTCCTGATCGAAGTCAGCGGCGGCATCGAAAGCGCCGAGATCGGGCAGGCTTTTTGCTGACCCTCACCGGGCGGGCGGATTCTCGTTGACCCTCGCCGGGCGGGCGCATCCGCGCCCTTGGCCTCCGCCCCCCTCCGGGGGGCGGCTTAGTGCCGATTCCAGATGTGTTTTTGTGCTTGGTTTTTTTGTGCAACGGGAGCGACTGCGACCCGCCGCTACTGCGGCGCGCCCGCGCAGGCAGCGGACCTTCAGGTCCGCCGCCGTGAGCGACAAAAAGCCAACGGG
>NZDS01000124.1 GCA_002690215.1 Rhodospirillaceae bacterium | reverse complement strand
GGAAGCCGGCGAAGATGTCGTCGCGGCCAAATCCTTCTTTGACTGCCAGGGCCGCCGCGTCGGCCACGAAGACGGTGCACATCTGGCCCAGTTCCGGTGGCCGCTGGGCAGCCGAGGCGAGGTCGATGAATTCCTGAATGTCGTGCACGTCGTAGAGGTTCGCCTGTTCCTCGAGGAACGAGCCGGTGCCGGCTGAGCAAGCCTTGTTCATGTCGCTCTCGACGATGCGACCGCCCTGGACGCGGATGTATTTGGCGTCCTGGCCGCCGATCTCGATCACCGATAGATCGGCGCCGCCATCGACGTCACAACGGCTGGCAGCCGTGGCGTGGGCCACGATCTCGTTGAGCACGACGATGTTGTCGCTGTCGGGATAGACGGCACGCAAGAGCGTCGCCACCGCCTCGCGGCCCGAGCCGGTGACGCCGATGGCGCGCACGTCGGCCTGGGTGCGTTCCAGCAGCGAGCTGACCAGGCGGCGCGCCGCATCGACCGGGTTGCCCCGCGTGCTGTCGTAGACGTCGAGCACCACTTCGCCCGTTTCGATCGAGGTCAGCACAGCCTTGGCCCCGGTCGATCCCAGATCGAGGCCGAGGATGGCGGGCTCGCCGGCTGCACCCTCGGGGATCGCCGGCTCAGCCATGATGGTTACGCTGTCTCGCTTGCTACTGGCCGGATCGAGCACCTCGAAGCGTTTCTCCACCGGCCGCAGCAACGCCGCCGGGTCCTGAGGAAGCGCGCGCCCGGCGCCGTTGCCGGCCCGGGCCTGTTGAGCGGCGATGGCCATGGCACCGGCGGCCTCGAAACACTCGGCTAGCGGCGGGCTGGTGACCGGCGCCCCCATCAGTTCCTCGAAGGCGCTGCGGAAGGACTGGATCTGGGCCGGGCCGCCGATCAAGTAGACCGGGCCCTCGACCTGATTGCGCGTTGCCAGAGCGTAGGTATTGCGGGCCACCGAGCCGAAATAGCCCTTGAAGAGCTCGGCTGTCGGCCGGCCCTGGTTGGCGAAATGAGTCATTTCGGACTTGGCAAAGACCGAGCAGCGCGCCGTGATGGGAATGCTATCCGCAACCGACAGCGCCAGCTCGTCGGCCTCCGCCACGGCCAGACCGAAACGATCGGTGATCTTCTGAATGTTTTCGCCGGTGCCCGACGAGCACTTGTCGTTTTCGAGATACTGATAGTGAAATTTAGCGCTGCCATTGCCGGCCGGCCGTCTGCTCAGCACGCCGTAGCCGCGGGCGCCGATGCTGACCAGGTTGAGGGCGCCTTCGAGCTCGGGCGACAATTCCAGCGCCGCTTCCTGGCAGGAATCCTCGGGCAGCATGAGTACCGGCTCGCAAAGCTCGTCGGCGTAGACACCGGTGGCCGCCAGGGCGCCGCATGAGGCAATGTCATTGTCGCGATACCAGGCCGCGAAATGGCCCATGGGATCGCCGTCATGGAGCGTGTAGCGCCTGTCCTCTATTTCGATCTTGCCGTCTTCGCTCACTTCGGCGATGACAAAGCCCACAGAAGCTTTGCCCAAGTCACAACCGGCGATTCTCATTACCAAACCTCCCGCTACTCCCCCCCCGGATAGGCGCCCTAATAAAGGATAACGCGACCGTTGCGCGAAAAACAGCCAGAGGAAATTAACGCGCGCCCAGACTATCGTAGGAAACGCCTGCTTTCAAGACCACGAATGTGAGCGCCGCGGCGGCCAGCAGCGCGCCTTCGGAGTCGTGCAAAGTGCCAGCGATTTCCAAGCGCCGACCAGCCCGCTCCAGCGGCCAGGCCATGAAGAAGTGCTCGTGCCCGACCCGCGGCGAGGCGTCGATGCGGGCCGTCATGCGGCCCAGTACGATAAGCTCGTCCGGCGTCTTCATACCCGGCAGCTCGAGGGCGCGGGCCAACGGACATTCGAGGGCGGCCCAGGTCATGAGAGGCGAGACCGCCTGGTCTTCCGCAGCGCCTACCGCTTGGGGCCGGGGCAGCCAGTCGATAGCCACCATATTGCGCTCGGCTACGGGGCCCGAGCGCAGGTGCAGGCCACTGTCGGCGCTGCGATTGGAGCCGCAGCCGAAGCAATCGGGATAGGGCATCTCTTTGATGTGTCGCAACGAGGCCCGTTTGGCGTCGGCCAGATCGATGGGCTCGGGAAGCGCCAGGTCCAGCGTCGCCGGTTGGGCCTCGATCAACAGGGTATCGCCGTCGAAGAAGCGCACCCGGTCGGACTCGCTGTCGACTCTGATGGGCCGGCCCATCGGGGTCGGCGCCTGCATGCTGACACTAACCGTGTCACTTTCCAGATAGTCGGCGGCGCGGCCCCCGATGTAGCTGCCCAGCGTGATGCCCGGCGGGCCGACGAAATGTTCGTCGATGACGATTTCTTGACCCGCCATCACCCGGATTTGTTTTTTGCCCGACCGCGCTTGATGCCGGCGAAGCCGCGGGCCAGATCGCGCAACCGGTGCCGGGCCTTGCGATCCTTGATGCGGTTGTAGTCGACTACCAGAGCGTTGACTTCCTCTTCTGGGATGCCGGTCTCCTGGAAGCGGTTGTCGGCCAGCATTTCGACTTCGGGGACATGCTCGCCGATATCGGCCGGCATGTCCTCGAAGAAGAAGCTGATCGGCACACCGAGGATCTGGGAGAACTGGAAAAGTCGGCTCGCTCCCATGCGGTTGGTACCGCGTTCGTATTTTTGGATCTGCTGAAAGGTCAGGTTGACGGCATCGCCAAGCTTGGTTTGGTTGAAGCCAAGCAGTTTGCGGCGCAAACGCAGTCTACCGCCAACGTGGGCATCTACGGGGTGGAAAGGCATGGTTTCTTCCGATCCCAGCTGATCTTGCCGCACCAGGATAGCCGATATCATCCGACAAGTCGCTGTTAGCAGTGTAGCATGTGCGGACTTTCCACCACTCCCCCGGTATCGCCGATGTCTGCGCTGCGTCACCCCCTGGTTCATCCCTTTTCGGGCTGGGACGTGCCCCGCTTGCTGCAAAGCCGCGCCGCCACGCGGCCCGACCATCCTTTCATCGTCTGGGTGCCCTTCGAGGGTGAGAGCCAGGCCTGGACCTTTGCAGCTTTTCGCGATCGGGTGCGGCGCCTCGGTGCCGGTTTGCTGGCGCGTGGCATCGGTCCGGGCGACTTCGTGCTGATCCACCTCGACAACTGCCCCGAGATCATCCTGGCCTGGTACGCCTGCGCCGAGATCGGTGCAGTTGCCGTGACCACCAACGCCCGCTCCTCAAGCGACGAGCTGAACTATTTTGCCGGACACTGCGGGGCCGTGGCGGCCATCACCCAGCCCAGCATGGCGGAACTGGTCAACCGCTCCGCTCCCGACCTCAAGTGGCTGGCCGTTACCGCCCACGACAACGGGGCCGCACCGGCCGCCGGCCAAGCGCCCGATGCCGCCTCGTCCTTCACCGCCCTCGACGGCGACCCCGGCACCATCCCCGAGCGCCCGGCCGACCCCATGGCCCCGGTTGGCGTGCAATACACGTCGGGCACCACTTCGCGGCCCAAGGGGGTACTCTGGACTCACGCCAACGCACTCTGGGGCGCCAGGATCAATGCCCTGCACCAGGACCTCAGGGCCGACGACGTTCACCTCTGCACGCTGCCGCTTTTCCACACCAACGCCCAGGCCTATTCCGTGCTGTCGACGCTGTGGGCCGGTGGCACCTGCGTGGTGCAGCCACGCTGGTCGACCAGCCGCTTCTGGCAGGTTTCGCTCGACCACCGCTGCACCTGGACCTCGATGGTCTGGTTCTGCCTGTGCGCCCTGGAAGGAGCGGAAGCGCCGGCCAGCCACCACTACCGCCTTTGGGGTAACGGATTCTGCGAGCCCCCCAGCGACGAACGCTTCGGCGTCAAGACCATCGGCTGGTGGGGCATGACCGAGACCATGAGCCACGGCATCGTCGGCGACGTGCATCATCCCAACCGCTCGCTGGCCATCGGCAAGCCGGCACCGGAATACGGCATCGCCATCTTGCGCCCCGACGGCAGCCCTGTAGCGCCCGGCGAGACCGGAGGCCTCAAGGTGCTGGGGGTGCCGGGGCTCTCGTTGTTCAAGGAATACCTCCACAACCCCGAGGCTACGGCGGCGACCTACGACGACCAGGGATGGTTCGACACCGGCGACCAGGTAACGTTGCATGAGGACGGTTTCATCTCGTTTGCCGACCGCGACAAGGACATGCTCAAGGTGGGTGGCGAAAACGTCGCCGCCTCCGAGGTCGAGCGCGTCATCATGGAGCTGCCCGAGGCGGCGGAAGTGGCCGTGGTGGCCAAGAAGCACGAGATGTTGGACGAGGTTCCCGTGGCCTTCGTGCTGGTCGAGGGCGGCCTCGAAGGGGCGGCGCCGGACCTGGCCGAGACCGTACTGGCAGCCTGCCGGGAAAAGCTCGCCGACTTCAAGGTGCCGCGCGAGGTTCATCTGGTCGACAGCCTGCCGCGCTCGACGCTGGAGAAGATCGCCAAAGCCGAGCTGCGCGCCCGGCTCGAGACGGAAGTCTAGTTCATGTCGCGCATCGCCTATGTCAACGGACGCTATCTGCCGCAGCACCAGGCGGCGGTGCACGTCGAGGACCGGGGCTATCAATTCGCCGATGGCGTCTACGAAGTCGTTGCAGCGCGCCATGGCACCCTGGTCGACGCCGAAGCCCATCTCGACCGGCTGGAATACTCGCTGGCCGAGTTGCACATAGCTATGGGTCGTTCACGCCGGGCGCTGGAGTTCGTGATCGGCGAAACGATGCGTCGCAATCGTGTTCGCGAGGGCATCGTCTACATCCAGATGACGCGTGGCGTAGCCCGGCGTGACCACGCCTTTCCGGTTACCTCGCGGACCGCCCTTGTGGTCATGGCACGAAGCCAAAAACCGCCCTCGCGGCAGGTTGTCGAGAACGGCCTCAAGGTCATCACCACGCCCGACAATCGCTGGGGACGTTGCGATATCAAGTCGGTCTCGCTGTTGGCCAACGTTCTGGTCAAACAACAGGCCCGGGAGGCCGGCGCCCAGGAAGGTTGGATGGTGCGGCCGGACGGCACGGTCAGCGAGGGCAGCTCGACCAACGCCTGGATCGTCGATGGCGAGGGTAAGCTGGTGACGCGCGACGTCGGTAAGGCCATCCTGGCCGGCATCACCCGCCGGGCTGTTCTCGCTCTGGCCGAGCGCGAGAAGCTGGAAATCGTCGAGCGTCCCTTTACGGTGGCCGAAGCCAAGGAGGCCCGCGAGGCCTTCATGACCAGCACCTCGGCCCAAGTCAGCCCGGTGGTACAGATCGACGACAGCGTCATCGCCAACGGCAAGCCCGGCCACCTGACCCGCCTGCTGGTCGAGATCTACGACAACTACATGCGGACGGCCGGCGGATAGAGAGTGTGATGTAATCCGATGTTTGCACCGATGGTCTCCGGTAGCGAAAAATCACCCCCTCCCCGACCCTCCCCCATCAAGGGGGAGGGAGAAAGTCAAGGACTACAGCCGGTTTCGGCTCCCTCCCCCCTTGTGGGGGAGGGGTGGGGGGTGGCGGCGGCAACCGACGACCGGTTCCGATTTTCCTTCACACGCTCCTGCGCCAGAACGACAACCAAAAAACCAGAGCCACGGGCAGGTCACATCAATCTTGAAATGCTCGCACCCCTCATGGCGGCGGTTCGGCGCCGGTGCGCTCGGTAATCAGGCCGTAGTGCTCGATGCGCCGGTGGCGGGCGAAATCGAAGATGGTTTCCTTGCCGAAGCGGGTTGCCTCGAGGTCGCAATCCGCCACCGCCAGCTCGTCGCCCAAGGTGCGGCACTGGGCCACGATCTCGCCCGACGGCGCGATGATGGCGCTGCCGCCCATCAGCTCATGGCCATCCTCGTCACCGGCTTTGGCCACACCGACCACCCAGGTCGAATTCTGGTAAGCCCCGGCCTGCATGCTCAAGAGATTATGGAAGGCACGCAGGTGCGGCGCCTCGTCGGACTGCGAATTCACGGTCGGCGTGTTGTAGCCAAGCAATACTAATTCTACGCCCTGCAGCCCCATCACCCGGTAGGTCTCGGGCCAGCGCCGGTCGTTGCAGATGCACATGCCGACGATACCGCCCAACGCCCGCCACACCGGAAAGCCCAGGTTGCCGACCTCGAAGTAGCGTTTTTCCAAATGCTGGTGGGCGCGCTCGGGGTCGTATTCGTCGTGGCCCGGCAGGTGCACCTTGCGGTATTTGGCGACGATCTCGCCGCCGGCATCGACCAAAACCGCCGTATTGAAGCGCCGTAGCGTCCCCTCCTCGACGATTTTTTCGGCGTAGCCCAGATGAAACGCCATACCAAGCTCGCGGGCCGCGGCGAACAGGGGCTCGGTCTCGGGACCGGGCAGGGTTTCTTCGAACCAGGCATCTATTTCGTCCTGGTCTTCGCTGTACCAGCGGGGAAAGAAGGTCGTCAGCGCCAGTTCGGGAAAGACGATCAAGCCGCAGCCCTTGGCCTTGGCCTGATGCATGAGCACCAGCATGCGCGCGACCACCTGGGCCCGGCTTTCGGCCTTCTGGATGGGCCCGAGCTGGGCCGCACCGATAGTGATGACGCGTGACATGGGTTTCCTCCCGCGGGTTGGCCTGCCGGGCCAATGGTGGCAGCAGCGCAGGATTTGGGCAACCGGCTTGCCTTGCGGCAGGCGGTAGGGACCGCCAGCCCGCAATTCTCACCGGGGCACGGCCCGCGCGGCGCGGCCACGGGTGCCTCAGGCTTGGAAGCCGGCTTTCGCCAGCGGCAGCTCGCGCACCCGCCCGCCGCCGGCGGCGAAGATGGCGTTGGCCACGGCCGGCGCGATGGGCGGCGTTCCGACCTCGCCAATGCCGCCGAGATGGCGGCCGCTGGGCGCCAGATGAGTCTCGATACGCGGTGCATTGGCCAGCCGCACCATTTCGTAGTCGGGGAAGTTGCGCTGCACGACGCGCCCCTTTTCCAGCTCGATCTCGCCGAAAAATGCTGCCGTGAGGCCGAAAATGATGCCGCTTTCGATCTGGCTGACGACGATGTCGGGATGCACCACGGTGCCGCAATCGACGACGCAGACCACACGATCGACGGTCAATTGCCGCTCCCTCAATGTCACCTCGGCCACCTGGCCGACGATCGAGCCGAAGGATTGGTGCAGCGCCAGGCCGCGGCCACGATCGCCGCTTCGACCAGGGGCCAGCGGCGTGCCCCAGTCGGCCTCCTTGGCCAGACGGTCGAGCACCATGCGGAAATCCGGTTTTTGGTCAAGCAACTCTCGGCGGAACTCGTACGGATCACGGCCCGCGGCATGAGCCAGCTCATCGAGGAAGGACTCGGTAAAAAAGGCGTTGTGGCTGTGGCCGACACTGCGCCAGTAGCCTGCCGGAACCGGCAGCGACACCGGCACATGCTCGACCCGCCGGTGATTGAAGGCATAAGGAATGTCGGCCGCCCCCTGGGAAGTAGTGTTGTCCGGCATGTCGACGGCTGCCCAGGGCAGCAGGCGTTCGATAAACGACTTTGTCGGCACCTGACTGACGATGCGGTTGTGCCAAGCCTCGACACGTCCACCGGACAAGGTGGCGCGGAAGCGACTGACCGCCGCCGGCCGGTACATGTCGTGCTGGATGTCCTCTTCGCGCGACCACAGCAGCTTTATGGGTTTCCCCGGTAGCGTCTTGGCGATAGTCACTGCCTGGATCACCATGTCGGTCTCGCCGCGCCGGCCGAAGCCGCCGCCGAGGTAGGGCGTATGCACGCGCACCCGTTTGGAATCCACATCCGCCACCTTGGCGGCGATCCACTTGACCAGGGTCGGCCCCTGACTAGAGACCCAAACCTCGACGCCATCGGGATCCACTCGGGCGGTGCAGTTTATCGGCTCCATGCAGGCGTGGGCGAGATAGGGCGCGCGGTAGACGGCCTCGATCGGGGTGCTCGCACCTGTCAGCGTCGCCTCCACGTCACCGACTTCGGCATAGACGTCCGGGTCGTCATCCTGCAGGCCGCGCTCCAAGGTACGAAACACGGCCGCCGTGTCGAGATCGCCGTTGCCGCCGTCATGGAATTTCGCCGGCAAGCGCTCGACGGCCTGCTTGGCACGCCACCAGCTATCCGCCACCACGGCCACGGCGTCGGGTAGCGCCACCACTGCGATCACCCCCGGCAGGCTGCGCACGGCACCATCGTCGAAGCTCACGAGTGAGCCGCCGAACACCGGGCTGGCCTTGATGGCGGCGTAGGCCAAGCCCGGCGGGCGCACGTCGACAGCGAAAATCGCACGGCCGTCGGTCTTTTCGGCAACGTCGAGACGTGGCACAGCGTGACCGATCAGGCGGCGTTGGTCGGCCGGCTTGAGGGGCGGATCAGTCGGCGCTGCAAGCTTGGTTGCCGCCGCCGCCAGTTCGCCGTATCCCAGCGAGCGCTTCGAGGCGTCGTGGTGGATGCGGCCCTGGGCCGCCCGGCACTGGCCGGCAGCCACCTGCCAGCGCTCGGCCGCCGCTTGAATCAGCATTTCGCGAGCCGCGGCGCCAGCCGTGCGCATGGGCTGCCAAGCGTCACGTACGCTGGTGCTGCCGCCGGTGCCCTGGACGCCAAGCATGCCGGCCACGATCTTTATGAAACGTGCACCCATACTCGACTTGCCGCGGTGGTAGTCATCGTCGAACGGCAACGCTTCCATCAGAATGGCGGTGTTGGCGTAGACGTCGGCGATGGGCGCCTGTTCGACGCCTACCTGCTGCCAGTCGACTTCGAGTTCCTCGGCCACCAGCATGGCCAGCGCGGTGTAGATTCCCTGCCCCATCTCCTGGCGCGGTACGGCCACGGTGACGCTGCCGTCAGTGTCGATCTTGAGCCAGGCGTTCAGAGCCGATTCGCCGTCGACCAGCGTCGCTTCAAGGGCAACGCGGTCTTTGCCGCCCACCCTCATCGAACAACCCACCACCAGGGCGCCGGTGGCCAGACCGCCACCGATCAGGAACTTGCGCCGACTGACGTTCATCGCCCGTGCCATGATCACACGCTCCCCTTACCGGCCGCGTGGATGGCGCGGCGCACCCGGGAATAAGAGCCGCAACGGCAGACGTTGATCATGCTTTCGTCGATTTCGGCATCGCTGGG
This sequence comes from Rhodospirillaceae bacterium, assembly GCA_002690215.1. Classification (GTDB taxonomy): domain Bacteria; phylum Pseudomonadota; class Alphaproteobacteria; order UBA2966; family UBA2966. Next base: position 11,206 of record NZDS01000124.1, on the reverse strand, counting down.
CTCGGCGTTCCCCGCCAGCAGCGCCGCCGCCGCCATGATCATGCCCGACTGGCAGTAGCCACACTGCGGCACCTGGTGCTCGACCCAAGCAATTTGCAGGGCATGGGGCCGAGCCCCGGCTAGGCCCTCGATGGTCGTGACCCGGCGGCCGGCGACCTCGCCAACCGGCAACGAGCACGAGCGCACCGCTTCGCCATCGAGGTGCACGGTGCAGGCGCCACAGGCCGCGACGCCGCAGCCGAACTTGGTTCCGGTCAGCCCCAAAGTATCGCGCAGCACCCAAAGCAAGGGGGTGTCGGCTTCTACGTCGATCTTGGTCGCCTGGCCGTTGAGCGTAAAGTGCTGCATCGTTCTCCCCTTCGAATTGCTCCATTACTGACTATGGGTCATATATAACTGACCTAGGGTCATGTCAAGGATAACGTAAAACCACCTCCCATGCAGTGCATAAGTTGACGCGTTGACAACTCAAAGATATGCTCGCTTATGGACTAGGAGTCATTTATGGGTTCGGATAAGATCGGCAAGCGCGCGGTGCGTGAGGAACAAAAGCTAGCCCGCCGCGAAGCCATTTTGCGGGCCGCCTTCGAGCTTTTCGCGCAGTCCACCTTCGAGGACGTCAGCATGGCGGCGGTGGCGCTCCGGGCCGGCTTGGCGAAGGGCACGCTTTATCTCTATTTCGAGACCAAGGAGGAGATGTTCCTGGCTGTGCTGGCGAATTCGTTCGCCACGATGTTCGACGGCATGGATCGCAACCTGTTGAATACCCAGGCGGACGACGGCATTTCGGGCGTGGTCGAGGCCTTCGGCCAAGCCATATTGCAGGATCCGAATCTGCTGCGCCTGACCGCCATCCTCCACGTGGTGCTGGAACGCAACGTGCCGCGCGCCACTATCCTGAGCTTCAAGCAAGGCATGCGGCGACGCCTAGTCTACACCGGCAGCTTGCTCGAGGAACGCCTGCCCTTCCTGCGGCCCGGTGAGGGCTTGCGCTTGTTGATGACGCTGCACGCCTTGATGATCGGATTGCAACAATTCGCCTACCCAACGCCTGTCGTTGCCGAAGTGCTGGAAAGCCCGGGCATGGAGGTTTTTCGCATCGACTATCCGGAATACCTGGCCGAGGCGGCGCACAATCTGATCGCCGGCATGGCCGCACGGGCCGCAGCTGACTGACGACCGAGGGGAACAGTGTTCATGAAAAAACTTGTCGTGCTCTTTCGGCTTTTGCTCACTCGCCTGCCCGAGTTCATGCTTGCCATCCACTACGCCGGCCGGCGCGAGCGCCTGGGCCATCGCGTCATGGACCCCAAAGCCCAGGCCGTGGGCGTCTTCGCCAACTCGATGCGGGTGCCGGGCGAGATCCCGGTGATCGAGCAAACCCGCGCCCAGGTGCGCCAGATCACCAAGGTCTTTGATGAACCCTGCCCGCCACTGGCGCAGAAGCGCGACCTCAGCGTCGCCGGGGGAGCCGGCGAGCTGCCGGCGCGGCTCTATTGTGACAGCGCCGAACCTACCGGCCTGCCGATCCTGGTCTACTTTCACGGCGGTGGCTGGGTGCAGTGCGATCTCGATACCCACGACGGCATCGCCGGCAAGCTGGCCAAGTGGTCGGGCTGCATCGTCATCGCCGTGGATTACCGCCTGGCCCCCGAAGACCCCTTCCCAGCCGCCATCGAGGACGGCCTTGCGGCCTACCGCTGGGTGCGTGAGCACGCGGCGGAACTGGGCGGCGACCCCGCCCGCGTCGGCGTCGGCGGCGACAGCGCCGGAGGAAACCTTTCGGTCGTCATCTGCCAGCAGACCGCGGCCGACGAGCGCCCGGCCCTGCAAGCCCTGATCTACCCCGCCACCGACGCCCGCATGAACACGGCCTCGATCAAGGAAATGCCCGACGCCTACATCATCCCCACGGACCGCATGCTGTGGTACCGCCAGACCTACATGGGCGATTTCGAGGACCTCGAGGATCTGCGCCTCTCGCCGCTGCTGGCCCCCGACCTGGCCGGCCAGCCCAAAGCCTACGTCGTCACCGGCGGTTTCGACCCCTTGCGCGACGAGGGCGAATCCTACGCCAAGGCCCTGCAGGCGGCCGGCAACGACGTCACCCACCGGGAGTTCCCCGGGCAGATCCACGCGTTCGTTTCGCTGACCAAGGTCATTCCGCAGGGCAACGAGTGCATTCGGGAGGTGGCGGGGTGGTTGCGGGGGGCTTGGTGAAGAGCGCCGCGTGATCCGTCTCTTTTGGATGTGAGATGGACAACCAACGCAAAAGAAAGATCGTCTTTCTCAGGGTCAGCTATTGGGTTGGCGCCGTCGCCGACGCCTTTGCCATATTGGTGTCTGCGGCGACAAGGGGGAGATCTTCTTACCGTGCCATTTATCGGCACCGGCATCCGGTCCGCATATCGAGGTCGAATGGTGGAACAGGGCGAAGCGGCGGGCGTATGCGAAAGACCGCTCTGGCTCGTATTAGCGCCGACTATCTTTCTGCTCTTTATGGTCGGGGAGCTACGTCTTCGCTAAGCTCGGGGTGGCGCATGCCGAGCCCATCACCTTCCTGGCCATCCTCTATGCCGTGGTGCTGGTGGGCATGGCCTGCACCACCGTCGGCGTGGCCATCGCGAACCGCCCCACACCCAGGCTGCGCCAAGCAAAACCCATGACGTCATGGGTTTTGTTGCACTGCGGCAAGTCGTGGCCGCAGGTGTTCTGTTGGCTGTGAACGTCGATGCCAATCCGATCGCCGAACTGCTCCAACAGCCCCATGAGGACGATCATGGCAACAATGATGGCAGCCCGCACCAACGGGTGCACGGTCTTTCCCGTGAGGGTGACAAAAGCCCGTGTGATAGGCGGAAACAGGGCGCCGCCGATGACCATGGTGGCCACTGCCAGGTAAGGCTCCGAGGGCAAACTGACGGCGCCGAGGACCAGGAACAGGGCCCCGAGAAACCAGGCCAGGATCTTTCGCATCCAGGCTTTTATTTCTTCATTCGTGGCCATTTTCTATCGTCGGCAAGACCCCGGATTAATAATCGCGAATTTCGCCAGCCGGAGATAACCGCTGCCCAGGCATCAGGGATTGCCGTCCGTCTCGAGCGCCAGTTTGTCGGCGATCTGCTGGCGCAGCACGTTGCGCAGGATCTTGCCAACCGGGCTCATAGGGTAGGCGTCGACCACCTCCAGCCGCTCGGGCAGCTTGAACTTGGCGATCTGTTTGGTCATCAGGAATTCGACCAGCTCCGGAAGCTCCAGGCTTTGGCCGGGATGTAATGTGACGAAGGCGCAGGCCTTCTCGCCGTAGACCTCGTCGGGCATGGCGACCAAGACCACGTTTTCGACCTTGGGGTTGGTTAGTATCAGGTCCTCGATCTCGTCGCAGCTTATCTTTTCGCCGCCGCGGTTGATCAGGTCCTTCTTGCGCCCCTCGGTGTAAACGTAGTTGCCGTGCCGCTTGACCACGTCTCCCATGCGGTAGAAGCCATCGGCGGTGAAGGCGGCGGCGTTGGCGTCCGCGTTGTTGTAGTAGCCGCGGATGGTGTAGGGGCCCCGGCCCAGCAGCTCACCGCTCTGGCCATCAGCGACCTGGTTGTTCTGGTGGTCCACCACCCGGACCTCGTCGTCGGCGGCGAGCGGCAGGCCCGAGCTTTCCAGCACGTATTCGTCGGCCGCGTCCAGCGGCACCAGATGGCCTAGGCCCTCAGCGGTGCCATAGGCTTCCTGGTAGTGGCAGCCCAGGAGGTCGCGAACCTGACGGCGGAGCTCCGGCAAGAGACGGGCGCCGCCGCATTGCAGCACCTCGAACGATCGCAGATCGTACTTTTCCCGAGCCGCGGATTTGAGCCAGCCCGAGACCAGCGGCGGCGTCACCGAGGTTATGGTGATGGATTCGCGCTCGATCAGCGAAAAGAAGGTCTCGGGATCGAGGTCCGGCGCCAGCACCATTCGGCCGCCGGTCCAGAGCGTGCCCAAAAGGCCGGGCGAGCCCAAGGGGAAATTGTGCCCCAGGGGCAGAAGCGCCAGATAAACCGACCGCGAACTGATCTCGGCCCGGCTGCAGCAAAGCCGGAGATAGCAGAAATAATCTTCGTGCGTGCGCGGGATCAGCTTGGGCAGCGCCGTGGTGCCGCCCGAGAGCAGCATCAACGCCACCTCGCCGGGATCGGGCCGGCGCGCGTCCAGCAACTCGGCAACGTTGTCGCCAACGGGCCGGGTCAGCAAATCCTGGATCGAGACCTGGCCCGGACCCGCCTCGCCGGCCACGATAATGTGTTCGAGGTTGGCGTTCTCAGCCTGCATCTCGGCCGCCATTTCGCGGTAATCGAAATCCCCGATGCGGTCGGGACCGATGTAGCCCACGGCACCGGAATGGGATAGGAAATGGCGGATCTCGTTGTGCCGGTGGGGCCGCAGCGCCATTACCGGAATCACACCGATTTTCATCAGGGCATAGAAGACGAAAACGAATTCGGGGATGTTGGGAAGCTGCATCACCAGCCGGTCACGCGGCGCCAGTCCCAGCCCGGCGAGCTGGTAGGCCAGGCGGTCGATGATTCGGCGCAGCTCGGCATAGGTGTAGCGCTCGGCGCCAAAGCTCAGCGCCTCGCGTCCGGAGAACTCGACGACGGCCTTGTCCAGCCCCTGCCCCAGCGTCAATCCGAGCCAGTAGCCCCGGCGCCGGTAGCGCTCGGCAAAAGCCTCGGGAAAAGGCGTGCAACCCTCCAACATCTCCGGGCTCCCAAATTTGGCGACGCTGCCGCTATTGATACTAACGCTTCAGGGGATTTTCGAGAGCCAGGAAAATGCGGGCCAGGGGAATTGATTTCACGCACAATAGGCGCTCGTGCCCCTCCACCAGGCGAAAAAAGAGGCAAGCAATGGCGATTATCGACGCGCAAGTTCACGCCTATGAACGAGATCACCCGGGCCGGCCCTGGGTCGCGATTCTGCCCGGCCCCGCGGAGGTGACGGGCGATGACCTGGTGGCGGCGATGGATGCCGTGGGCGTCGACGGCGCCTTGCTGACCTCGGCTTGGACCATGTACCGCTACGACGCCAGCTACGCGGTTTCGGTTCAGGCGGCGCCCCCTGGCCGCTTTGGCCTGATCAAGCCGGTCGATCCGTCCGATCCCACTGTTGCGGAATCCATCGCGGACTGGGCCGCGATGGAAGCCGGGGTAGCCGTCCGTATCATGCTGGTTCCCGGCGTGGCGAAGGATGCCGACGCTGCCGCCAATCCCGACGATCCCGCCGTCAGCCTGGTTCTCGAAGAAGCTGCCCGCCACTCGCTGCCGGTAAACCTGCTATGTTGGGGCCGCCTGGATATGGTCGCGGCACTTGCCGCCAAGCACCCCCAGACCCGTTTGATTATCGATCACATGGGCTTGCAACAGCCGTTCGAGCCACCGGCCCCGGCGGAGCCTTTTGCCGACCTACCCTTGCTTTTGAATTTGGCCCCCTACGAAAACGTCACCATCAAGATCACCGGCGCCTGCACGCTTTCCCACCAGCCGTTCCCCTACCCCGATATCTGGGATCCACTGGCCCGCATCTTCGACACCTTCGGTTTTGACCGTTGCCTGTGGGGCACCGATTGGACCCGGGCGGTCAATCTTTTGACTTATGAACAGGGGGTGGATGCCTTTCGCCTCAACGATCGCTTGTCTGATGGCGAGCGCGCGGATCTTATGGGCGGGACGCTCGCGCGTATTTACGGCTGGTCGCCGACAACAAAATAATCGGTACCGCGGCTACCGCTTGGCAATCAGCGCGAATTCGCTACTCGAGACCTGCCAGGGCTCGCCCGTCAACACGTCGACCACCGCCTCGACGTCAAACCCGTTTTCGCCAAGCTCGGCCGTCAGGCTTTCAGGCTCGAAATATTGCAGCCAGTTGAAGATCTCGCGGCGGCGCTGGGGCTCGACGATCAGGTAGCGATCGAGGGCGAGATTCAGGTCGTCGTAAAGGAACGTGGTGAGAAAGCCGAAATAATCGCCCTCCGCCCAAAAGCCATCCATCAGGCGCCGGCCGTAGCTTGTGCCCTCTTCGCGCTGGTCGAACTGGCCTCGGGAAAAGACGTCACAAACGAAATATCCGCCAGGCTTCAGCGCCGCCCGGACTTTGGCGTACAAAATTCGCCGCTGATGGGGTGACAGCGCGCAGAGGTCGGCATAGATCAACAAGACCAGATCCTGCCCGGCCGGCAGATCGTCTTTCAGGTAATCGCATACCTCGATGTCCAGGGCCAAGTGCGACCCCGCTGCCGCCCGGCGGCCGTAGTCCACTGAACGGACCGAGAAATCGAGCCCCGTCACCCGGGCACCGCGCTCGGCCATGCGGCTGGCATAAAGCCGGGGCCCGCAACCCAGGTCGCAGACCGCCTTGCCGGCGAGTCCGAAACGAGCGTCCAGCCAACCGACGATAGCAGCAATCGAGTCCGCGCGCCGCGACGCCATGTCGCCCTCGGCATCGAGATGAAAATCCAGCATCTGCGCCGAAATATGCATATCGGTCCAGAGCGTCTTCGCGGTATAGACGGAAAACGGCTGGGGCCGCTGGTTCAGGGCCGCCAGTTCGTCGAACATCGAAGTCCTCTGACTGGCCGGCGATCAGTTCTCGTCCCGGGGCAGGTATCCGGGCACCTCGACACCGGCCGGCAGGCGCGGATCGCTGATCGGCGGATCGAAGGCCTGGCGCAGCGGCACCTCGCCGGCCCAGGCCGAGAGAGCGTAGTCGTCTTCGTCGTCGAGGGGCGGGCCGCTGCGGAGCTTGGCCGAAGCTTCGGCCAGCGGCATCACCAGGACTTTGGTCACCTTCATCTCGGCGGCACTGGGCGGCCGCACTTCGGCCCAGCGGCCGGGAGCCAGGTGTTCGATCAAGGCCTTCAGGGCGGCCAGCTTTTCCCCTTCGTCTTCGACCAGGCGGGCGCGGCCGAAGATCATCACCGAACGGAAATTCATGCCGTGGTGCATGGCTGAGCGGGCAAAGACCAGGCCGTCGAGCAGCGTTGCCGAGACGCAAAGATCGGCACCCGCCTCCATGATCTTGATCCGGCGGCCGGCGCTGGAGCCATGAAAATAGAGATTGTCGCCGATGCGCCAATGATTCACCGGGGTGACGAAGGGTTGGCCGTCAGCCACGAAACCGACCTGTGAGACCAAGGCCTCGTCGAGCACGGCGTAGATCTCGTCACGATCATAACAGGCCTTCTTGGGCGCCCGGATAACGGTCGAGCGCTTGGTCCGGACGAATTCGGACATGTGTCCCCTTTCCCAAAAAAAATGATGTTTAGCCAGAGTCCGCCGAAGCTGTGCGCCACCAGTCCTTGGGCGCGACGCGTCTATTAATATCGAACCGCGCGTCCAGCCACAACATCAGCCCCCTCAAGGGCCCGTTCAGGAGGTCACGAAAGCGGCGGTTCCTCCACTTGGAATAATCGCGGTTGTAGGGGCAGACCCGCATGCAGATGGCGCAATCGGCTCTCAATTTGGTCCAGTATGTGAAGCACTTGTTGCAATCAGCCGACCATTTGGTGACGCCGGAAACGTTGGAGCGGTCCGGCCCAACCTCCTGCGGCGGCCCTTTGGGCAGCGCCTTGGGCGGGCAGGCCTCGGCGCACTTGGTGCAAGCGTTGCAGGTTTCACCAACCCCGAATCTCGTGGGCTTGTCATGCACCAGGGGAAGGTCGGTGAACACCTTGGAGAAGCGCACACGGGGTCCGAATTCCTTGGTGATCACCATCTGGTTGCGGCCGTATTCGCCCAACCCCGCCTGGATTGCGTAGGGAATGGCCAGCGCCGTGTCATTGGAGGTCGCCACCGCGCGAAATCCCAAACCGTTGATGAAACTGGCCAGCGAGGTAACGATGGCGGCCTCGTGAGAATATTCCCGGCCCGTCGCCGCGGCCGCCAGAGCCGAAGGGTAGGCCTGCACCAAGCTGCGCTCCATCTCGTGACCCAGCACGATGACGCTGGTCATGCCGTCGAGCCAGTCATTTGGCTTTTCCGCGCGAGATTCGGAGGAAATATCGGCGCTGTGGGTATAGGTCCAGCGCTCGTCATAGGCGGTGACGCCCACCAGATCGGCGCCCAGGAAGGCGGCGACGCTACGTATCCGGTCGGTCACTTCCGGGACCGGGGGAAGTTCCGCCTGCTGCTCCGCCTGCGGCACGAAAACCTCGAAAGGATCGAGAAAACCTTCGCGGCGGCCCTTCGCCATGCCCCTACCGGCGAAATCGCGGGCTACCGACCACGAGGCGTTGAGCAAGGCGAAATCCCACTGTGTGTAGCCGTCACCTTTGCGCGGATCAGGTTTGCGGTGGGCCGCATAAAAGGCTGCGACATCGTCGCTCATGACCTCTGGGTCCCACCAAGCGCGGTTGAAAACATCGTCGCGCTGGCTGAAACGGCGAAAGTTTTCGGAAATGACGAAGCCGGCTTGGCGATCAGAGGCAGCGCGCGCCTCAAGCTCTTCAGGGGTCAGCGACGGCCTGTTGGCCGGCCAATCGGCACCTCCGTCCGACTCCAAAATGGGCTCGTCCGTCATGTTCTGCTGCTCCGGTTGGATCGGATCAATATGTTACAGATCGACCCTGGCAAACGAAAGAAGTGAAGACTTCCAGAGGAACTACGGACGCTTTGATAAAGCCACCTACGTCGTCAACATGATCGCAGGTTTCCAAACAAGAAATCACACTCGGGGGAGGAACTCATGAGAGTCACCGTCTTATGTGCCAGCGCTATTGCGCTCGCGTTCGGCGTCCACGCCAGCCTGACGGCCGCGGCCGAAACGACATTGCGTTTGCATACTTGGGCCTCGCCCAAGCACCACATCAATCGCTGGATTGTGTGCCGCTTGCCCAGCGGCTTGACGATTACCCCTCAGCCCCTTCGAGAACGAAAAAGGGCCGCCAGTTGGCGACCCTTTTCCAGATTGTCTTGAAAACCTGCGCTAGCGTTTGGAGAACTGGAAGCTGCGCCGCGCCTTGGCACGGCCGTATTTCTTGCGCTCGACGACGCGCGAATCACGGGTGAGAAATCCGCCTTTCTTGAGCACCGGGCGCAGGTTGGGCTCGAATTCGACCAGCGCCCGGCTGACGCCATGGCGCACAGCGCCGGCCTGGCCGGAAAGCCCGCCGCCCTTGACCGTGCACCAGATGTCGTACTGGGCGTTACGGTCGGCAGCGATCAAGGGCTGATTGATGATCATGCGCAGCACCGGCCTGGCGAAATAGACCTCGCCCTCGCGGCCGTTGACGGTGACCCGACCCAATCCAGGTTTGATCCAGACCCGGGCCACGGCGTTCTTGCGCTTGCCGGTGGAATAGGCACGGCCCTGGGCATCGATGTTGGGTTGTACTTCGCCGCTGGGCTCCGGCTCAGCCACGACGGGCTCGTCCTTGGCCTCGCTCTCGCCCTCGGGCTGGCTGGACTCGCGGCTTGTCAGTTCCTTGAGATCGGCCAGGGTATGTTTTTCTTCCGCCATGCTCAGGCGCTCCTCTTGTTCTTCGGGTTCATGGCGGCGAGATCGAGCGCCTCGGGCTGCTGCGCCTCATGGGGATGTTCGGCACCTGCATAAACCTTGAGGTTGCGCATCTGCTGACGGCCCATACGCGAACGCGGGATCATGCGCTCGATGGCCTTGTAGACCACGCGCTCGGGATGCTTGCCGCTGAGGATCTGGTCGGCGGTACGGCTCTTGATGCCACCGGGATACCCGGTGTGGCGGTAGTAAGTGCGCTGAGCGCGCTTCTGGCCGGTCATGCGCACCTTTTCGGCGTTGATGACGATGATATGGTCACCACAGTCGATGTGCGGCGTATAGCCCGGCTTGTGCTTGCCCCTGAGCCGCGTCGCCACGACGGAAGCCAGACGGCCCAGCACGACGTCCTCGGCATCGACCAGCAGCCACTTCTTGTCGACCTCGGCGGTCTTCATCGAATAGGTTTTCATCTCGGGTCCTGAATGCTCTGGCCTGAATGTTCCGGCATGAATTCTCCGGCGGCGGCGGAGTATGTCATACAATTGACGCCAGTCAACCGGAAAAGCGCTGGTTTTTCAGGTAATTACACATGAGGTAATATGATACCGCATTTCTTTACAGCCGCTCGTCCGGCAACTACCTGAGAGCCGGTTAAGGGAATGGCATAGGTACCGTTGTCTCGGGCTACGGGCTGGCGATCGCCGCGCGAATAGATCGCCACGTCACCCACTGTCGGCCGCCGGTCAGGTGCTGACGGCGGCCGAAAGCTTGGCCCACGAAGGTGAGCAAATGCACCAGAAAGTCCAGGAGTTCGTCGATTCGCTATAGATCTCCAAAGCGGCCCTAGTTGCGCAGGATGAGTCCGGGGGGGGGATGGCGATGCCATCCCCCTCACTTCTTGGTGAACAGGCGCCTTTGAAGCCCCTTCGGGCGGTGCGGTTAAGGTTCCATAAACCAATTCCTGCTCGATTCGATCTGACAGATAAGAATGATTTTCGTTTACATACTCATCCCCGGTGGCGACCTCCAAAAGGACCCTGGGAGGAGCAAACAGGAGTAGGGCAGCATGGCGAAATACAACGTCCAACCCACCAACAACGAGGCCACGTTCGGCCAGGATGAGATCATTGTCAGCAAGACCGATCTGACCGGTCGCATCCTTTACGCCAACGACGTCTTCCTGCGGGTTGCCGGTTTTGGCGAAAGCGAAGTTCTCAACCAGCCGCACAGCATGATCCGCCATCCCGACATGCCGCGGGCCGTCTTCAAGCTGCTATGGGACACCATCCAGAGCGGCGACGAAATCTTCGCCTACGTCAAAAACATGGCTCGAAACGGTGATTTCTACTGGGTCATCGCCCACGTCACGCCGAGCTTCGATTCTGGCGGCAACGTCGTAGGCTACCATTCCAACCGTCGCGTTCCCGAGCGCCGCGCCTTGGAAAAGGTCGAGCCGCTTTATCGCCAATTGCTGGCCGCCGAGCAGGGCCAAAGCAACGAGCGCGACGGTCTGGAAGCTTCATTCGGGGCTCTGGTCGCCCTGCTCAAAGAAAACCGCATCGATTACGACGAATTCGTCTGGTCGCTGGCGGCCTGACAGCGCCGCCAAGCCAATGGGCTTCAACGAACGAAGCCCCCGACCGATACACACCTACCGGTCAAGGTCGACGACCTGATGGGCCAGTGCATCGACGTCTTCCACAAGAATCCGGGCCATCAGCGC
>NZDS01000123.1 GCA_002690215.1 Rhodospirillaceae bacterium | reverse complement strand
TTCAGCATCTGCGGCACCACCAAAACTGCCTTGGCCCGCTTGAGCAAAGTCCGCATGGCCGCCATCTTGGCGTCGCCGGCGAAGTTCTCGACGGTGATACGGGCGCTGTCGACCAGAGCCTGCTGATCGTCGGCCGCGGCCGGTAAGGACGCTAGACAAAATGCCTGTACGATGCCTGCGACCAGTGCGCTCCGAGCGCCAAATGATTCAATCATGATTTCCTTCCTCCCCCTTTCATCCTAATGCGCAAAGGGTTGTCAGTTAAACAGACTAACCCGCCCGGCTGTTGCTGAAAGCCAGCCGCCAATCGCCGCCCAGGCCTTCGCCCGGCATGTGGTCGAGGCGGGTGGTGCCCAGGTTCTCGACGGCGATCGAGAGCGCCCGGTCGGGCTCCATGTTCATGGCGTAGGCGATGGCGGCGCGGATGGTGCCGCCATGGATGACGGCGACGATGCTGCGCCCGCGATAGCTCTCGGTGTGGCGCTCCAGCGCCCTGCCGACGCGGTCGATGACGTCGAGGAAGCTTTCGCCGCCGGGCGGCCGATGGTCGGCCGGCGCCAGCCAGTAGCGGTGCCATTGGCCGGCAGCGGCGATCTTGGCCAGGTCCATGGCCAGATCGTCGTAGCGCTTCATTTCCCAATCGCCGTAGCGCTGTTCGGCCAGATCGGGCTCGATGAAGCGCTCTTCTTGGGTTACCCCGGCGGCGGCGATGGCATCGGCGGTCTGCTCGGTGCGCTGAAGGCCGCTGGTAAGCCACACCGCGTCGTCGGGCAGCCAGCCCGGGAAGGCCGCGAACATGGCGTCGTCGGAGACGTCGGCCGGCACGTCACTGCCGCCGTAGAAAAGATCCTGGGCCCCGACCACCGGCGCATGCCGGACCAACCACCACCTGGTGCGTTCACTCATCTGCTGCTTACCTTTGTGTGGAAATTTTTTCGCAGGTGCGCCTAACCAGCCTCATTCGCCGATCTGGTGCAAGAGCCCATGTTTGCGCGCCGAGCGGAAGAAACCCAAAAAGATGCTCACGCCGAGGCCAAGATAGATCACGTTGAGTCCCATGGCCTTGAGCATCAGTTCGGGCTGGACGCGGCCTTCGACCAGAATTGCCCGCATGCCCTCGAAGACGTGGCTGGCTGGCAGCAATGCCGAGACGATCTGCAGCCATTCTGGCAACACCGCCACCGGGTAATAGACCGCGCAAACCGGTGCTACAGCGAAGATCAGGGCCCAGGCCAGGCTCTCGGCGCCCATGCCAAAGCGCAGCACGATGCCCGAAACCGCCAGCCCGAAAGCCCAGCCCATGACGATGAGATTCAGGAAAAAGCCGACCAGCGCAAAGCCCAGCGAATAGACCGAGAAGCCGAAGAAGGCGATGGCCAGGAAGGTCGCCGGAATGGCACCGACGACGGTGCGGCAGAAGCTGGCGGTAAACAGCGCCACCATCAGCTCGCTGGGTCTCAGCGGGCTGACGAACAGGTGGCCCAGGTTGCGCGACCACATCTCCTCGAAGAACGACAGCGATACCCCCAATTGGCTGCGGAAGAGAATGTCCCAGAGCAGCACGGCGCTGACCAGCACGCCGAAGGCCTGGGCCACGTAGCTCGAGTTCTGGGCCAGGAACTGGGTAATGAAGCCCCACAGGATCATCTGCACCGTGGGCCAGTAGGCCAACTCCAGTATCCTCGGCCAGGAGCTGCGGATGAGGTAGGTATAGCGCAGCACCATGGCAAAGACGCGTTGTAGCGAGAAAATATCGGCCGGGGCTGGCGGCCGGGCGCTCACCTGGTCCTTCATGCCACTACCTCTGCCGTGCCGCGGCCGCGGGCGATGTCAAGAAAGACGTCCTCCAGTGTTTGCCGGCCATAGCGCGCCAACAGCTCTTGCGGCGAGCCGCGATCGACCAGCCGGCCGGCGCGCAGCATCAGCACGTCGCTGCACAGGCGTTCGACCTCGTTCATGTTGTGCGACGCCAACAGCATTGTGGCGTTGCTGTGTTGCTGGTAGTCGGCCAAGGCGCCGCGCACCCAGTCGCCGACGTCGGGATCGAGCGATACCGTCGGCTCGTCGAGCAACAGCAACTCGGGCTCGTTGATCAGGGCCTTGGCCAGGGCCACCCGGGTGCGCTGGCCGGCCGAGAGGGTGCCGAAGGGGCGGTCGATGAAGGCCCCCAGGTCGAACATCTCGGCCATTTCGCCGAGCCGCCGGTCGATCGCATTGAGGCCATAGAGGTGGGCGTAGACGCGCAGGTTCTGGCGCACCGTAAGGCGGTGCGGCAGGTCGACGTAGGGCGAGGAGAAGTTGAGGCGCGGCAACACCCGGTGGCGCCGGCGCAACATATCTTCGCCCAACACCTCGACACGGCCGGCGCTGGGCAACAGCAGCCCCAGCAGGATGGCGATGGTGGTGGTCTTGCCGGCGCCGTTGCCGCCCAGCAGTGCCGTGATGCGGCCGCTGGCGATCTGGAAGTCGAGGCCGTCGAGAGCGGCTACGTCTCCGTAGTGTTTGCTCAGGCCTTCGACGATGATGGCGGGCTCGGACATGGCGCCAATATGGGGCCAAACCGATGTCGCCGCCAGGGCGGTATCGGGGCCGGCAACTATGTTATGTTGGCGGCCACGGAAATTCAGGTAACGCGGCAGCGGGCGGCTGCATTGGGGCGCGGCTCATGGTGAGTTCGACGATCGATTTTTCCGCCAAGGGCGGCTCGGCGCTGAAGGTGCATCCGTTGGGCACCGGCCGGGTGCGCCTCTATACCTTGGTGATGGTGCGCTGGATAGCCGTGCTGGGCCAGCTGTCCGCCGTCCTTTTCGTACACTACGGCCTGGATTTTTCCTTGCCGCTGGGTCTGGCGTTGGCGGCCATCGGGGCATCGGTGCTGCTGAATGTCGCAGTCTCGTTGCGCTATCCCGTGGCGACCCGGCTCAGCGACCGCGAGGCGGCGCTGTTTCTTGCCTACGACATCGTGCAGTTGGCGGTGTTGTTGAGTTTGACCGGCGGCCTGACCAACCCCTTCGCCCTTTTGTTTCTCGTCTCGGTGACCATATCGGCCACCATTCTCAGCTTGTTGTCCACCATCGGGCTGGTCATCTTGGCGGTGCTCTGCCTGTCGCTGGTCGCGGCTTTCCACCAGCCCTTGCCCTGGAGCGGGCCGACACCGGAATTTTCGGTCACTTACGTTTCCGGCGTTTGGTGCTCGCTGGTGACGGGCATGATTTTCATTACGGTCTATGCCTGGCGCGTGGCGGAAGAGGCGCGGCGCATGTCGGATGCCCTCTCCGAGGCCCACATGGCGCTGTCGCGTGAGCAAAAACTATCGGCGCTGGGCGGTCTGGCGGCGGCGGCGGCGCATGAGCTGGGCACGCCGCTGGGCACCATCACGCTGGTGGCCAAGGAACTGTCGTTGGAGCTGGAGCCGGAAAGCCCGCTGGCCGAAGATGTCGAGCTCATCATGAGCCAGGCCGGCCGCTGCCGTGACATCCTCAACAAGCTGTCGCGGCGCCCGGCCCAGGAGCGGCCGGGGCCCTTTGCCGTAATGCCGGCGGCGGCGCTGCTTGACGAGGTTGCCGAGCAATATCGCCGAGAAGGCATTACCATTTTCCTCGACATTGGCGAGATGCTCGAACAGCCCATGATCCCCAGGGTGCCGGAAATTGTTCACGGCCTCAGCAATCTGATTGAAAATGCCGTCGACTTCGCCCGCCACGAGGTTCACGTCGGCGTTGCCGCCGATGTCGACGACGTTACCATCTCGGTGATCGACGATGGCCCCGGCATCGCCGGCAGCATGCTCAGCGCACTGGGCGACCCCTACGTCTCGAGCCGGCCCAACAGCGGCATGGGGCTGGGCGTCTTTATCGCCAAGACGTTGCTGGAACGAACCGGGGCCCGGGTGGATTTCGGTAACCGGCGTGGCGGTGGCGCAAAAGTTGACATAACATGGCCGCGAAGTCGGTTGAATGAGATGAAGACACTCGAATCGCACGGATCATGAGCAACAGCATTAAGGGATCATGAGCAACAGCACTAAGAATGAGCAAAACGGCGGGGAGCTGGGGGGGATCGGTGTTACCGAGGAACGCACGTTGCTCATCGTCGACGATGACGAACCCTTCCGCGCTCGCTTGAGCCGGGCCATGGAAAGCCGGGGGTTTGTCGTCGACGCGGCCGGCGGCATCACCGATGCCGTGGAACTCGCCCGAACCTCTCGGCCGGCCTTTGCCGTGGTCGATCTCAAGCTCTTGGACGGCTCAGGCCTCGATATCGTGCCGGAGCTGCGCGAGATCCGGGCCGACATGCGCATCATCATCCTCACCGGATATGGCAACATCGCCACCGCGGTGGCGGCGGTGAAACAGGGCGCCGTCGACTACCTGGCCAAACCGGCCGATGCCGACGCCATCGTTGCCGCACTGCTGGCCCAAGACGACGAAACGCCGCTGCCGCCTGACCGGCCGATGTCGGCCGACCGGGTGCGCTGGGAGCACATTCAGCGGGTCTTCGAGATGTGCGACCGCAACGTCTCGGAAACTGCCCGGCGGCTGAACATGCACCGGCGCACTTTGCAGCGCATCCTGGCCAAGCACTCGCCGCGAGAATGACCGCCGGCGCCCGCTTGCCCCCCAGCCTCCCTAATGGGCATCGGGTCTATGCTATCGGCGACATCCACGGCCGGGTCGATCTCTTGCGCACCCTGAACAGCCGCATTCGCCGCGAGCTCGAGGTCCGGCCGATGGCCCGCAACGTTGTCGTCTACCTCGGCGACTACATAGACCGCGGCGGTCACAGTCGCGAGGTCGTCGATTGCCTGCTCGACGATGGCGTAGCCGGCGCCGAGGCGGTGCACCTGATGGGTAATCACGAGCAGTTCCTGCTCAGTTTCCTCGACGATCCGGAAGACGGCACAGCCTGGCTCTTCAACGGTGGCGATGCCACTCTGGCCAACTACGGGGTCGATGTCAGCAATCCCACCGTGCACGCCGACGGCATGGTTTGGCTGCGCGACGATTTGAGGCGACGCCTGCCGGCCAGGCATCTCGATTTTTTCCGCCGCCTGAAGCTCTGGCACAGCGAGGGCGATTACCTTTTCGTCCATGCCGGCCTGCGTCCCGGCGTGGCGCTGGAAGAGCAGAGCCGGCACGACCTGCTGTGGATCCGCCACGAGTTCCTCGAATCGACGGCCGATTTCGGCAAACTGGTGATCCACGGCCACTCGCCGCTGCGCGAGGTCTGCCAGCGGCCCAACCGCATCGGCATCGATACCGGGGCCTATTCCACCGACGTGCTCACCGCCATCGTTTTGAAGGGAAGCGAGCGGCGCTTCGTCCAGACCGGGGAGCAGGGCGGGGCCGCGGCCTGAAGGCGGCGGACACAAAAGCCGTGTCGCAGGGCGGACTTTCGGCTAAAAGAGTTCGCAATATGTCCGATCCCGCAACCATCGCGACACGCCTCGAGGGGCTGGCCGACGTCCGCGTGCTGGTGGTCGGCGATGTCATGCTCGACCAACACGTCTCTGGTGCTGTCGAGCGGGTGTCGCCGGAGGCACCGATTCCGGTGTTGCGCATCGAACACGAACAAAGCGCGCTGGGCGGTGCCGGCAACGTCGCCCGCAACGTCGCCGCGCTGGACGGCCGGGCCAGCTTGCTGGCCACCGTCGGCGGGGATGACGCCGGCCGTCGGGTGCGTGCCCTGCTGGCGGCCGAGCATGACATCGAGCCGATCCTGATCGAAGTGGCGGGCCGCCCGACCACGGTCAAGACCCGCTACCTGGCCGGCGGCCAGCAGCTCCTGCGCACGGATCTCGACGCGCCGGACGGATTGCCTGAGCAGAGCCGCCAGGATCTTGCCGAGGCTGCTGTCGCGGCCCTCGAGGTCAACGATATCGTGGTGCTTTCCGATTATGCCAAGGGCACGCTCGGTGAGACCCTGTTGGGCGACCTGATCGCCGCCGCCGGGGCTGCCGGCAAGGAGGTCATCGCCGATCCCAAGAGCCCCGACTTCAGCCGCTACGCAGGTGTCACGCTGCTCACGCCCAACCGGGCCGAACTCGAACTGGCCGGCGGCCGCGCCATCACCGACGACGCCAGCGCCGAAGCCGCGGCCCGAGCCGTGGCTCGCCAACACGGCATGGCCGCCATGCTACTGACCCGGGGCGCCCAGGGCATGACCCTGGTCGACCTGCGCGAAGCCGGCGAAGGGGTTGCCCATCTGCCGGTTCAGGCCCGCGAAGTATTCGACGTATCGGGCGCCGGTGACACCGTGGTGGCCACCATGGCTCTGGCCCGTGGCGCCGGCTGCCGGCTGGGTGAGGCGGCCGAGCTGGCCAATCTGACAGCCGGCATCGTGGTCGGCAAGGTCGGTACCGCCGTGGTCTATCCGGGAGAGGTGATGGCGGCCGTGGAAGGCGCCGGCCGGGCACCTGAAGCCAAGGTGCTGAAACTCGCCCCGGCCCTCGACGTGGTTGATCGCTGGCGCCGCCAGGGGGAGCGTCTGGTCTTCACCAACGGCTGCTTTGATCTGCCTCATCCGGGCCACGTGGCATTGCTGGAGCGCGCCCGGGCGGCCGGCGATCGCCTGGTGGTAGGCCTCAACAGCGATGCCTCGGTGGCCCGGCTCAAGGGTTCCGGCCGGCCGATCCAGGGCGAAGCGGCGCGGGCCACGGTGCTGGCCTCCTTTGCCGCCGTCGATCTGGTGGTGATCTTTGCCGCCGACACGCCGCGTGAGCTGATCGAGGCCTTGCGCCCCGACCTGCTGGTCAAGGGTGCCGATTACAGTCTCGACCAGGTGGTGGGGGCAGATATCGTCGCCAGCTATGGCGGCCAAGTGTTGCTGGTCGAGCTCGAACCTGGCCACAGCACCAGCCAGACCATCGCCCGCCTGGCGGCCGAGGGGGAGGAGTAAGGTGGGGGAGGAGAACTGAATTGATCGTGGTGACCGGCGCCGCCGGCTTCATCGGCTCCAATCTGGTGGCCGCCCTGGAAGCCCGCGGCGAGAGCGAGATAGTGGCCTGCGACCGGCTGGGCAGCGACGAGAGCTGGCGCAATTTGGCCAAGCGCGAATTGGCCGCCGTTGTGGCGCCCAACAAGCTCTTCGGCTTCCTCAAGCGTCAAGGTTCCGAAGTTACCGCCGTCTTTCATATGGGGGCGGTATCGTCGACCACCGTCAACGACGCCGACCATACCCTCGACAACAACCTGCGCTTTCCTCTCAGGCTGTGGGACTGGTGCGCCGAAAACCAGGTCCGCTTGGTCTACGCCTCCTCGGCGGCAACCTACGGCGACGGCAGCCAAGGCTTTGACGACGACGGCTCGGTGGACGGCCTGGCGGCACTCAGGCCGCTTAATCTCTATGGCTGGAGCAAGCATCTCTTCGACCGCCGCGTTGCCCGCCTGGTGGCTGAAAACCGGCCGGCGCCGCCCCAGTGGGTAGGGCTTAAGTTCTTCAACGTCTATGGCCCCAACGAGTACCACAAGGGCGACATGCAAAGTCTGGTCTCGAAAACCCATCAGCGTTTGGCGACCGGCCGTCCCGCTTTTCTCTTCCGCTCGCATCATCCGGACTATGCCGACGGCGGCCAGTTGCGTGATTTCGTCTCGGTCGACGATTGTGTCGAAGTCTGTATGTGGCTTTTGGACCAACCGAAGGTCAACGGCCTCTACAATCTGGGCACCGGCCAGGCCCGCAGCTTCCTCGATCTCGTCCAGGCCGTCTTCGTGGCGCTGGGCCGCGAGCCCGAGATCGAGTGGGGCGACACGCCCGAAAACATCCGCGACAAGTACCAGTACTTCACCGAAGCCCGCATGGACCGCCTGCGCGCCGC
>NZDS01000122.1 GCA_002690215.1 Rhodospirillaceae bacterium | reverse complement strand
TCAGGTTATCAGGCGGCCGCGAAAATGATCTCGTTCCCTCGACGGTGGCACGGTGCTATGATTTCCGCGAACCAGGAGACTATCTGGGGAATGTCGGTTATCATGCCTCAAGCCACCGGCTTGCCGATGGCCAATCGCCGTGAAGACATCCTGATCAAAAGGCCCTGAGGAAGGCATGAGCGATACCAGGGGTCTCGTAATCGTCGGCGACAGCTCATTTGCCGAAGTCGCGCACGAATATCTTACCGAGGATTCGGATTACCAGGTTGCGGCCTTCGCAGTGGAACGTGCGCACCTTACTCGCGGTACTTTGTTGGGCTTGCCGGTGGTGGCGCTTGAAGATTTGGCCCAGGCCTTTCCTCCCGATGGTCACGAAGTCTACGTGGCTGTGGTCTATGGCGAACTCAACCGTTTGCGCACGCGCCTCGTCGAGACGGTCGACGCCATGGGTTACAACCTGGCTTCATACGTCTCGTCGCACGCCAGAGTCTCGCCCAGCGCCAAAATGGGCCGCCATTGCTTCATCTTCGAGGACAACGTCATCCAACCCTACGTCAACATCGGCGACAATGTCGTGTTTTGGAGCGGCAATCACATCGGTCACCACAGTACTATTGGTGACAATTGCTTTATCTCCTCGCATGTGGTCGTCTCGGGGCATTGCGAAATCGGCGACAATTGTTTTTTTGGCGTCAACTCGGCCACCGCTGACAACGTGCGGATCGCTAAGGATTGCTGGATCGGACCGGGCGTGACGATCACCGCCAATACCGTAGCGGGGAATCTATTTCCCGCCGCCAAGGTCGAGGCCGCCCGGGCCAGCACCTACCGTTTCTTCAAGATCGATCCTGAACCATGCGCTGGCGCAAGCGAGGACTGATCTATGCCCCCGACGGGGCGCGCCCTTGGGCCCAAAGCCACGCCATGTTGCCGACGCCGATGCTCGTCGCAGGCGACCGCATCCGCCTCTACATCGGTTGTTGCAACCAAGACAGAGTCAGCCGTATTGGTTTTATCGAGGTCGACGCCCAGGACCCCATGGCTGTACTCAGGATAGGCGAAGACCCGGTGCTCGAAATCGGCGAACCCGGCTGCTTCGACGATAACGGTGTCGTGCCCTCCAGCATAGTGCGGCGGGGCGACGAGCTCTGGCTCTACTACGTGGGTTTTCAGCTAGGTGTTCACGTGCGCTACCTGCTGTTTTCCGGTCTGGCAATCAGCCATGACGGCGGCGAGAGTTTCCAGCGTTACAGCCGGGTGCCGGTGATGGACCGCTGCGAAGGCGAAACCCTCGTGCGAACGGCTCCCTTCGTGCTACCCGAAGCGGAAGGCTTTCGCATGTGGTACCTAGGCGGCGATAGCTTCGAACTCATTGGCGACAAGCTTTTGCCGCGCTATTCGCTGCGTCACCTGTGGTCACCGGACGGCATCGTTTGGGGCCCCGCAGGCAAGGTGCTGATCGAGCCTGGCTGCGACGAGCACGGCTTCGGCCGTCCCCAAGTCGTCCGCGATCCGGAGGGCTATCGCATGTGGTATTCGAGCCGCCGCCGTGGCCTGGGTTACCGACCGGGATATGCCGATTCGAACAGGTGGCCCACAACTATCAGCGCGATGACCCCTTGAACATGTGGTTCGTGGTGGCGGTGGAATCCCCCGAGGGGGCCGATGAAGCCATCGCCGCCATTGGTGAGGCCACCGGGCTCGAGGTGCAGGCTTTTCCCAAGCTCGATACCTTCTACATCGGCTTTTTCGTCGAGGTTTGAGATGGCTGCATTGGATGCCGTCGATCGCCGTCTGCTCGTCGCCACCCAGGGCGGTCTGCCGTTGGTGGCCGAGCCCTACGCGGCCGTCGCCGAGGCTGTCGGCATCGCGCCGGACGAGGTCCAGGAGCGGCTGCGGGCGATGTTGGAATCCGGTGTCGTGCGCCGCATCGGCGTGGTGCCTAACCACTATGCCTTGGGATTCAAAGCCAACGGCATGAGCGTCTGGGACGTTCCCGACTCCGAAGTGGCGGCGCTGGGCCCGGAAATCGGCGGCCTCGACTATGTTAGTCATTGTTATCGGCGGCCGCGCCGCGCCGGCTGGCCTTACAATCTGTTTGCCATGGTGCACGGCCGCGACCGCGACGAGGTTGAGGCCAAAGTAGCCGACCTGGCCGATCGCCTGGCGGGACGTTCACGCCGCCACAAGGTGCTCTACAGCACCCGTATCCTCAAGAAAACCGGCCTCAGGATTGCGAGCTAGATCGTGTTCCGCATCAGCCAGTTCATGCGCGAGATCGAAACTCCAGGGCCGACCGGACCGCGCCGCAACCCGCCTGGCCCGGTGGTGGTTTGGAATTTGATTCGGCGCTGCAATCTCACCTGCAAACACTGCTATTCGCTGTCGGTCGACAAGGATTTTCCGGGCGAGCTGAGCGCTGAGGAAGTGGTGGCGGTGATGCAGGACCTGCGGGCCTTCGGTGTGCCGGTCTTGATCCTGTCGGGCGGCGAGCCGTTGCTGCGGCCGGATATCTTCGAGCTCTCCCGGCACGCCAAGGAGCTCGGCTTTTACGTCGGGCTTTCCTCAAACGGCACTCTGATCGACGCCGCCATGGCGGCCGAGATCGCCAAAGTGGGTTATGACTATGTGGGGGTGAGCCTGGACGGCATCGGCACCACGCACGATACCTTCCGCCGCCGTGAAGGCGCCTTTGATGAGGCGCTCGCCGGCATCCGCCTTTGCCGCGAGACCGGCGTCAAGGTGGGGCTGCGCTTCACCATGACCCAGGACAACGAGGGCGAACTGCCGTCGCTGCTCGATCTGCTGGTGGCCGAGGACCTCGACCGCTTCTATTTCTCGCATCTCAACTATGCCGGTCGGGGCAACCACAACCGGGCCAGCGACTCCGTGCTGCAATCCAGCCGCCGCGCCATGGACATTTTGTTCGAACGTGCGCTGGCCGATCGGCGCGACGGCCAGGATCGCGAATACGTCAGCGGCAACAACGATGCCGACGGGGTGTATTTTCTGTTTTGGGTGCAGCAGCGTTTCCCCGAGGTGGCCGAGCACGTGCGGGCCAAGCTGGAGCAGTGGGGCGGCAATTCCAGTGGTGTCAACATCGCCAATATCGACAACGTGGGCGAGGTGCATCCCGACACCATGTGGTGGCACCACTCCTTGGGCAACGTGCGCAAGCGCCCGTTTTCTGAGATCTGGAGCCAGACCGACGATCCGCTGATGCTGGGCCTGCGGCAACGACCGCGGCCGCTGGGCGGTCGCTGCGGGTTGTGCCCTCAGGTCGCCATTTGTGGTGGCAATACGCGGGTGCGGGCGGCCCAGCTTACCGGCGATCCCTGGGCTGAGGATCCGGCCTGCTATCTCGACGATGACGAGCTTGGCATCGAAGGCGGCGGCGAACGTCTGGGCATGATTTCCTTCAGTGCAGGCCGCGAGAGGGCGTGAGATGAGGTTTTTTGTTGTGCTGGCGGCCCTGACGGTGGCCTTCGTTTTTCCCGCGAACGCCGCCGTTGACAACACCGCGGCGAACTATGCCGAACATTGCGCCGAGTGCCACGGCGCCGTCCGGCTGGGCGGCATGGGGCCGGCGCTGTTGCCCGAAAACCTGCGCCGGCTGCACAAGTCTAAGGCGGCCGGCGTTATCGCCGCCGGCCGTCCGGCTACCCAGATGCAGGGCTTCGCCGAGTATCTCAGCGAGGCCGAGATCGAGGCCCTGGTGGCTTTCATCTACAAACCGCTGCCCAAGCTGCCCGAGTGGGGCGAGGCGGAGATCCAGAAATCGCGGATCCTGCATGCCGACACCGGTGCCCTGCCTCAGAAGCCGGTGCACGACGCCGATCCGCTAAATCTCTTCACCGTGGTGGAGACCGGTGATCACCATGCCACCATTCTGGACGGTGATCGATTCGAGCCGCTGGCGCGCTTTCCAACCCATTTCGCGGTGCATGGCGGTGCCAAGTACACCCCCGACGGACGCTTCGTCTTTCTCGCTTCACGCGACGGCTGGATCTCCAAGTTCGACCTCTACGGCCTCAAGCTGATCGCCGAGGTGCGGGCCGGCATCAATACCCGCAACGTTGCCGTCTCGGCCGACGGCAAGTGGCTGGCGGTGGGCAACATGCTGCCCCACAACATCGTCATCCTGGATGCCGAGGACCTGTGGCCCAAGAAGATCATCCCGGTGGTCGGCGACAAACAGCAGACTTCGCGGGTCAGCGCCGTCTACACTGCGCCCCCTCGCCAGAGCTTCATCGTCGCCCTCAAGGATCTGCCCGAGATCTGGGAGATCTCCTACGATCCCGAGGCCAAGGTGGCCAAGGGCCTGATACACAGCTACCGCGAGGAAGAAGGCTACTTCGACAAGAGTCCCTTCCCGGTGCGGCGCATCCGGCTCGACGACTACCTCGACGATTTCTTCTTCGACCAGCAATACGCCAACCTGATCGGTGCCGCCCGCAACGCCCGCAACGGCCAGGTTGTGAATCTCAATGTGGGACGCAAGATCGCCGACATCGCGCTGGCCGCCATGCCGCATCTGGGCTCCGGCATCACCTGGGAATACCAGGGTCGCACGGTGCTGGCGACGCCGCACCTCAAGGGGGGCCGGGTCAGTGTCATCGACACCCGGGACTGGCGCACCGTGCGTGAGATAAAGACGCTCGGCCCCGGTTTTTTCATGCGCAGCCACGAACAAACACCCTATGCCTGGGTCGACGTCTTCTTCGGGCCCAACAAGGACGTCATCCACGTCATCGACAAGCGCACTCTGGAGATCGTCAAGACGCTCCGCCCGGCTCCCGGCCGCACCGCCGCCCATGTCGAGTTCACCCGCGATGGCCGCTTTGCCCTGGTCAGCATCTGGGAGATGGATGGCGCCCTGGTGGTCTACGACGCAGCCACCCTCGAGGAGGTCAAGCGCCTACCCATGAAGAAGCCCTCGGGCAAGTACAACGTCTGGAACAAGACCCGCTATTCCGCTGGCACCAGCCACTGACTACCCACAACTTTCCGGAACTTGACCGAATAGGTTATTTGCGGAACCCTGGCATCACTTGATCCTGTTCTGTAGCCACCGGCCCAAACCATGAGTTCTGCCGACGTCGATATTCGTGCCGTTAATTCCCTGGTTGCCCTGTTCGGCGCCGAAAAGACAGGCCAACACATCCGCGATTTTTGCTCCCGCGTTGAGGAACTCCTGCCCGAGTTGGCGCAAATCGTCAGCCAGGGCGACCTCGGCGAGTTGCGCCGCACCGCCCACGATCTCAACGGTACCGCGGGGCCCCTCGGCTTCACCGGGTTTAGCCGTCTGGCAGAGAGCGTCGAACGCGCTGTCCGCGACGGCAATGGCGAATTGGCGCTGAGCGCGGCCCAGGAGCTGGCGCCCGGCTATGCCGCTGCCCGGGACCGCCTGCACGGCCACTTCCCTGATCTTGTACCCGGTCGCGGGGGACCATGAGCGAGGCCGAACTCGGCGCTGCCCTCGAGGCGGCCAATCGCATCGTGGTTTTCAGCGGTGCCGGCATCAGTACCGAATCCGGCATTCCCGATTTTCGCAGCCCCGGCGGCATCTGGAGCAAGTACCAACCCATCGACTTTCGCGATTTCGTGGCCTCGGAAGAGGCCCGGCGCGAATCCTGGCGGCGCAAGTTCGCCACCGAGGAAACTTTCGCCAAGGCCGAGCCCAACCGCGGCCACAGGGCCGTGGCGGCGCTGGTCGAGCGCGGCCAGGCAACCAGCGTCGTCACCCAGAATGTCGATGGCCTGCACCAGCGTTCGGGCGTGCCCGAGGCCAAGGTCATCGAACTTCACGGCAACGCCACCTACGCCAGTTGCCTGGAATGCCACAGCCGCTATGACCTCGATCCCATCCGCACCGCCTTCCTGGCAGACGAGACCCTGCCCACCTGCGCCAGCTGTGGCGGCACAATAAAGACGGCGACCATCTCGTTCGGCCAGTCCATGCCCGAAGAGGCCATGCGCCGGGCCGAACTGGAAACCCTGGCTTGCGACCTCTTCCTGGTGATCGGCTCGTCGTTGGTGGTCTATCCGGCCGCCGGCTTTCCCGCCCTGGCCAAGCGCAACGGCGCCACGTTGATCATTCTGAATCGCGAGGCCACTCCCCATGACAATATCGCCGACCTGGTGCTGGCCAGCGAGATCGGCGACACCCTGGGGCCAGCTGTTGGCGTCGACTGAGGCCTAGTCAAAGCTGGCAGCACTCTCTATCGTCTGCTGCTAACATACTGAAATTATTAAAGTTTTAGTCCTTTCCATGGTATTTTGAGGGACCAGGTGGAACGACCCACGGCTCCCTGTGAATAGCGGAAAGGACACGACGATGACGACACATTCCGATCGCCCTCTCGGTCTTCAACTCCGCGGCTATCGGCTCGCCACGGCCGAGATCACCTACCACCTGCCGGATCATCCGAACTTGCTGCAGACCTACGTCTGGCAGGATTACGACCTGGTGCCGCGCTTGCCTCGGTTACGCAAGTTCCTCGGCTTCTGGCGGCGCAGCCTGGATGGCCCGTTGCACTCGGTGCGGGTCTGCAGCACTCGACTGCTGCGGCCGGCCGAAATTAGCCTGGTGAGCAGCCGGCTCGCGCTGCATTAAGAGGAATTGCCTACAAGTTTTCCTTCACCGCTTGGGCGATGTCGTGGGCGGCGGCGATGGTGGCCTTATCGTCGGCGTGGATAGCGCGTTGCAGGGCCAGCGACAATTGTGCCAGCAGGCTGATGTCGCGCAGCCGGGGATTGGCAGGCTGTTTGGCCAACTCCTTGGAGACGCCTAGCAGCGTGCGACAAAGCTCGCTCTGATGGGCGTACTTGGTGTCGGTAATGCGCAACATCAGATCCATGGCCACGGATTGCAGCTTGGCAATTTGGGCAGCGACGTTGCTGCTCTGGTCGATCTCGCGGTAGGTGTCCGTGATGTGCTTGGTCAGGTAGCCGATCTGGTAGGCGTGACGCTCAACCTTTTGTTCCTGGATCATCACCATGGCGGCGGCGAAGGGGACGGCGTCGGGCAAGCCGGTGACGGTGCGGCGCAGCGCATTGGGTACCGGGATCAGCGGGATTTTCTGGCCGCCGCGATTGTCATCCTCGCTGCGCCGATCTGGGCCGACGTAATCGGTGGTGACGACGAAGGGCTTACGTTTTTCCACCAGGGTTTCGATGGCGCTGCGAAAGCGTTGCTCCCAGGCCGGCTGGGCGAGCAGGCCGTCAGCGCCACTGTTCGCGGCACGGTGCACCTTGTCGGGCGTCGCCTTCCAGGTGAAGCCGAGTACCGGCATGAAGGGGTCGCGGCCGAGGCCGCCGTGGCGCAGTGTATTGATCATCTCGAAAGCATCGCCGCCTTCGAGATCGACCTCACTGACCAACAGATCGACGTCGGCGGCGTGCAAGAACTCCTGCAATGAGCCGGCGTCGCGGCGCACTTCGATCTCGCGGAAGCCAATATCGCGCAGGATGTGGCGCACTGAATTCAGCGAATCCGTCTTTACGTCGCCGATTGCCACCCTGGTTTTGTCATAGGTGTGATTGTGCATTGGCGCATCCATCGACTGGGCTGACCTTATTTGGGTTGAATGCCATGGATAACGCAAAGCCGTGAAGATTCACTGAATAGGTTGGCGGAAAATTGATCTTCCGGGCCCGGCAACTTGAACCGACATTCCCCAGATAGTCTCCTGGTTCGCGGAAATCATAGCACCGTGCCACCGTCGAGGGAACGAGATCATTTTCGCGGCCGCCTGATAACCT
>NZDS01000121.1 GCA_002690215.1 Rhodospirillaceae bacterium | reverse complement strand
CGTATCCTTCCTTCGTGGAAATGGCGACTTCAGCATCGCCAGGATACGCCGCCCTTACATCAGGCCGTCACCAACTTTCGGGTATAGCTCCGCTGCGCCGCGAGCTGGCCGCAGCCGGCGATTTTGACCTGGCAGCGCTGCATACCCTGACGTCGGCCAGCGGTTCACTGATCGTGGCTCTGGCGCTCAAACGGGGTGAGATCGATGTCCCGGCGGCCGTGGAACTGAGTCAACTCGACGAGGACTATCAGGTCGAGCGCTGGGGCGACACACCGGAGGCGGCTGCGGGGCGGCGGGACAACCGACTGCAAATCGAACAGGCGGCGGCGTTCCTGGACTGGCTCGGTTGACCCGCATTCAGAGTGTTTTTTGGAACACTTATTGGACATCTTCTCATTGTTTTGATTGGTTAATAATTTAGAGTTCAGCGCTGAACTCAATTTATTTAGAACCGCGTTTTAGACTGCGAAAAGGATCGATTGTCCAAGATCTTCGCGCGTCGCGGCAGGGCCCGCGACGGTGTCCGCGAACACTGACGGGCGGCTCCTTCGGATGGCCGGTGGCTCCGGGTGACGAGCGCCGCTTCTAACCATCCCTGCTTGGGCCCGTGGATCGAGTTGGCGTTTGTGATACGCCTCAGCCTGTGCTACCCAGATCACCGATTACGTACCGATCGCATACAAATCAGGCACCTCGTGCCCCCGCCAGCGTTCTTTTCGGAACGCAGAAAGATCCATCTCGAATGTCAAAGCTCGACGAGCTACTCAAGGATCTTGACCAGCGACGTGAGGAGGCTTTGGCCGGCGGCGGCCTTGACAAGATCGAGGCCCGGCACGCCAAAGGACAACTCGGCGCCCGCGAGCGCATCGAGGCCCTGGTCGAGCCTGGCACCTTCCAGGAGATGGGCCTGCACGCCCAGCACGACACCCGTCATTTCGGCATGGAGGACAAGAGCCTGGCCGGCGATGGCGTGATCACCGGTATAGGTTTCGTCGACGGCCGCCCGGTGGCGGCCATCAGCCAGGATTTCACCGTGGCTGGCGGATCGCTTGGCAAGATGCATGCTCACAAGATCTGCGACACCATGGACTACGCCGGCCGCTCCGGTCTGCCCATCGTCGCCTTCAACGATTCCGGTGGCGCCCGCATCCAGGACGGCGTTGAGTCTCTGTCCGGCTACGGCCAGGTCTTCAACCGCAACGTCCTGATGTCCGGCGTGGTGCCGCAGCTCGCCGTCATCGCCGGGCCCTGCGCCGGCGGCGCCGCCTATTCGCCGGCGCTGATGGATTTCGTCATCATGACGCGGCACAACGCCAACATGTTCATTTGTGGCCCCGACGTCATTCGCGCCGCCACTGGTCAGGTCACCACGATGGACGAGATCGGCAGTGCCATGACCAACGCCGCAGTCAGTGGGAACGTGCATTTTATCGCCGAGGACGACCTCGATGCCGTTGCCATCGTGCGGCGTTTGCTCTCCTTCCTGCCGGCCAACAACATGGTCGAGCCGCCGCACCGGCTGGTCGACGATCTGGTCATTGCCGACGACCCCGGCATGGACGCGCTGGTGCCCGAATCAGCCAAGGACCCGATCGATTCCAAGCAGGTCATCGCCCGGCTTGTCGACGACGGTGATTTCATGGAAGTACATACCGAGTTCGCCGGCAACCTGGTGGTCGGTTTCGGGCGCATTGGTGGTGTCGTCGTCGGCCTCATCGCCAACCAGTCGCTGGTCAAAGCCGGCACTCTCGATATCGATGCCTCCGACAAGGGCTCGCGCTTCATCCGATTTTGCAACGTCTTCTCGATTCCGCTGGTGACCTTGGTCGACGTGCCCGGTTTCCTGCCCGGCATCACCCAGGAACAGGGCGGCATCATCCGCCACGGCGCCAAGATGCTGTTTGCCTACGGCGGCTCGACGGTGCCCAAAATTACCGTCTTCCTGCGCAAGGCCTACGGCGGCGCCTACTTGGCCATGTGCAGCCGCGACATGGGGGCCGACGTGGCTCTGGCCTGGCCCAGCGCCGAAATAGCCGTGATGGGTGCCGAGGGCGCCGTCAACATCCTCTACCGCCACGAACTCAAGGCGGCCGAGAATGCTGACGAATTGCGCGCCGAACTGGCCAAGGAGTACCGCGAACGCTTCGCCTCTCCCTATCTTTCGGCCAGCAAGGGCCTGATCAGTGACGTTATCGAGCCGGCTCGTACCCGGGCGGCGGTGGCGCTGGCCTTGCGCAGCCTGCTTTCCAAGCGTGAAACCCGGCCGCCCAAGAAGCACGGCAACATACCCCTGTGAGCGGGCGCTGAGCGATGTGGGTACAGCTCGAAATCCTGCTCACCGGCGTGGCCATCGTGCTCGGCGTGCTGACTCTGTTGTGGGTCACCTCGGCGCTGGTCAGCCTGGGATTTCGACTGGCCAAGCGCTTCGAAAAGCCGGCTGCCGCGCCCGCGGATTCGGGCCAGCCCGGCCAAACCGATCAAGCCGGCCTGCCGGAACACCACTTGGCGCTGATCGCCGCTGCCGTCGCCAGCGTGCTCGACACACACCACCGCATCACAGCCATCAGGGTGCCGGGCCACACCATGTTGTCGTGGTCCCGTGACAGCCGTTTTCGCCACCCCAGCTCGCAGCGGGTGCGCTGGGACATCTACGCCAACCGGCCGCAGCAGGCCAAGCCGTGAACCTGATATTATGAAAAAGCTCAGAATTACCGTCGAAGAAAAGGTCTATGAGGTGACCGTCGAGGTGCTTGACGAAGGCGCGGCCACGACTGCGCCTCAGCCGCCGCAACTGGCCGCTCCCGTAGCCGCTACGCCGTCGGCGCCGGCCCCGGCGCCCGCACCGGTCGCGGCTCCGGCGGCCCCGGGCGACGTGGTCAGCCCTCTCGCCGGCAGCGTCACCAGCATCGACGTCCAGCCCGGCCAGAGCGTTAGCGAAGGTCAGGGCGTGCTGGTGCTCGAGGCGATGAAGATGAACACCACGGTGGTGGCGTCCAGCGCCGGCACCGTGAAGTCGATCGCTGTCGAGACCGGCGCTTCCGTGCAGGAGGGGCAGGTTCTAATGTCGTTGGGTTGAGCCACCCCTGATGGATACCCTGCTCGAGCTCTGGAGCCTGACCGGCTTCGGTCACTTGACCTGGCAGATGCTGGTGATGTGGCTGGCTTGCCTGTTGCTCTTCTACCTTGGTGTTTTCAAGGGCTTCGAGCCTTTGTTGCTGATTCCCATCGCCTTCGGGGCGCTGCTCGCCAACCTGCCCACCGAGGGGTTGGTCAACGAGCCCGTGGGCGACCACCCGGGCGGTCTTTTTTATTACATCTCGCAGGGCATCACGCTGGAGATCTTCCCGCCGCTGATCTTTCTCGGCGTCGGCGCGCTGACCGATTTCGGGCCGCTGATTGCCAATCCGCGCACGCTATTGCTCGGTGCGGCGGCCCAGTTCGGCGTTTTCGCCACCTTCCTGGGGGCTCTGGCGTTGGGCTTTTCGGGCCAAGAATCAGGCGCCATCGGCATCATCGGCGGGGCCGACGGGCCGACCTCGATATTTCTCGCCAACAAGCTGGCACCGCATTTGTTGGCGCCCATCGCCGTTGCCGCCTACAGCTACATGGCGCTGGTGCCGTTGATCCAGCCACCCATCATGCGGGCCCTGACGACGCAGAAGGAACGCGAGATCCGCATGCGCTCGCTGCGCCAAGTGTCGCGGTTGGAAAAGCTGCTGTTCGCCCTCATCGTCACGGTGGTCTGCGTACTGCTGGTGCCGGCTGCGACGGCGCTGATCGGCATGCTCATGCTGGGCAATTTCCTGCGCGAGAGCGGCGTCACCGAGCGCCTCTCCAAGGCATCCCAGAACGAAATCATCAACATCGTCACCATTTTCCTGGGCACCAGCGTCGGCATTACCATGACTGGCGAGCGCTTTTTGCAATTTGGCACGCTGAAGATCCTGGCCTTGGGCATCGTTGCCTTTGGCATTGCCACCGCGTCGGGCGTCCTGATGGCCAAGTTGATGAACCTGTTCAGCCGCCGCAATCCGATCAACCCGCTGATCGGCTCGGCCGGTGTCTCGGCCGTGCCCATGGCGGCGCGGGTTTCGCAGGTCGAAGGCCAGCGCGCCGACCCGCAGAATTTTCTGCTCATGCACGCCATGGGGCCGAACGTCGCCGGCGTCATCGGCACGGCAGTGGTGGCCGGCTACTTCATCGCCCGCTTCGCCAGCTGAGCGGTGCCCGAGTCCAGCAATAGGGCAGTTCGCGTACACATCTTCGGCCGCGTTCAGGGCGTTTGGTTTCGTGGTTGGACCGTGACCACGGCTATCGACCTGGGGGTCGAGGGCTGGGTGCGCAATTGTCGAGACGGTAGCGTCGAGGGACTCTTCGTCGGACCGGCTGTGGCAGTCGACGCCCTGATCGAAGCTTGCCATCAGGGCCCTCGCGCGGCCGTCGTCCTCGACGTCGAGGTGCTCCCGGCCGGCGATGATGAGACAGCCGCAGTCCTGGGGCAGGGATTCCGGCAGGCCGCTACGGTCTAATTGGCAGTGAACACAGCTGGCAGCGGTCCGAAGATCTCCTCAAAGGTCTGCTGCAGCACGGCATCGACCTCGGCCAAATCAGTCCTGATGCCCAGCGCTGCCAGTGAGGTTACGCCGTGCTCCTCGATGCCGCAGGGCACGATACCGCGGTAGTGGCCGAGGTCGGGATCGACGTTCAACGAAACGCCGTGGAAGCTCACCCAGCGCCGCACCCGGACTCCGATGGCGGCAATCTTCTCCTCGCCGCCGGGGCCTGCCACCCAGATGCCGACGCGGCCCTGGCGGCGCTCGCCCTGCACGCCGAAGTGGGCCAGCGTAGCGATCAGCCAGCCCTCGAGGTGGTTGACGAAGGCGCGCACGTCGCGGCCGCGGCGGTCGAGATCGAGCATGACGTAGGCGATGCGCTGGCCCGGGCCGTGGTAGGTGTAGCGGCCGCCCCGCCCCGTGCGGTGGACGGGCAGGAGGTCGGGATCGACAAGCTCCGTGGGATCGGCGCTGGTGCCGGCGGTGTAAAGCGCTTCGTGTTCGAGCAGCCAAACAAGCTCGCCGGCCCGGCCGGTGCGGATGGCTGCCACGCGCTCTTCCATCGCCGCCACCGCCTCGTCATAGCCGACGGGCTGTTCGCTGTGTCGCCATTCGCATTTCGTCATGCCTAGGCTCCGCTCCACCTTAACGCTTTACTAACGCTAACCACCGATGTTGCTATGATAGTCATCATTGGCAAACGGGAAAGACCGGGAAATGGCCGAGGATCCTGCCGATAAGGCGGTCAGCGACGTCAGCGTCGAGCTCTCTGTAGTGCTGGGCCGGGCCGAAATGCCCATCCACCAGCTGCTCAAGATGGGCCGCGGCGCCGTTATCGAGCTTGATGCGACGGTCGATTCCGATGTCGGCATCTTTGCCAACAACCGCCTCATCGCTCGCGGCGACGTTATGGTGGCGGGTGAGAATATCGCCGTGTCGATTACCGAAAATGTCATGGCGACGGATGACTAGCGAATCGCGCCCCTTGATCGGTGGACCGGATTTTGCTATCTCGACGCGGTATTTGGCGGTCGTGGCGGAACTGGTAGACGCGCAGCGTTGAGGTCGCTGTGGGCGCAAGCCCGTGGAAGTTCGAGTCTTCTCGACCGCACCATTTACCCAGCCCGCGGGTTCGCCCGCGGGTTTCTTTTTGCGCCGCAGGATTAGGCGCTATGCTCGGCCCCGGATACGGCCCGGTGAGAAATGCGGGTTAATGATCCAATCGGGATACACGAGCTGGGACAGGAGCCGGGTATGAGCGGCCAGGGTGAACATCCAGCGGCATCGGACGATGCCTATGGGCTGACGCCGGACCGCATCCGGGCCGTTGTTGCGGCCCTGGGCGAGGGCCGTATTGAGCAGGCCGTAGAACTGGTCGAGCCCCTGCATTCGGCCGATATTGCCGATCTCTTTGATCTCATTGGAACCGCCGAGCGGCGCCTGCTGGTCGAGGCCATGCGCGGCGTGCTCGATCCCGAGGTACTGGCCGAGCTCAGTGAAGAGGTGGCGGAATCGGTCGTCGAACAGCTCGGCCCAGTCGATGTCGCAGCGGCCGTCACCGAGCTCGAGACCGACGATGCGGTCGACCTGCTGGAGGATCTCGACGAAGCCGGACAGCGCCGGGTGCTGGACGCCGTGCCGGTGCCCGAGCGCGCCCATATCGAGGCGGCGCTGGGCTATCCCGAGGATAGCGCCGGCCGTCTCATGCAACGCGACTTGATTGCCGTGCCGGCTTTCTGGACCGTTGGCCAGACCATCGATTACATGCGTGAAAGCGACGACCTGCCCGATGAATTCTACGAGATCTTCGTCGTCGACCCGACCCATCGGCCGATCGGCACGGTGCCGCTCAACCGCATCATGCGCACCAAACGCCCGGTACCGGTCAGCGCCATCATGGAGGCCGAGCCCATCCGCATCGAGCCCGCCACCGACCAGGAAGAAGTGGCCTACCTGTTTCAACAGTACGACATGGCTTCGGGCGCCGTGGTCGACTCCTCGGGGCGGCTGATCGGCGTGATCATGGTTGACGACGTGGTCGACGTCATCCACGAGGAAGCCGAAGAGGACATTCTTCGCCTGGCCGGTGTCTCCGAGACCGACATCAATGCCAGTATTCGCACCACCACCCAGCGCCGTTTCATCTGGCTGCTGATCAATCTGATGACGGCGATCCTGGCCTCGGCCGTGATCGCCCAGTTCGATGCCGCCATCGAGAAGATCGTGGCGCTGGCCATACTGATGCCCATCGTCGCCTCGATGGGCGGCAACGCCGGCACCCAGACCATGGCAGTGGCGGTACGCGGCCTGGCCACCCGCGAGCTGACCGTGACCAATGCGCGCCGCATCGTCGACAAGGAACTGGTGGTGGGCTTCTTCAATGGCGTGCTGTTTGCCCTGCTGGTCGGGTTGGTGGCCGGTTTCTGGTTCGCTGATGCAGCGCTGGGCGGCGTGATCGCCGCCGCCATGGTCATCAACATGTTGGTGGCGGCGCTATCGGGCATTCTGGTGCCACTGGGCTTTGACAGGATGGGCGTCGACCCGGCGGTGGCAAGCTCTGTCTTCGTCACCACTATCACCGACGTGGTGGGGTTCCTGGCCTTTCTCGGGCTGGCCGCCGGGCTGCTGCTCTAGCCCGCATTTCTCACCGGGTCATGGCCTGCGCGGTGCTGTCGCGCCGACAGGGTAGGAGCGCTGCGCAGCGCGATGTGGGACATCGGGCAAGCAGCG
>NZDS01000120.1 GCA_002690215.1 Rhodospirillaceae bacterium | reverse complement strand
GAGGATTGTCGAGCCGGGAGGAGCTCCACCGATGATCGGTGCGATGTGCTTTTCGGATAGCTCGAGGGTCTCGAAAGCGTCGTCGACCAGGCCTAGCTGATGGCGTTGCGGCACCAGCTTCAAGGCCAGGCTGCGCAGCACTTCCCGGTCCGCCTCGCTGGCCTCCTTGGTTTCGCTGCTGCCCAGGCGGCGGACCACGATCTGCAGGTCGTCGAGGGCATCCTCGTCGAGGAAGCTGTAGCGTTCAAAGAGCGGATCCCCGGAGTGCAGGTTGGCAAACAACTCAACCATGGTCTCGGCCACACTGCGCCCGGTCTCCTCGAAGCGGTCGAGCAGAAGCTCATCCTCGAGCAGCCCGGTGATGACCGGATTGGCAGCCATCTCGTCGACCTCCCAAGCCGGATCCCGGGACACCCCGAAGAGGATGTTCTCGGCCACCGAAACGTAGGGATTGAAAGATTCGGGATCGTACTGGCGCACCAGGTCCGTCATGCCCCTGCGCGCCAGATCGTCCTGAATGCGCAGGCGCGCCCAAAGGATGCCCTGGGTCAGGTCCGAATTCCCGTTGGGATCGATGGTCTGCCTGAGGCCCATGCGAAAAAGATCGTCCTCGAGTTCGACCGCCGTTACGACCTTGGCCAGCCGGTCCAAAAAGTCGTCCGGACCAGTGGCGCCGGCGCCACCATAGTCGATCCAGTCGAGGGCGAAGTTGGCCGGGCTGTTGCCCGAAGCCAGGGCCTCCTCGTGTTGCGACTGACGCTCCGACGACATCTCGCTTTCGTCCTCGGCAACGTGTTGCAGGCCGAAAACCAGATTTTCGAAAATCGTGCCATTGAAGAGATAGGATTCGCCTGAAGTGTAGGCGATGCGTGCGCCCACCGCCGCCTCGGGCAGGGCGGCCAGGTCCTCGCCGCTCATGGTGATCTTGCCCGAAGTGGGGGACATCAGGCGTGCCAGAAGGCGGGCGATCTGCTCCTTGCCGCTGCCGCCGGCGCCGATCAGCGCCACCCGGCTGCCCGGCTCCAGCATCAGCGAGGCGTTGTCGACCATCTTGATGCCGTTGTCGTCGATCAGGCTGACGCCGTTCATGCTGACCGGCCCGGCCAGCGCCGGCAGTTCGGCCGGGCGGGTGTACATGATCTCGGGATCGGTCATGCCGGCCGGCTGGAACTGGCTGACCAGATCCTCGTACTTGATCGTGGCATCGGCCATTCGCTGGTAGTAGCCCAGCAACTCCTTCCAGGGCGCCGAAAGGTCCTTGTAGGCGGCCAGCGCCGCCACCAGGGCGCCGAAGGTCAGGCTTTCGACGATGACCAAGTAGCCGCCGATGGAAAAGAAGAAAAACGGCGTCAACTGATTGAGGAAGTTGTTGAGGAACTTGATGAAGAACTTCCGCTTGTAGATATCGAAGCGGATGTCATAGATCTTACCCAGACGCTGCGAGAAATCCGCCAGGATGAAGCCCGAGGCGTCATGGCCGCGCACTTCGCTGATTCCCGACACCATCTCGCCGACCCGGTCGGAGAGGTTGCGCACGTTGCGCACCCGTTCCTTGCCCAGCATGTTGACACGGCGCTGCAGCTTGGGGATGACGTAGCCCTGGACGGGGATCAACGACACCGCGGCCAGGCCCAGCCAGGGGTCCTGCATGAAGACGAAGACCACGATGGTCAGGAAGGTGCCGCCCTGGAAGATGGGCAGCGCGATGGCATCGCCGAAGAAGCCGCCCAGCGGCTCCACCTCGGCCGTGATCATGGCCACCAGTTCGCCCTGCGAGGTGACGCGGAACTGGGACAGCGGAAAGCGGATGACGCGCTCCACCAGCATGTAGCGCAGACGCCGCAACAGGCGCTCGGCCATCACTCCCTTGTAGACGTTGATCTGGAACTTGAAGCCACCGTTGACGAAGACCAGAGCCAGGAAACCGGCGCATAGCAGCAGCAGATAGGGGATCTGCTCGAATTCGAAGCCCAGTACGTCCACCGCCGTGCCGTCGCCGGCGATGGCCTCGTTGATGATCGTCTTGGGTAGTTGCAGGGAAACGTAGAGAAAGGGGAACGAAACCAGGGTCAGCACGATCACCGCGAACTGCTGGCGCAGGCTGAACATGCGGATGTATTGGAAGATACGTGGGGCCAAGGCTACCAACTTATGTTTTTGGATTATCGATATTCGTGCCGGCACCATAGCAACGCCCGCCGTCTCAGCCAAGGCGGCGGGCTACGATCCTGACACTATCAGTCGAAAAATTTGCATTGGCGGCCGGGCGCACACCAGAGGAAAAGATGTCAGCACGATTGCCGTAGTGTGTGGCAAGGGGTCGGGAGCCCTTGAGACGGCAGAAAGAACGCCCGCATCATTCGAATTGGCCTCGAGGTTGGTCCGGCCGCCTTACTCGGGTACGAGGATGGCTTCTACGATGGCGATCACCTCAAGAACCAGATCCCGCGGAGCCTCGCTGTGGAAGTCGGCGTTGCGGGCGAGCCAATCGAGACAACGCATCTGGTTGGCCAGGACCGCGCCGGTGATCTTGGCGCCAGGTGGAATAGGGAACTCGAAGACGCTGTCTTTCAATTGATTGGTGATTGGGCAGGCGAACATGAGCCCCGTGGCAATGTTGTAGTCCTTGGGCGATACGACGAGAGCAGGTCGACGACCGGCCTGTTCTGTCCCGGCATGTGGTGTGAAATCGAAGTGGACGAAGTGCCCTCGGTCGGGTTGGTATGCGGCCACGTCGCTCCTACCAAGCCTCGTCGCCCATGGGCTGGCCCCAATCGGTTTCGCCGTGTTGTTGGGCTGCCTTGTGCTTTTGCAGCAGGTCGCTGAGTTTATATCGTGGGCGTGTCGAGCTGATAACCAAGCTGTGGTTCTCGACCCAGATCTCCACCGGACTGCCAGCAGTGAGGTTCGCGCCCTCGGCCAAATGTCGTGGCAGCCTTACTGCAAGGCTATTACCCCATTTCGCGATGGCGGTTTTCATGTTGGACCTCCTTGGCGTGTCTCTACATTGGATATACACACTGTTTGTGACCAGTCAATTGACTTTCCATCTGCTCTAGCGACCCTGGAACACTGGTTTTCGCTTCTCCAAGAAGGCCTTGGCGGCTTCGGTGTTGTCTTCCGTGATGCCGCAACGCGAGTGGCGGTCGGCCTCGTGGTCGAGGGCGTCGGGGAAGCTCAGCCGGGTGGCGTCGTTGAGGTTTTCCTTGATGCAGCGAAGCGCAATCGGCGCCGAATTAGAGAGCTGCTGGGCCACGCCCTGGACGTGCGGCATCAACTCGTCGGGCTCCACGGCCTTGGAAACGATGCCCAGGCGCTCGGCCTCCAGGGCGTCGAAACGCTCGGACAGCAGATAAAGCTCGCGGGCCTTGGCCGTGCCGACGATCTGGGTCAGCGTGTAGGTGCCGCCAAAATCGCCCGACAGGCCGGCATTGAGGAAGGCCGTCGAGAACTTGGCTGTGTTTGCTGCAAAACGTAGATCGCAGGCCATGGCCCAGGAGAAACCGGCCCCGGCGCAGGCGCCGTTGATGGCGGCGATGGTGACCATCGAGCTTTCGCGCAGGATCTGCGATGTGCGCATCGAGGTGCGCAGGTTGGCGATCGAGGTATGAATCGGCCTCTCGACCTTGAACTCGCCGTCAGCGAAGCCGGCCAAGTCGCCGCCGGCGCAGAAGCCCTTGCCGGCGCCGGTCAAGATCAGCACCCGGATTTCAGGATCGCTGGCGGCGCGCTCCAGGGTTTCGATCATGGTGCCAATGAGCTCGTTGTTCATGGCATTCAGCCGATCCGGCCGGTTCAGGGTGACGGTGGCGACGGCGCCGTCGCTGGCATAGAGAACGGTATCGCTCATGGGAATCCTCCGAGAATGAATCAGGCGACGATATAGGGTTCGAACGGCAGCTTCGACAGCACCTCGTTGCCACTGTCGGTGATGACCAGCGGCCGTTCCATGCGCAGGCCGCCGACGCCGACCAGATTGGCGGTGACGGCGATCATCTGCATGTAGTTGGGCTCGAGTACGTAGTCGGGCTCGGAAACCTGGGGGATCTCGATGTTGGTCAGCGTCGGGTACCATTCGTGCCCGAAATGGCCGATGCCGTGGCCGAAGCCGCGCACGAAGCCCGACCAGTCGTTTTCTTCGACGAAGCCGCGCACGGTCACTGCCACCTCACCCAGGGTGCGGCCGGGCTGCATGGTCTCGACCAACTTCTCGCAGGTCGCGGTGAAGGCGTCGATGACTTGTTGTTGTTGGGCGCTGGGCTTGCCCATGACGGCGTTGTGGGCCACGTCGCCCAGCATCAACCCATACATGCCGTGCAAATCGAGCAGCACGAACTCACCCTGCTGGATCAGCTTGTCGCTGGCCGGCGTGCAGGCGCCGGTCCAGGTGCGCGGGCCCGAGGCGATCTCCTGGCCGCCGGTGAAGGTCCAGGCGAATTCGCTGCCGACGTCACGCATGGCCTTTTCGGCCACCCC
This sequence comes from Rhodospirillaceae bacterium, assembly GCA_002690215.1. Lineage (GTDB taxonomy): Bacteria > Pseudomonadota > Alphaproteobacteria > UBA2966 > UBA2966. Next base: position 2,746 of record NZDS01000120.1, on the reverse strand, counting down.
GGCCACCTGCTTCTCCGACATGCCGGGGCGTAGCGCCTTGGCCACTTCATGGTGGCCATGATCGACGATGGCCGTGGCCTGGCGCATCAGGCGCACCTCGGCGTCTTCCTTGACCATGGTCAGGGCGTCGATGATGCGGTAGGCGTCGACCAGCTCGGCGCCGGGCAGCGCCGTCTCGAGGGCTTCGTATTCGGCCCGGCTGATAAACCCTTCCGGCAGGTAGACCGAGGAGCCGTCTTCGAAGCCGATGCGGGCTTCGGCCAGACCCAGGGCCTCGAGGCGGTCGGCCACGATCTCCATCATGGGCCGGCGCGAATAGCCCACCACGCGCTTGAGCCAGCCTTCCTGTTCCAGGCGCATGGCGTCCATACCCGGGCAGATCAACTCGATCTCGCCCTCGGCCGGCACCAGCACGGTGCTGCGCCAGGGGCAGAAGGCACCGCAAGCATGGGTGACGGTTTTCAGGCGCGTGCCGACCAGGGCCGCCAGGCCGGCCTCGCGCACGGCCTGCTGCATGGCCGCCAGTCGGCTCACATAGTCGATATGGACTGTGTACATGGTTCCTCAGGTATCGCGTTTGATGCGTTTGTAGATTTCCATTCCTTCGCCCGTCGAGCCCTTGTTGAGGCCGATCACGGTGAAGATCGTGCTGTCTGGTTTTTGGCTGAAAAGCTCGGGCCCCTTGGCCAGTTGGCCGCCATCGACAACGAGGGTCTCGCCGGTCACGAAGCGGGCGTCCTCGGAGGCCAGATAAAGCACAGCACCGGCGATGTCGTCAGGCACGCCGATCTCGGGCCAGGGCTGCTTGTCGAGCACCTGGGCGCGCTTGCCCTCGGGGTAGCCACCGTGAAAGAGGTCGGTCATGATGGTCCCCGGCGCCACCGCGTTGACCCGGATGCGAAAGGCCGCAAGCTCCGCCGCCACGGTGCGGGTGAGGTTGACGACGCCGGCCTTGCAGGCCGAATAACAGTGCGGACCGGCACCACCGCCCAGGCCGGCCACCGAGGCGGTGGAGATGATTGAGCCGCCTTCGCCCTGTTCCAGCATCACCCGGCCGGCGTGCTTCATACCTAGAAAGACGCTGCGCAACAGCACCCCCGTCGAGAAATCCCAGTCCTCGGCCGAGGTCTCGACGATGGAGCCGAAGGCGCCGCCGATGCCGGCATTGTTGAAGATGCAGTCGAGGCGGCCGAAGTCGCTGACAGCGCACTGCACGGCGGCCTCGATGTCTTCCTCGCTGGCCACGTCGCAGGGCATGAAGCGCACGGCGTCCCCGTGCCCGGCCTCGGCCGCCAGGTTGACGGTCTCGTGGCCGTTGGCTTCGTTGAGATCGGCGATCACCACACGGGCGCCCTCATCCAGGAATCGCAGCACGGTGGCCCGGCCGATGCCATTGGCACCGCCGGTGACGACGGCGACCTTGCCTTCCAGGCGCGCCACCTCCTAGGCCCCCGCGTCGCTGGCGCTGATGAAGGTCGAGGGCGTCATGTCGGAGATCGCCTGGGCCCGCTTCTCGAGCCAGAAGCTGTAAGGGCTGGGCATCAGATCATAGGCCTCGCTGTAGCCCAGCTTGAGGGCCGCATCGAGGGGCCAATTGGGATTGAATAGCAACTCGCGAGCCAGCGCGATGAGGTCGGCCCGGCCTTGTTGCAATATACGCTCGGCCTGGTCGGCATGGACAATCAGCCCGACGGCCATGCTGAGCACGTCGGTGTCGGCCTTGATGCGCTCGGCGTAGGGCACCTGGTAGCCGTAGCCCACCGGGCCGGCGCTAACCACGGGCGCCCCCAGGATGCCGCCCGACGAGCAATCGATGACGTCGACCCCCAGGGGTTTGACCAGGCGCGTTAGCGCCACGCTCTCGTCCGGCCCCCAGCCGGCGTCGTCCTCGACCGAGAGCCTGAGAAACAGCGGTTTGTCGTCCGGCCAGTTGGCGCGTACGCATTCGACGATCTCGATGGCAAAACGCCTGCGGTTCTCTTCCGAGCCGCCGTAGTCGTCGTTGCGCCGATTGGCCACGGGCGAGAGGAATTGGTGAATCAAATAACCGTGGGCGGCATGGATTTCGAGCATGTCGAAACCCGCCGCATCGGCCCGCGCCGCGGCCCGGCCCCAAGCCTCGACCACATCGGGGATCTCCTCACGCGACAGCGCCCGGGGTTCGGGATCGCCCTTGTCGGCCAGAGCACTGGGCGCCACCAGCTCCCAATCCTCCCAGTCCTTGATCTCGGGCGTGCGTTCTAACGGTCCACCGCCCTCCCAGGGCCGGAAGCGCCGCGCCTTGCGGCCGCTGTGGCCAATCTGGATGCCCGGCACCGAACCGTATTGGCGGATGAAGTCGGCCAAGCGGCGGAAGTGCGGCACCATATCGTCGTGCCACAGCCCGAGATCGCCCAGCGTGCCGCAGCCGCGGCGTTCGACTTTGGTCGATTCGATGATCACCAGGCCCGAGCCACCGGCGGCGAAGCGGCCGGCGTTCATCAGGTGCCAGTCGACGGGAAAGCCGTCTATGCCCGAATACTGATGCATCGGCGCCACCACGATGCGGTTCTTGAGCCGCACCTCGCGCAAATCGATGGCAGAAAACAGCAGCGGGTTCGTCATTCTCCGTCCTCCCAGACGCTACCAACGGGCCTTAGCCCGCATTTCTCACCGGGTCACGGCCTGCGTCGCTCCCAGGTGATGCGATCCGCTAGGAAAAGACTGAAGTGCGTAGTGGTACTACGCACTTCAGTCTTTGACAACG
>NZDS01000119.1 GCA_002690215.1 Rhodospirillaceae bacterium | reverse complement strand
CCCGACGTAGCCACGAGCCTGGAGAACTACGCCGACTTGTTACGCAAGACCGGCCGTGTCTCAGAGGCGAAAGAGATGGAGGCTCGCGCCAAGGCGATCCGCGCCAAGTACGCCAAGGAGAACCCGGCGGAGTGACCTGAGGCGTGCGAGGTGGGGCTATGTACGGAAAGTAACTCTCTTCTGTACACGACATTTGCCGAGCACAGATCTCCGGAAACTCTCGGATCGAAATGGCGGTTTCTGAGGGGTTTTTCCGTACAGCCGATTTTAGGAATATTTTCGGCTTTTAGCCTTCGCCTCAAAGTCCGCTTATGATGCAGTGGACGGCTCCCACCCGACGGCATCGCAATGTGCCAAAGTTGTGATTTCGATGAACCACAGGGAAATAGGAGCCGCCCATGGACGAAGTTATCACAATCGGTGTTGATCTTGCGAAGAACGTATTTCAGGTGCACGGCGTTGATGCCGAGGGTGGCGTGGTCGTTCGCCGTCAATTGAGGCGGGGTCAGGTGCTGCCCTTCTTCAAGAAACAACCGCCCTGCTTGATTGGTATGGAGGCGTGCGCCACCTCGCATCACTGGGGGCGGGAGATCGAAGCCTTGGGGCATAGCGTGCGTTTGATGGCGCCGCGCTACGTGAAGCCCTATGTGAAGCGGAACAAGAACGACATGGCGGATGCGGAGGCGATCTGCGAAGCGGTGACACGGCCGACCATGCGGTTTGTCGAGATCAAGACAGCGGAGCAGCAATCGGTTTTGATGCTGCACCGGACCCGCCACCTATTCGTCCGTCAACGCACCATGCTGATCAATGCCCTGCGTGCCCATCTGGCCGAGTTCGGTATTGTCGCCGGGGTCGGTCGCAACGGCCTGGATCGGTTGCTGAAGATCATTGAGGATGGCGCGGATGGCCGCGTACCGCCGAGCGCGCGTGACGGCCTCTTGGCCTTGCGCGATCAGCTTGAGATGGTGAAGCATCGGATTCTCGATGCGGACCGCCGCATTCTCGCCTGGCATCGAATGAGCGAAGTCAGCCAACGCCTTGATGACATTCCCGGCGTCGGTCCCCTGATCGCCACCGCTTTGGTGGCGTCGGTCCCCGATCCCCGTGCCTTCAAATCAGGCCGTGATCTGGCGGCCTGGATTGGGTTGGTGCCAAGGCAGAACTCGACCGGCGGCAAGGAGCGGTTGGGACACATCTCCAAGGCCGGCAACCGTTATCTGCGGATGTTGCTCGTGGTCGGAGCTCTGTCGGTTATCCGGCGGGCCAAGCAAGTGGGGTACACGCGCCGACCCTGGCTTGCCGAGCTTTTAGAACGTCGCTCGACGAAGGTCGCCGCCATCGCGCTGGCCAACAAGAACGCACGCACGGCCTGGGCGATGATGGCGCATGGGACATGTTACAAGGAGCCTGCTTCACAGGCCGTTTGAATCACGCGCGGGCACGGCTCGCGCTCACGAGGTTGGAAAGGGCAACAGACGAATAATGCATCGAGCCGGGCGATCCGGAGATCAGGACACTCCATTTTAGCCAGTGCAGCTACGAGACTGCGTGCTTTTGACCGGAACCTGATCCGCGGAGAGCATTATGGCCAGCGGCCATCAATCAGCGCCGCATCAACAGGCCGAACACATGGCAGCACCGACCAGCGTTGCATCACCGTCGAAAAAACCCTTGCCAACAGGGAGCCGTCCACACATGGCTAAAAGCGGACCTGGCGGCATGGACCGCCCGACGTCCGCTCCTGGGCGCTAAGCGGACATCGGAATGGCAAGCAAGAAGGCTGCTATCGCGCGTAGGGGGGCGAAAAGAAATGCCGGGTCCGTCGGGCAATTTCTGAATGGGTCCTTCTGGATTTTGACGCCCACCGTCACCTTAAAAAGGACATCCCCATGGACGATCAGGGAACCCCGCCGCCCGTCAGCGACAGCGCCGCCCTGCGCCAGCGCATGGGCGAGCCGGTGGCGCACGTCGCCACCAAGGAGATGCCGTGTCTGGACGAGTACTGCCGGCACTTCATTTCGCTGTCGCCGTTCCTGTGCCTGGGGACCATGGACGCCGACGGCAAGGCGGACGTCAGCCCGCGCGGCGATCCGCCGGGCTTCGTCACCGTTGTCGACGACCGCACGGTGCTCATTCCCGACCGGCCGGGCAACCGCCGCGCCGATTCCATGTACAACATCCTGGCCAACCCGTCGGTGGGCCTGCTTTTCCTGGTGCCCGGCGTCGAGGAGACCCTGCGCCTCAACGGCCGCGCCACCATCGTCGAGGATCCGGCGCTGTTGCAGGGCATGGCGGTGCGCGGCAAGGCGCCCAAGCTGGCCATTCGCGTCGACATCGAAGAGGTGTTCTTCCACTGCGCCAAGGCGCTCAAGCGTTCGCGCCTGTGGGATCCCGACAGTCGTATCGAGCGCGCCGACTTTCCGCGCTACGGCGAGATCATCCGCGACCAGCGCAGGCCCGGCGAGGACGCCGATGAAATCGAGGCGGATCTCCAGGAACGCTACAAGACGGATATTTACTGAGCGCCGCCGTCCCTCACAGCCAGCGCCCGACGCGCCCCTTGTAGTGCCGGTAGGCGTCGCCGAACTTGGCTTCCAGGTAGCGCTCCTCGGCGGCGATGACGCCATAACGCATGACGGCGAGAAGCGGCACGACGAGCACCAGCACCCACCCGCTATCGGCGGCCACGCCGATGGCGCAGTAGATCAGGGTTAGGGCCACGTAGATGGGGTTGCGCGAGAAACGAAACGGTCCCTCGATGACCAGCGCCGTCGAAGGTTTCCACGTCTGCACGTTGGTGCCGGCACCGCGGAAGCGCCGGAAAGAGAGTACGGCCAGGGCCACGCCGAGGGCGGCCAGCGCGCCGCCCAGGGGATAGCGCGCGGCATCGGCCATGAACGGGGCCGGCCACCCATAGTCGAGCCCCAGCCCGGCGGCGAGGAAGGTGAGGTAGATGAGGGGCGGGCGGGCGATGACGCCGGGCCGGTCCTGGCCGCCGCCGGGCTTCCGAGGGTCGTCGATGGTGGGCGCATCGCTCATGTTGTTCTCCGTCTCCCGTGACCGGCCGTTTTCGGCGCGCCCCGAATTTCCGAGGGCGGGATCAGTGATGTCCCTTCCCGGTCATCAGGCTATTGAAGGTTGCCTTTTGCTCCTTCGAAAGCGTCGCGTAAAGGCGTTCGAAGGCAGGGCGCACGCGCCGCAGTCCGGCCAGTCCGGCCGTCAACAGGGTCTCCAGTCGGGCCAGGCGGTGGGGCGCCGGCGCCGGCGATTCCGAATCGGCCGCTTCGCCGCAAGCATCCTCGATCGAGGCGCCGGCGGCGCGAATTTCGCCCTTGAGTTCCGACCACGCGGCGTTTTGCGGCGGCGTAAATCCTGCGGCCTGTTCGATGGCGGTAAGGGCGTGGTCGAGCCCGTCCTCCTGGATCCTGCTGCAAAACCGGCCGTGGCCCTTGCCGCCTGGCCGATGCGACCAGCCGCGCTGATGGGGGACGGAATGGCTGCTCGTCCAGCCGTGAGAGTTCCCGTGCGCCGCCTCCGCCATCAGGACCGGGGGTGTCCAGTTGGGTCCGGCGAGGGCGTGCGTAAGGCCCGCCGCCGAAACCGCCGATACGAGTGAGATTGCAATTACGTGGGTGCGTCTCATCGCCTTAGCTCCTTGCAGTGCGTGTTGACGTTATCAAATATGACAATAAGATTGTCATATTGACATTATAATTGTCAATAGTAAATTTATTCGTTATGTTCAAGGGCCTGTGGCCGCCAGGACGGGCCGCCGAAACGGGGAGGGACGGGGCGTGAGCGACTCGGGAACAGGGCGAACGGGGGAGGGCGCGGCCCTCTTCGATGTCGTCGTCGAGGTAAGCCGAACGTTTTTCCGCCTGCGTTCCGCGGGGAAGCGCATCGGGGCGGTGAGCCCCTGGGGTGGCGGGCTGTGGGGGTTCCTGCGCTCTCTGCACATGCAGGGGCCGCAGACCGTGCCGCAAATCGCCCGCGCCCGCCCGGTTTCCCGCCAGCGCATTCAACGCCTGGCCGACGAAGCGGCGGAGGCCGGCCTCGTCGAATTCACCGACAACCCGGCGCACCGGCGCTCCAAGCTCGTGCGCCTGACGCCGGAAGGCGCCTCCATGGTTCGGCGGCTCACCGAAAACATCGCCGATATCAGCGAGGAACTGGCCGACGGCATGGACGAACAGGAGTTGCGTACCACGGCCAAGGTGTTAAGAATGTTGCGTGAGAAGCTGGAAGCGGCGTGAATCGGCCGCGCCCGGCACTCCCTACGCGGAAATTGCTAAATGGCCAGGCCCCGTGACATCCCCGCCAAGCTCCATCGCCGCTTGGCCGGCATGGCGGCCGCCCTGCTGCTCTCCCTTGCCTTCGCCCATCCCGTGGCGGCGCAGGAGAGCAAGTTCCTGCGCATCGGCACCGGCGCCATCGGCGGCACCTACTTCCCCATTGGCGGCCTCATCGCCAACGCCATCAGCAGCCCGCCGGGATCGCGCTCCTGCGAGGCCGGCGGCAGCTGCGGCGTCCCCGGGCTCATCGCCGTCACCCAGTCGACCCAGGGTTCCGTCGAGAACGTGATCGCCGTCGGCGGGGGCGAACTCGAGACCGCGCTCACCCAGGCCGACATCGCCTATTTCGCCTATTTCGGCAAGGGCGTCCTGGCCAAACAGGGGCGCTTCGGCAATCTCAGGGCCATCGCCAATCTGTTTCCCGAGATGGTGCATCTGGTGGTGCGCCGCGATTCTGAAATTTGGGAAGTGGCCGGGCTCAAGGGAAAGCGCGTGAACCTCGGCGAAAAGGGATCGGGAACGCTGGTTGGCGCCCATATCATCCTCGCCGCCCACGGTCTCAAGGAGGCAGGCGTCAAGTCCTCTCATTACAAGGTGGGCAAGGCCAGCGACCTGCTGCGCGCCGGCAAGATCGACGCCTATTTCATGTTCGGCGGGCTTCCCGTGAACGCCGTTGCCGTGCTTGCGGAAACCGGGGGAATCCGCCTTCTGCCGATCGCCGGCAAAGCCGTCGTGGCCATCCGCGAGGAACATCCCTTCTTCGCCGAGGACGTCATCGCGGAAGGCACCTACAAGGGGATCGGCGCGGTGGCCACCTTAAGCGTCGGCGCCCTGTGGGTGACGCGCCTCGAGGTGAACGCCGATCTCGTCTATGGGATGACGCGGGCCCTGTGGCATCCGAGAAGCCGCCGCGTGCTCGACGGCGGCCATGCGCAGGGAAGGCGCATCCAAGTGAAAAAGGCGCTCAACGGCGTCGCCATCCCCATCCATCCGGGGGCGCTACGCTATTACGAGGAAGCGGGCCTGACGCGGGCACCCCTGGAGTAGCGGTTCCGCCCGGATCACGGTTCGGCTGCCGCGGCTGCCGCCCACTCCTGCATCTCGGGAAGCTCCCATACGGCGTCGGCATAGTCCCTGTCGGCGCCCTCCAGCGCCACGCCATAGGTGCGGAAGCGCGAAACCACCGGCGCGAACATGGCGTCGGCCAGGGTGAAGTCGCCGAACAGGAATGGAGCGCCACCGAAACGATCGCGGCAGTGCGCCCACACGGCGAGGACGCGGGCGACGTCCTCGGTGACGCCGGGCGCGAAGCCCTCGGCCGGCCGGCGGTCGCGCATGTTGAGGGGCCTATAAGTGCGTAGCGCCACGAACCCGGCGTGCATCTCGGCGCTCACCGCCCGCGCCGTGGCCCGCGCCGCCGCGTCCTCCGGCCACAGTCGCGCCTCGGGGAAGAGTTCGGCCACGTACTCGCAGATGGCCAGCGACTCCCAGATGATCGTCTCGCCGTGGCGCAGCACCGGCACCTTGCCGCTTGGCGTCCGGGCATCGAGCGCCGCCCGCGTGTCGGAACGATCGAGGGGTATGACGTGCTCGGCGAAATCGGCCCCGGCGCGCTTCAGCGCCAACCAGGCGCGCAGGGACCACGACGACAGGTTTTTGCTGCCGATGACCAGGGTCAGGGCGTCCATGGTGACCTCCTTTGTCCGGGACCGGCACTTAACGGCCGGCGGTGGCGCACTTGAACCATATCAAATCACCGGCGGGGCGGGGCGCGGTTCCCATCCCGCGAGCATATCCAAATCAAGGTCGCAGATATTGCCAACTAGGCGAAAATTAGTTACGCTAGCGAAATTATCTCGGCGCTGTTTCATGCGAATCGCGTCGAATATTGCCATGTCAATACGGAACGAATCAGTAATGATGACCGATATGAACGAGATTCAGGCGCTCGACCTTTGGCGGCGGACCGTGGTCTCCAGCGTACGCCTCGCGGCTCCCGATCTGACGGCGCGCCAGATGGCATTGCTCCTCAACGTTTATCTGACCCCGCCCCCGCACACCGTGCGCGGCATGGCGGAGAAATTGAGGGTATCCAAGCCCGCCATCACGAGGGCGATCGACCGCTTGAGTTCCCTGGAGTTCGTGAGGCGCAAGGTGGACGAAAACGACCGCCGTAGCGTTCTCATCCAGCGCACCGTGCGCGGCTCGGTCTTCCTGAGGGAGTTCGGCGAGTTGATCCTCAGCGCCGGCCACGCGTTGCAGGACGCCTGAAGACGCACCCTCCGCTTTCGTTCATCCCTCGGTCCGGCTAGGCGGTGCGCGGGACGCGCTCGCCGGCATGCTGGTAAACGTGAAGATAAGTGGGCAGGATCGCTTCCGCCGCCGCCGCTTCGATTCCCAGATCGGCGAGGGTCAAGGCCCCGGCGCTCACAACGTTGTCCCGTTGCAAAAGTCTCAGCTGATCGCGCGTCAGCAGCGGCACCGGCGCCAATTCCAGGAACCATGCCTGGATATTGGCGATGGCGAAGGGCCACGGGACGAGCAGGCGCCGGCGCCCGATGGTGGCCAGCATGAGTTCCATGATCTCCTTGAAGCTGTACACCCGTGGACCGCCCAGCTCAAAGGTCCGTCCCTTGCTGTCGTCGGCACTCAGCGCCCCCATGATGGCGTCGGCGACGTCGCCCGCGTAGACGGGCTGGAACTTGGTGCCACCGTTACCGTAGAGGTCCACCTTGACGAGCCCATCCTCGCCGAACAGCGAGACCTTGGGAATGGTGGGGCACCCGAACACCGGCAGGACCGGTAACAGGCGCGCCATCCCGGCAAACAGATTGAAGAATTTGTCCTCGGATCCGAAGACGACGCTGGGCCTAACGACGGTGGCGTCCGGGAAGGCGTCCAGCGCCGCCACCTCTCCGGCCGCCTTGGTGCGGCCATAATCGGCGGGGGAGTTCGCGTCGGCGCCCAGCGCCGAGACCTGCACGAGGCGCCGCGCCCCGGCTTCCTTGGCGGCGGCGGCCACGTTGGCGGCGCCTTCCACGTGGACGCGCTGAAACGTGCTCCGGCCCCTTTCGAACAGGATGCCGACGAGATTGACCACCGTATCGGCCCCGGCCACCGCCGCCCCGACCAGCGCCCGATCCGTAACGTCGGCCGGCCAGGGGACGATCTGGCCGACGTCGCCCAGCGGCTTGAGATAGTTGGTGCCTTCCGGATCGCGCACCGCCACGCGGACGATGGCACCCTCCGCCGCCAGGCGCTTGACCAGGTGGCGCCCAAGGAACCCAGATCCACCGAACACGGTGACGACACGAGGATTCATGGCGGCCTCCCATTCCTTGAAACCGTCCCCCCCAGGGTCGCGCCCGACACGCGGCGCCGGGGCAGGCGGGACCCTTGGCTTACAATGCCCCGGCGAACGGCGTCAACCGTTGAGCCGCCCGGGCGGCTTCCCGGCGCCGCGAATCCCGGTTGACAGGAACGGGAAGGCATGGGTACGACTCGGCGTGCCGACGAACCGGGACAGACATTTTTCCTCGGTGCCCAGGTGGCGGAATTGGTAGACGCGCAGGTTTCAGGTACCTGTGGCCGCAAGGTCGTGGAAGTTCGAGTCTTCTCCTGG
>NZDS01000118.1 GCA_002690215.1 Rhodospirillaceae bacterium | reverse complement strand
GGGGCGTTGCGCGGCTTGCCCGATGCCCCACATCGCGCTGCGCCACGCGCCTACCACAATGGCTTGCTTGCGCCATCAAATGGGTCAGATTAGCCGCGACATGCTCTAGCCCAGCAGCGGTCGGGAGTGGTAAATTCCACCTAGCGCAACCAACGCCAGGGAAGCCGTGAACGAAGTCGGCAAAGAAGACCACATCGACATCGAGCCGGTGGTCGATTGGCTGGTCGCCGGTGCCCCCGGGGCGCCGCTTTCGCAGGACATTCTTATGGCCCTGGCGGAACGACTGGTCGAGCATGGCCTGCCGCTCTACCGCGCCGCCGTCTTCGTCACCACGCTGCATCCCAACGTCATGGGCCGCGGTTTCTTTTGGGTCGCGGGAGCCAAGGCGGTCGAAGTCGGCGAGGCCCCCTACAGCATCCTCGACAGCGAGGAATATCTGCGCAACCCGGTGGCTCGAGTGGTCCAAGAGGGCAATGAAATCCGCCGCCACCTGGCCGATCCTGAATGCCTCGACGATTTTCCCATGCTGGAGGGACTGCGCCAGGACGGCGTCACCGACTACGTCATTATGCCGCTCGAATTTACCAATGGCGAAATCCACGCCGGCAGTTGGAGCACGCGCCAGGAGGGCGGCTTCAGCGCAACCCAACTTGCTGCACTCAGGCGCATCCGGCCGGCGCTCTCGCGGCTGGCCGAGATCATGGCGCTCAAGCGGGTGGCGCGAAATCTGCTGGATGCCTACCTGGGTAGCCAGTCGGGCGAGAAGGTGCTGGCGGGCAAGATAAAGCTCGGTGACGGCGAAGACATTCACGCCGTGATCTGGTTTTGCGATCTGCGCGGCTCGACGCCCCTGGCGGACAGCCTGTCACGAAGCGACTTTTTGGCCTTGCTCAACGACTACTTCGAATGCATGGCCGGCGCCGTGCTGGATGGCGGCGGCGAGGTGCTGCGCTTCATCGGCGATGCCGCCCTCGCCATCTTCCCGGTCGCCGATGAAGGCGACAGTGTCGAGGCGGCCTGCGCCAAGGCGGTGGCCGCGGCCGGCGACGCCATGGCCCGCATGGCAGAGCTCAACGCCAGACGCCTGGCCGCGGGCGAAGACGAAATCGGCTTCGGTATCGGGCTGCATCTCGGCAACGTCATGTACGGCAACATCGGCACCCCCAGCCGCATCGAATTCAGCGTCATCGGCGCCGCCGCCAACGAGGCCGCCCGCATCGAGGGCATGTGCAAGGTGCTGGGTCGCAACTTTTTGCTTTCCGGCGAGGTGGTGCGGCACCTGGAAGGCGACAGGCACTCGCTGGGCCGCCACGGCCTGCGCGGCGTCGGCGAGGAAATCGAGGTGTTTACGTTGCCCGAAAGTCGCTGAGGCGAAACGCCAAAGCGGTTCTCGTTTGGTGGCAATCGTTCAAGGCTGTGTCACCACAATTCACTCCCGTGACGGCAGAGCCACGACGGCGCTGCCGACGATCGACAACTCGTCGTCCTGGTTGCTTGCCTGCTGGCTGATTTCGACTGAATGGCGGCCAGCCTCGTCGACGAACTTGCGGCTGATCGTGCCGCGGATGAACAGCGTATCGCCTTCCGGGTTGTGGCGGCGGATCTTGCACGAGGCCGAAACCAAAAAGCCCGTGTCGCCCATCCAGTCGGTCAGGTGATGAGTCAGCCAGGAGCATCGTTCGGGGCCATAATCGTAGGCGGCGGGGGCGCCGACGGCCCGTGCGAAGTCGTTTTCCCAGTGCACACGTTCCGGACAATCTGGAATGTTGAAGCGGTTGGCGACGCCTAACCCCGGATGGGCGTGAACCTGTTTCCAGGCCAGCTTGTTAGCGCGGATATACAGCCCGCCCCAGCCCTGCGCGAAGGCGATGAAGCCGGTCACCGTCATCGGCCCCTTGACCATCGGCGGCAGGCTTTCACCGACCTCGACGTCCTGCCAATAGCGTGGCCGGGCACCGCGGACTTCCTCCTCGGCGTAGTGGCGATGTATGTCGGCCAGTTGTGCTTCCGTGTAGCGGGTCTCAGGCCGGGCCTTGAGGTTGTCGTATTTGCTGCCCTCTTCGCGCGCCGTGTCGCGTTCGGTGCGGAAGCACCAACTGTCGACCTCGGCCAGGCGGTCGCCGTGCTGGTTGAAATATTCGACGTGATAGGTCTGTTGCAGGGCCTCGCCGGCAAAGCGTGTCTCATGCATCACCAGATCCTTGAGCCAGGCCTGGGTGGTGATGGTGTCGTTGCGTCGAGCCGGCTTGTACCAGGTCCAGTCGGCGCCGGCCCACATGGCGTGGATACCCGGCAGGCCGCCGACATAGCCCGAGGCGATGCGCGAGCAGGCGAACAGGAACGAGGGCGGAGCGATGATCTCGCCGAAAGCTGAACCCTTGGCATATTCGGGATCGCACCACAGCGGATTGTCGTCGCCGATGCCATGGGCGTAATGGCGGATGTTGTCGCGCGTGGCCTCGTGGCACCAGGGTTCCGCCTGGTGTTCGATGGGAACGTCCAGGCGGCGGCGCAAGGCCTCGATGCCGCTTTCACTGATGCGGGGAAAGCGCCTCGTTTGCTGCTCCGCCATGGTTCTATCCTTCCCGTACTGGTGGCGCTGCCGCATTGGCTTCGCGTAGCGCCCGGCGGTTGATCTTGCCGGCCGGCGTTTTCGGCAGTTCCGCCACGAAAGCTACCTGGCGCGGATACTCGTGGCGGCTCAGGCGTTGCTTTGCGAAATCCTGTATTTCCCTGACGAAGGCATCATTACCGCGGCGCTGGCTGACCACGAAGGCCTTGGCGACCTGGCCCCGGGTCTCGTCGGGAACGGCGACGGCTGCGCATTCGTCGATGTCGCCATGTTTGAGCAATGTGTCTTCAATCTCGACGGCGCTCATGGTCCAGCCGGCCGAGATGATGGCGTCATCGGCCCGGCCGTCGTGGTAGTAGTAGCCCTCGGCGTCGCGGTGGCCGAGATCCTTGGTGGGGAACCAGCCGCCGCCGCGCCGCACCATGATCTCGCCGATCTGGCCCGTGGCGCAGACACCACCCTGGTGATCGAGCACCGCCACCTCCACTCCCGGTACCGGCTTGCCCAGCGAGCCCGTTTTGACGGCCAAGTCGGCGGCGCCGGGATAGTTGGCCAGGATGACGCCAACCTCGGTGGTGCCGTACATGCTGCATACCGGCACACCGAAAGTTTCCTCTGCCCAAGCCGCGGTGTCGCTGTCGATGGGCTCGCCGGTGAACGAGAGTTTTTGCAGGGCCAGACCGCCGCTGCCGCCGCCCCGGCCTTCCCTACCTGTCGCGTTCTTGATCATGCGGTAGTGGGTGGCGGCGGCCGACAAGTTGGTGATGCGGTAGTCCTCAAGGGCACGCAGCAGACGTTCGGCGTCGAATTTTCCGGCGTAGGCGGCGATGCCGACCCCCAGAGCCAGGGGGGCAATGGTGCCGTGCCACAGGCCATGGCCCCAGGCCGGAGACGAGGGGCACATGAAACGATCCCCGGGCCGCACGCCGGTACCGTAGAGCGCCGCAATGCTAACCGTGACGACGGCCCGATGGCTGTGTTTGACCGCCTCCGGCAGCGCCCGCGTGGTGCCGGACGTGTACTGGTACATGGCCAGGTCCGCCGCTGCGCTCTGCCTGACCGGCAGCACCGGGACCGCAGCCAGGCCTTCGAGGTAGGCGGCATCGGCGATCACAACGGCGCAGCCGGCCTCGGTGGCCTGGGCCGCAAGGTCGGCTTTTTCGGGCGCCAAAAGTAGTAACGAGGGTCGGCAATCGTCGATCCTAAGGCGCAGCCCGTCGGGACCGAACAGCGTAAAAAGGGGAACCGCGATGCCACCCGCCTTCATGGTGCCAAAGAGCGCCGCATAGAAGGCCAGCGAGGGCTCCAACATGATCGCCACCCGCTGGCCGGGCTCGAGGCCGCGGCGGCGCAGGTCGCCGGCCAGGCGCCCACTGGTTTCGGCGAGTTCCTCGAACGTGATGAACTCGTCGCTGCCATCGGCATGGGCCACCTTGATGGCGACACCGCCGTCGAGGTCCCTGCCGACGTGGCGGTCGACGCATTCGTGGGCGATGTTCAAGTGCTCCCGGTCGCCATCGAAGAGGGCCCAAAGCGCCTCCCAGGAGAAATGGCGCTGCGCCTCGGCGTAGCTGGTGAAATCTGTCAAGCGGTCCACGGCGGGGCAAAGGATATGGGATTTGCCCGGTTGAGCAAGAAAGTGTTTCAGGGCCATCCACCGCTGCAATGAACTGCCAATGTTTTGCCAAATCAACAAAATCGACATTTTGTTACCAGGCGCCGCATTTCGAGCACAATCACACGTTTAATCGCGCCGGTCCCTGTCCTACCATCGGGTTGGGCGCTTGGCGCCCGTCGGTCAGTCGCTCTTACATCTCGTGGTACCTACCTTGAACCGTCCCGAATTCCTTGCCGCCAAACTAGATCACGAACGCCAGATCGTCAGTGGCCTCTGCGGTATTTGCCCCGCCGGTTGCGGCGTAAGAGTGCACCTACATCAAGGTCGTATCGAGCGATTGACGCCCGAGCCCGATCATCCGCTGGGCCTGGTCTGCCCGCGCGGTGCCAAGGCGGCCGAGGTGGTCTATTCGCCGGATCGTTTGTTGTACCCACAAAAACGCGTCGGTAATCGCGGCGAGGGCCGCTTCGAACGCATCGGCTGGGACGAAGCCTACGATATCTGGGTTTCCGGCCTGCAGCGCCTGGCCGGGGAATACGGCCCCGAATCGCTTTGCATGACTACCGGACGGGGCAATTTCGAGTATGGCCTTTGCGAGGCTTTCGGACCGGCCCGCACCTCCGAGACCTCGGCCAACGGAGTACTTTTTCCCTTCGGCTCGCCCAACGCCACCAGCGTCGGCGCGCTGTGTTACGCCTCCTACGGCATGATCGCGCCCGAGGCGAGCTTCGGTCTGCACATCCACGAGCTGTTCGAAGACATCGAAAACGCCGATCTGATCCTGGTCTGGGGCAACAATCCGGCTACCGATTCACCGCCGCTCAATCTTCGCCGCATCAAGACCGCCAAACGCCGCGGTGCCCGCGTCATCGTCATCGACCACCGGCGCAGCGAGTGCGTCGACATGGTCGGCGCCGAATGGATCGGCGTGCGCCCGGGCAGCGATGCGGCCATAGCTCTGGCGGCCATCCGCTTGCTGATCGAGGACGACCTGATTGACCGGGAATTCATCAGCGACTGGTGCCTGGGTTTCGAGGAACTTCGCGACTATGTCACCGATTTCACGCCTCAACGCGCGGAAGCCCTGAGCGGCGTACCAGCCGACACCATCCGCGATCTGGCTCACGCCATCGGTACCGCCAAGGGCTGCTCGGTGGTGATGTTGACCGGCCTCGAGTTTTCCAATGGCGGCGTCCAGACCATCCGCGCCATTTGGACCCTGCAGGCCCTGGCCGGACACCTCGACGTACCCGGCGGCAAGCTCATGCGCTGCCCCAGCCGGCTCAAGACCCAGGGCCGCTTCGTTGAACCGCCGGCCGCGCCGGCACCGATCGGCGCCGATGACTACCCGCTCTACCATCAGACCCGGCGCGAGGCTCACGGTGTGGCGCTGCCCCGGGCCATCCTCGAATCCGATCCCTATCCGGTGCGCGGCCTGATCGTCAGCGGCGCTTCGCTGCTCACCGCCTGGCCCGATCCCGGCCTCTGGAGCCGGGCCCTCGGGGCCCTTGATCTATTGGTTGCGGTAAATCGCTTTCCCACGGCCGACATGGCTTATGCCGATCTGGTGCTACCCGCTGCGACGCCCTTCGAGAGCGAATCGTACATGATCTACGATGGCCATATTCAATATCGTCGCCAGATCATCGAGCCCCAAGGCGAGTCACGCAGCGATTACCTCATTTTCGCTGAGTTGGCCGAGCGGCTGGGCTACGGCGAGCTTTGGCCGCAAAGCGAAGCCGGCATGGTCGAACGCGCGCTCGAAGGCACGGGCATAGATCTCGACGAACTCAAGGCAGCACCGCAGGGGCTGGCCTTTGAAACGCCGCCGCAGCGCCCGCGCAAATACCGGGAACCCGGCCTCAGGGCCGACGGACTGCCCGGCTTTCCCACGCCCAGCGGCAAGTTTGAAATCGCTTCGAGCTGGCTCGCCGAACAAGGCTACGACGCCCTGCCGGTCTACGTCGAGCCCGAGGAAGGGCCGCTGGCCAATGCCGAGTTGGCAAAGGATTTTCCCCTGGTGCTGAGCAGCGGTGCCCGCACCCAAACGGCCTTTCGCTCACAGCACCTCAACATCCCCGGCCTGATCGAACGTCAGCCCGAGCCGCTGGTGCACCTGCACAAGGACGACGCCCGGCCCCGCGGCATCGTTGACGGCGATCGTGTCTGGGTGATCTCGCCACGCGGGCGGGTGCGGTTTACCGCCTGCGTCGGCCAGGGCGTGGTGGCCGGTGCCATCGAAGCCAACATGGGGGGAGGCGGCCCACTTGGCCCCAAAGCCTGGCAGGAAGCCAACGTCAACGCCCTGACGGATGCCGACAACCGCGACTCGATCTCGGGCTTTCCCGTCTACAAAGCACTGTTGGCCGACGTGGAGAAAGCGTAGGGCGATTCAGAACGCGACGGACGATCAGTCGCGGGGGCAACGCCAACCACCTACACGCCCAGAAAACACCCCCTGTCCCGGCCGGTGTCTAGCGAGCAGAGGACCGTCGGCGTCGAAAACTCAGCATTATGATTCTGCTGAGTTAGTCGCACCCGGTCTCCCCTGACGACGTGTTCAAGTTTCCGCCTCTATGGGCCAAGCCGCCTGCAGTAGGCGCAGCGAACCGACAAAGATCATCACCCCGGCCAGCAAGATCGCGCCAAAGATAACCGGTGCTGCAGGGTCTCCGCTGGAGTCTCGCGTCCAGCCGGCCAAAGCTGGCCCGAGCGTCATTCCCACGTAGTACCACGTATAGAATATCCCGAGACCCGGGCCCCTGTTATCCGGGGAAACCGCTTCGGCGGTCAGCGCCATCAATGCGCCGGCCGGGATGCCGGCGATCAGACCGAAGACAACGCAAAGTACTTCAGGAGCTACCCCCTGGGAGACCGCCAACATCGCAGCCGTTGCCGCTGTCAGCGTTACTACGACGGAGACCGTGATCCAACCCGCGATCTCCAACACTCGGCCACCGAAAGGGATCGAAATCAGCATCGACCACATGGCGAGGCTCGTCACTGAGCGTGCCGCCCCTGCCTGGTAACCCTGATCGATCAATACGTCGGGCACGAAACTCACGAAGATGATGAAGCTCGCGTTGTAGAGCGTCCAGCCAACCCCAACGATACTGACGTGGACGAATTGGCGGAGTGGCAAACCGAGCTTGAGGGCCTGCTCGACGGCCCGAACGAGGTCGGGAGGATCGCGATACAGCGTCGCCGTCAGGATCAGCGCGACCGTCGCCAGGATGCCGGTGGCGTACATCGCCCAAGGCCAGCCATAGGCATCTGCGATGAGGCCCTGTGTCAGAAGACCAAGGGAAATGCCGATCGGCCAGGCGGTCAGCATGATAGCCAACGCCGTGATAATTTCGTGCTCAGCGAACCAGTCGGTGACCATTTTGGTCAAAATGACGTTGAAGATCGTGCCTCCAATGCCGGTGATCAATCGGCCCACATAGAGGGACGACGTGCCTTCGCCGAATCCCATCACCAAGGCACCAACGATCATCGTCAGAGCGCCGACAATCAGAAGGTTCCTGTCGGTGACGGCGCGTGTCATGAGGCCACTTGGGATGGCGATGACAATTCCCGGCAACAGGAAGAAACCGATTAGCGTTCCCACTTCCGCGTAACTCAGTCCGAGATCATGGACGAGGTGGGAGGACACCGATGCGACAGACTGAAACTGGTAGCCCATGGCGAGCCGCACCAGAAAGAGCACAATCAACATCACCCAACGCAACGGCACTTTGGGCTCCTTTCCGCGATGGCGTAGACTCTCAACAATGCCACAGATAACGCTTCGATCACCTGCCTTGGTTGCCCGGCAGGGGGGGGCGGAACGAAACCCCCTTCCCTACCCTTCGATCCAATACTTGCTGCCGTCACGCGTGCGCTTCAATAATCCCGCCTCGACCAGCTCGCGGCGCAACAGGCTGTGGTCGCCGAAGCTGTGCCAGTTGCGGATCAGGGCGTTAACGTCGCCCTCGGCATAGCTCGCTTCGGCATCGAACTTGGCGGCCAGATAGCGCAGCACCTCGCCTCGGGCCTGGCGGTTGCGGGGCAGCGCCCGCAAGCGGCCGTCGGACTCGAGAAAGCGGTGCAGCATCGGCTCCAGCCGGGCAATGATGTTCGAAACCTGCTTGGCACTCCAGGTCCCGCCCCGCGCCGTCGGCACACCACGCGCCGCCAAGTGATCGGCGATGCGGCGGAAGGAGCCCAACCCGGCCTCGCGGGCCTCGCGGATATAAGGCTCGACCGCCTTGGCGTGTTCCTGGGCCTGGCCGGCAAGCACTACCGCGGCCTGTCGCCTTGCCGCAGCGATTTGCGGATTGCCGCGGCGGCGGACCGGAGCCGCGGTATCGGCCGGAGCCGACAGTGAACCCGTGTAAGGCAACAGCTCGAAAGGCTCGCCGCCGGCCACAACCAAACGCACGCCCCTTGTCATGATCTCGGCCAGCGTGACGGTGTCGCGAGCCACGGCATCGAGCCCGGCCACCAGCACCGGCAGATCCAGCCAATGGGCACGCTTGAGGGCCCGGATCAGAGCCGAGCGGCCCTGCATTCGATCCGCACCGGTTCCCCGCTCGACCTCAATGTACTCGCGCACCACATGGAACCCGCCTGCTGCGGCAAAGTTTTCGAGGATTTCGCGCTGGGCCTGCAAGCCTGGCCCCGCCAGGCTGCGTTCCGAAGCGAATACGCGGATGTAGGCTATTGCTTGGATCATGAATTTTCTAATATATCTTTTAGATTATTCACGCAAGAGGCAAAAAACTGCCGCCGCCCATCGACGACGACCCGATCAACCTGAAACGTTGTATTTCTTGGTGGCCTGGGCCATGGCGCGAACGTTTTCGACTTTGGCTTCGTCGGGAATGCCGATGCCGCCGTCGACGATCAGGCCACCGCCTTTGGCACATTTCTGAATCAGTTTCTTGCAGTAGTCGTCGACCTCGTCGGGCGTGCCGGTGACCAGCAGCGAAGCCGGCACGTTGCCGCGCAAGCAGGCGATATCGCCGAGGATGTCTTTGGCGCGGAACATGTCGGTCTGTTCGAACCAGTAGATGACCTTGCCCGGCGGAATATCCGCCATGGTCTCGAGGCGCGAGTCGCACTTCCCCTCCCACAGCAGGCAGGGCACCAGGTCGGCCTCGATCAGGCGCATCATGACGTCTCGCAATTGGGGCCAGAAGAAGGTCTCGAACTGGTCCGGCGACATAAAGCCGTCGAGGCCCCAGTGCATGGGCATGAAGACGATCTTGCAGTAGGGATGGCGGCTGGCCGTGCGGATGGCGTCGCGGGCGATCAGCACGGAGGCTTTCTCCATGGCTGCCAGCAGCTTGTCGGGATGGCGGAACATGTCGAGCATGGCGCCCTTGGAGCCGCGCAGGTAGTCGGCNAAATGGTCGAANGGNGCGGCNGCACCGCCNCCNGCNCTGATGGGAAAGCCCAGTTCCTCGAGCTCNNTGATCANCTNCATNCCGTCCTTGTCCATGCCGCGNANNGCCNCGCCGGCCTCGGCCAANCGNNCNANNCCCTNNTTCATGGCGGGCCGNGCNAAGGNGGCGACGGAGCGNANGATCTTGAAATANTAGAGCGTNGGATACTGCGGAAAGGCCTNGAANACNTCNAANGCCTCGGCCACCCGNGGCANGTAGGTGTGGAGAAAAAACCCTGTCGGGTCAAAGACATAGTCATCGTATTCATCGGCCGACATGTACTCCTTGTCGAGGTACTGGAAGGGCGCATCGTCGCCCAGACCGTGACCGGGCCATTCCAGTTGGCGATAGCCCATGATCTCCATGGCCCGGCCCATGGTGATGTTGGTGTTGGGCGGCAGGTACATGTCAGGTTCGAGGTCGATCACCACTTCGCGGGTGGCGGCAAAGAACTTTTCGTGGTCGTACATGGCCTCGCGGAAATTGAAACCCGCGTAGGTGGCCGGAAAAAAATGGTTGAAGATCGAAAAGGGAACCTTGTCCGGCTCCTTCAGCGCGATGGCATCGAGAATACGCTGCCAACGCTGGGCCAGAAGCGGATTGGACAGCGCCTCGGCGTCGTTCATCAGGCTGCCGCCCCGAGCCAGTCCTTGCAGCGCGCCACGGCTTCGGTGGCGCTGGCGCCATAGGCATCGGCACCGGTGTAGTCGCGGATACGATCGTTGACCTGACCGCCGCCGACGATGATCTTGACCTGATCGCGCAGCCCGGCTTCGTCGATGGCGGCGACGGTGTCCTTCATGGCATCGAATGCCAGGGTAAGAAATCCGCTGAGCCCGACCACCGTAGTGCCGCTTTCCTTGATGGCATCGATGAACTTCTGCGGCGACACGTCGATGCCCAGGTCGATGACCTCGAAGCCGTTTACGTCGAGCATGAAGGTAACGATGTTCTTGCCGATGTCGTGGACGTCGCCGTGTACGGTGCCGATTAGCACCTTGCCAAGTTTTTCCTCGTCCTCATCTTGGCCTTCCTTGATGAGCGGCTTGGCCAGGGCCGTGATCTGCTCGAGGATTTCGCCGGCCATGACCAGTTCGGGAATGAAGTAGACGTTTTCCTCGAACTTGGCGCCGACGATGTCCATGGCCTGCTTGCACTGCCTGAGAACGTGCAGGGGATCGACGCCCTCGTCGAGCATGGCCGTGGCGATTTCCAACGCCTCCGTCTCCTCCATGGTCGACATGGCCTCGACCAACGCCTGATCACGATCACCCATGGCGACTAAGCTCCCTCTCCCCTATTCGGCCGCCACTGCGGCGTGTTCCTTCTCCCAGACCGCCCGAGCCACCTTCTCCGGCGTCAGCGGCGGCTTCAGGAATCGAATGCCCAGCGCATTGTAGACCGCATTGGCCACCGCCGGGGCAATGACGATGGTGGGTAGCTCGGCGATACCCTTGGCACCCAGGGGCCCCGATTTGGCGTCGGTCTCGACGAAGTGGAGCTCGAGCTCCGGCACTTCGGGCGCCGTCATCACCTTGTAGTCGCGGAAATTTGGGTTCTGCACGATGCCGTCGACGATCTGCAATTCCTCGGAGAGGGCAAAGCCCAAACCCATGATGATGCCGCCCTCGATCTGGGCCTCCAGGCCCATTTCGTTGACCACCCGGCCGACGTCCTGCACCGAGGTGATCTTGTCGACGCGGATCTCGCCGGTGTCGCAGTCGACTTCTATTTCGGCCACGTGCACGGCATGGGAATAGGCAGCCGAGAAATCACCCATATGGTCGGCAGTGATGGGCTCGGACGGCGGCTCGTAATAGTCCGTCACCATGACCAGCTCGCTGTCTTCCTTGAAGTGCATCTCGCGCAGGATCTTGTCGAGCTTGACCACCGGCACGCCGTCGGGCTGTTGCACCACGTGGCCGCCAGCCAGGTCCAGGTTCTCGGCAGATACATTGGAACGGTGCGAGGCGAATTCGAGGATCTGCGCCTTGGCCTTCAAGGCCGCCCGGCGAGCCGAGTTGCCGGCGATGAAGGTGGTGCGGCTGGCGTGCACGCCGACGTCCCAAGGCCCGATGGCTGAATCGTTATTGACGATGGTGATGTCACCGAGCGGGATGCCCAATTCCTCGGCTACCAACTGGCAGATCACGGCATCGATGCCTTGGCCGATCTCGGAGGCGCCGGTTATCACCGTGCAACGCGCATAGTCGTCGAGTTTGAGGATGGTGCCGCAACCGTCGGACTTGTGGATCTTGGCGCCGCCGGCGTTATGGATGGATGAGGCGATGCCGATGCCACGCTTGATCCGACCGGGCTTCGATTGCGCGGCTTGATTGGCCTGCCATTTGGCTACGAAGCCGGACTTCTGGCCGGCGATCTCAAGGCATTCGGCCAACGCGATGTCGTCGAGGAGACTGCCTTGCGGCGTAACTTCGCCCGATTCCTGGGAATTCAGGATGCCGAACGAGACCGGGTCCTGGCCCGCCACCTCGGCCAGCATGTCCATATGTATGGCGGTGCACCAGGTGGCTTGGACGTTGCCGTAGCCGCGGAACGAGCCGGCATAGGGATTGTTGGTGTAGACCGATTGCGAGGCAAAGCGCACGTTGGGCACGCGGAAGTGACCGCTGAAGGTGCGCATCATGACGGCCGGCGTGGTCGGTCCCCACGAAGTGTAGGCGCCGTTGTTCAGCAGGCAGTCGACGTCGCGGAAAGTCAGCCGGCCCTCGGCATCGATGCCGGTGCGCAGCCGGATGCGGGCCGGCTGGCGGGTCGGCGAATTGATGAATTCCTCTTCGCGGCTGAGCGCCAGCTTGACCGGGCGGCGAGCCTTCTTGGCCAGCAGCACGCAGATTGGCTCCCAGGGATAAACGTCGAGCTTGGAGCCGAAGGCGCCGCCCACCGGCGGTTGGATGACGCGGATGTCGCCGGGGTGGATGCCCAGCGCCGGCGCCAGGTCCATCTTGAAATTGTAGGGATACTGGGTCTGGGAATAGATCGTCAGCTTGCCGTCGGCGCCGAAGTCGGCGATGACGCAGTTCGTCCCCATGCAGCAATGCGTCACATAGTGGACGTCGAAGGTGTGGTCGAGCACTGTTTCGGAGGCAGCCTCGGCTGCAGCGATGTCGCC
Source organism: Rhodospirillaceae bacterium (assembly GCA_002690215.1). Lineage (GTDB taxonomy): Bacteria > Pseudomonadota > Alphaproteobacteria > UBA2966 > UBA2966. The sequence goes on along the minus strand of NZDS01000118.1, from coordinate 38,069 downwards.
GGACTCGAAGTTGTAACCCAGGCTGAGGTTGTCGGGGTATTCGTCGTGCACCACCGGCGCACCCGGCTGCATGGCCTCGGCCGGATCGAAGACGGCATCCAGGTCTTCGTAGACGACTTCGATCAGCGACAGCGCCTCGACAGCGATTTCCTCTGTCTCGGCGGCCACGGCGGCCACTTCATCGCGGATGCAGCGCACCTTTTCGCCCTTGAAGGGCACGTTGTCGCGGCGGATGCCGAAACGCATCTCGGGCGCATCCTGGCCGCTGATCACGGCATGCACGCCGGGCAGCGCCGCCGCCCGGCTGGTATCGATCGAGACGATACGGGCGTGGGGCCGGTCGCTGTGCAGGATCTTGCCGATCAGCATCAGCGGCAATTCGAGATCGTTGATGTAACGGGTGCGGCCGATAGCCTTGTCGGGGGCATCGGGCTTGGACACTCGCGTGCCGATCAAGGTTTTCTTTTCGATGGTGTCGTTGTGCGCCATGGCCGGGTCCTCAGATTTCCACACCGGCTGCCGCGGCGACGGCATCGAAAACCTTGTGGTAGCCGGTGCAGCGGCAAACGTTACCCTCGAGCCCGCGCTTGAGTTGCTGGCGAGTGATCGCCGGGTTCCTGTCAACGATATGCTTCGCCTGCAAGATCATTCCAGGCATGCAATAACCGCACTGGATGGCACCAAAGTCGACAAAGGCCTGCTGCATGGGATGCAGCGCGTCTTCGCTGCGCAGACCCTCGATAGTGGTGACCTCGCGGCCTTCGCATTCGACGGCGTGCATGAGACAAGAATTCAGCGACACGCCGTCGACGATGACGGTACAAGCGCCGCATTCGCCCTCGCCGCACGCGTATTTGGTGCCCGTGTGATCGAGTACGTCGCGCAGCATATTGAGCGTCGACATGTGGGCCGGCACACTGGTGCGCACCGGCCGGCCGTTGAGGGTGAAAGCGATTTCAACTGTTGCAGACATCTTGCAGCATCCGTTCGATATAGACCTGGACCAGGTGGTTGCGGTACCAGGCGCTGGCCCGCACGTCGTCGATGGGGGAGCAATCGCCAAGCGCGGCCTCGGCTGCCGCGGCAATGACGCCGTCGTCGAGAGGCTTGCCTTCCAGCGCGGCTTCCGTAGTCCGGGCCCGCACCGGCGTCGGCGCCACAGCACCCAGGGCGACGCGCACGCCCGTGAGCGCACCGCCGGCCCAAACACCCGAGATCCCGGCCGAAACGGTCGAGATTTCCAGGGCCGGCCGGGGTCCGGATTTGGTGAAGCGGGCGACGCTGCCGGCAGCCGGCCGGGCGAAGGAAATCGCTGTCAGAAGCTCGTTCTCCGCCTTGACCGTGGCTCCGGGGCCGGTGAAGAAGTCTTCCAGGGCGACGCTACGTAACGAGACAGAGCCTTGCCAGCAGGCCAGCTCGACCTCGGCGTCCAGCATCAGCAGCGGCACGATGGTGTCGCCGGCCGGCGAGGCGTTACAGACGTTGCCGCCGATTGTCGCGGCATTGCGGATCTGGTCACTGGCGAAGTGATCGGCCGAGGCGACCAGCGCCGGCGCCTTTTCCGCCAACAACGCACTTTCCAGCACCTCGGTAATCGTCGCCAGGGCGCCGATGCGGATCCGCCCCCCCTCCTCCGCGATACCGCCAAGCTCGGCAACGCGGCGGATGTTCAATAGCGTCGGCCGGTAGCTGATCGCACCGGCCTCCACCTGCACCATCAGATCGGTGCCGCCGGCCACCACAGTGGCACCGCCGGCCAGCACCTCGAGCGCCTCGGCCAGCGCCACGGGGGCGGCGTAGTGCTCTATGCCGCTCGGTTGTTCGACTGCGCTCATATCTGCCTCAAAAGCGAATTGGTTCCTGGTAACGACCGAAGACGTCGACCATGACCTTGGTCATTTCACCGACGCTGGCATAGGCCTTGACCGCCTCCATCAGCAGCGGCATGACGTTGTCGCCGCCCTCGCAAGCCACACGCAGGCGCCCCAGCGCGGCCTCGACGGCGGCATTGTCACGCTCGGCCCGCACTTTCTGCAGGCTGACGATCTGGGCGTTTGCGGCGGCCTCGTCATAGCCATGCAGGTCGACTTCCTGGTCTTCTTCGTCTTCCTCGACGTAGCAGTTGACACCGACCTTGCGAAATTCGCCGCTTTTCAGCGCCTTTTGGTGCTCGTAGGCCTGTTTCGAGACCTGGGACTGAACGTGGCCCTCGGCGATGCCCTTGACGATGCCGCCCTGGGCGTCGACCTCGGTCATCACGCGCACCATCTCGGCTTCCATCTGGTTGGTCAGTGTTTCGATGTAGTGCGAGCCACCCATGGGATCGACGGTATCGGCCAACCCCATTTCCTCGATCAGCAACTGCATGGTGCGCAAGGAAATCCGCTGCGCCTTGGGCGTGGGGATGGTGTAGGCCTCGTCGTAACAACAGAGCGCCGTGGTCTGGGTGCCCGAAAGCGCCGCGATCAGGGCGTAATAAGCACCACGCACGATGTTGTTCTCTGGCTGCTCGATGGTGAGGCCCGAACCGCCGCCGCCGGCGATCATGCGCAGCCACCCGGACTTCGGGTTCTTGGCCCCGTATTGATCCAAAACGATCTTCGCCCACAGACGTCTTGCGGCACGAAATTTTGCAACCTGTTCAAATAGATTGCCGAAAATATTAAAGTTAAAACTTAACCGACCGGCGAACTCGTCGATGTCCAAACCGCGGGCCAGTACGTCGTCGATATAGGCCTTGGCGATACAGAATCCGTAGGCCATTTCCTGCACCGGATTGGCGCCCGATTCGCGGATGTGATAGCCGCAAACGCTGACCGGGCTGTACTTGGGGGCGTGCTCGGCACAGTACTCGACGCTGTCGGCCACCAGCCGCATCGAGGGCTCGACCGGGAAGATCCAAGTGCCGCGGCCGACGAACTCCTTGAGAATGTCGTTCTGCGCAGTACCGCGCAGATCCTTCAGCGCAAAGCCTCGTTTTTCGGCCATGGCCAGGTACATGGCAATGGCCACCGCGGCGGCGCCGTTGATGGTCAGCGATACCGTGATCTTGTCCAGATCGATGCCGTCGAAGGCAATCTCGAAATCCTTCAGCGTATCGATCGCCATGCCGACGCGCCCGACCTCGCCGAAGGCTTCGGAATCGTCGGAATCGTAGCCGCACTGGGTGGCCAGGTCGAAAGCCACGTTGAGGCCGGTCTGGCCGTTGGCGATCAGGTATTTGAAGCGCTCGTTGGTGTCGGCGGCGTTGGCGAATCCGGCGTACTGACGCATGGTAAACGGGCGCTTGCGGTACATTTCGGCGTGGATGCCGCGGGTGAAGGGTGCCGCGCCAGGCATGCTGTCGTCGACGCCGCCCGAGGCGCTGACGTCCTCGGCCGTGTAGAGCGTCTTGATCTCGATACCGGATTCGTTGATCACCTTGCCGGCGTCTGTNGCCGTCATGAGAGCTTCTCCCGGATGAATGATGCGATGTCGTCAAGGTCGCTGCCGGTGGCAAAGACGCCGGCATAGCCGAGTTCGTTAAGGGCCTCGTGATCGCGGGCCGGAATGTTGCCACCCACCAGCCAGAGCTTTTCACCCAGCCCCTCGGCGTTCAGCAATTCGCCGACCTTGCGGCACAGCGGCAGGTGCGAGCCCGACAGCATGGAGAGCCCGATGACGTCGACGTCTTCGTCTCGGGCCTGGGCGCAAATCGCCTCGGGGGTCTGCTGCAAACCGGTATAGATGACCTCGAATCCGGCATCGGCCAGAGCCCGCACCACCACCTTGGCGCCGACGTCGTGGCCATCGAGGCCCGGCTTGGCGACGAGAACGCGGATCTTGCGCTCGCTCATGCGCTGAGCTCCTTGGCGATAATGAGTTTGAGGATTTCGCTGGTGCCGCCGCCGATCAGCGTGAAACGCACATCGCGCAAATAGCGCTGCACCGGAAATTCCATGGCGTAACCGTAGGAGGCCAGCACCCGGGCCGCTTGATCGCAAACCTTGGCCGCCGTCTCGGAGGCAAAAAGCTTGGCCATCGAGGCCTGCTGGCGGGCTGGCATGTCGTTGCCCACCAGCCAGGCGGCGTAATGCATCAGCCGCTCGGCGGCTTCAAGCTCCGTCGCCATGTCGGCCAGCTTCAACTGGATGGCCTGGAAGCGGTTGATGGGCTTGCCGAACTGCTGACGCTCACCGGCGTAGCGAATGGCCTCGCCGAGCGCCGCCCGGCCCACGCCCACGGCCATGGCCGCGGTNATGATGCGAACTTCGGACAGAAGCTTGCGCAGATGCGCCTCACCATCGCCCTCCTCCGCGCTCAGGCGATGGTCATCGGGAACGAAGCAATCCTCGAATGCGAGCTCCGACGTGGGCAGCGCCCAAACCCCCATCTTCTCGATGGCCCGGCCCACCTTGACGCCCTCGAAGTCTTTCTCGACGAGAAAAATGGTGAGTTTTTGTTCCTCGCCCGCCTTGGCAAAGACAGTGAAAAAATCGGCCACCGGCGCGGACGTTACCCACATCTTCTGGCCATTTATGAGATAACCGCCTTGAACCTTGGTAGCCGAGGTGGCGATGCCGCCAAGATCGGATCCGGCATTGGGCTCGGTCATGCAGATGCCGCCCAGCTTCTCGCCGCGCAAGGCCGGTTTGAAAAGGCGTTCGTGGATGTCCTCGTTGCCCAGCATATGCAGAAATTTCGTGCCCATCAGGGCCTGCATGGTGCAGCAACCGGCCACCGACATGGAGCCGCGGGCGACTTCGACGAGGGCCAGACAGTAGGTCAAGAGATCGACCCCCGAGCCGCCCACGTCTTCGGGATAGCGCATGCCGAAATAGCCGAGCTCGCCCAGCGCCGTGAAGAGCTCCCGGGGAAACTCATGGGCCTCGTCTATCTCGGCGGCCCGCGGGACGATCTGCTCGTCACTGAAGCGCGCGAAGGTCTCCTGGACCACCCGCTGTTCTTCACTGAGGGCGAAATCCATGTCTATTCCGCGGCGACCGTGCCGACCAAGTCTTCGTCCTTGGCACCATATGCTTCGCGCGCCATGGCCTCCGAGATGACACCGTTTCGCACTTCGCGGGCCAGCTTGGCGCGATCACGCTTTTTCGGATCGCCGTAGCCGCCGCCGCCGCCAGCAAGCTGATGATAGACCGTCCCCTTGGGCACGCCATTGATGAGGTCTTTGTTGCGAGGTACCACTTCGCTGCCNTCGGGGTATTTGAGGACGATCGAGTTGAGCGTGCCATCGCCACCACCGTTCAAGCCAAATGCGGGCTCGAAATCGCCGTCGCCGAAGGTCACGACCTTGGTGTCGTCGGAGCCGTAGCGCACCTTGGTCTCGGTGCCAATGCCGCCACGCCACTGCCCGGGACCGGCCGAATCGGCCAGGTATTCATGCATGAGCACGAGATGCGGTGTCTGCTGCTCGAACATCTCGTAGTCCTGATCGAGGACGCCGCCGGAAGCATCGATCATGCCGATGTGGTCGTAGCCGTCGGTGCCGTCCAGGCCGCCCGAGCCGCCCTTCATGGCCATGAACATGATGTCAACGTATTCGTTGTCGCGTTCCTCATCGCGACCCGACGAGAGCGAGCACAAGAGGTTGTTCCAGCCGGCCGAGACGCGTTCGGGAATGGCTTGCACCAAGGCGCGCTGGATGGCATCGGCGTTGGGCGGGCAAAGATGGTTGCCAAACGTCGTCGCCTTGGGATAGCCGGCGTTGAGGATCGTGCCTTCGGGAATGATCATCTCCAGGGGCGCGACCATGCCGGCGTTGTGCGGAATGTCGGGATTGACCATCTGCANNAANGTCAGCACCGTGGCCGAGGCGCTGGAGGTNTAGGTNCCNTTGACGAAGCCGTCGGTGCGATCGTCGGTTNCGGAATAGTCGAAGCTGATGGATTTGTCNTNGACGGTNANGGTNACCCGNATGGTGTANTTCGAGCCCTGGAACCTNCCGTCGTANTAGACGTANCCCTCNCCCGAATAGACGCCGTTGGGGATCTTGGCGATCTCGGCNTCCATCATCTGGCGCGTNGCNNCGAAAAGNGCCGCNTTGTGGCCCTGTGTAGCTTTCCANCCCGTATTTGCNCANNAGTTCCNGCANGCGNCGNTCNCCCACNNTGCAGGCGCCCATCTGGGCCTTCATGTCGTGCTGCACGATATCGAGGCGGATGTTGGCGAAGATCAGGTCCCAGACGTCCTTCCTGAGCACGCCCCGATCGTAGACCTTGACCGGCGGAATGCGCAGCGCCTCCTGCCAGACCTCGACGGCGTTGGGGTTGTAGCCGCCGCGCTCGGCGCCACCGATGTCGGCCTGGTGGCCCTTGACCGCCGACCAGGCGACCAGTTCGCCCTCCAAAAAGATCGGCTTGTAGACGGCTACGTCGTTGTTCTGGTTGCCCATGCTGAAGACGTCATTGTGGAAGATGACGTCGCCTTCATGGATGTCGTCGCCGAAAAAATCGATGATGTACTTGCACACCGGCTCCAGCGAGAAAGCGAGAATGGGCAGGTTTTCGGTCTGCTCCAACATGTTGCCGTCACCGTCGTAGAGGCCAGTGACGAAGTCCTTGGCCTCACAGAGGATCGGCGAGCGCGTGGTCTTCTCCACCGAGATCGACATCTCGTCGGTGATCGCCTTGAAGGTCCGGGCGTATACGGACATCAGAATGGGATCGATCTTGCTCATTGCTCGTCCTCCTGCAGGGCAGCCGCGACAAGCTCCTCGCGGCCCTTGAGATAAATCGCAAAGGATCCGAAACGATCGCAAACCATGTCAAAGGCGGCGCTGACGAAGATCGAGGTCGTGACTTCCTCGATCATGGCCGGGCCTTCGATGCGGTTGCCGAATTTGAGCGCCTCGCCGTCATAGACCGGCACTGTCTCGAAGGCCTGGCGCTCGGGCACGTAAACCTTGCGCTCGCCCTTTTGCGCCGCTTTGGCGTCCGGGCCGACATAGTCCTGGCCGGCACGCTCGGGCTTGTCCGTCAGGCCGACGCCCTGTACGCGCACATTGATGATCTCGACGGGCACATCTTCTTCGTCTTCCAACGAATAGCCGTAAAGCCTGTTGTGCTCGGCGTGAAAGAGGGCGGCGATGGCGGCACTGTCGTGACCGTCGATAGCGGCCCTCGGCACCTCGAAGGAAACCTCGTGGTATTGCTTGTGGTAGCGACAATCGAGCTTGACGAAAAACCTGCGACGCTCTTCAGCGATGCCTTCGGTCTCCAAGTCGCTCCGGGCGGCGGCCGTCATCTCGTCGATCAGAGCTATGAGTTGGTCCCACTCGAGCTGTTCCAGGCGGCTGACGAAAGTACGCACGAAGTCGTGCTTGAGATCGCACATCAGCATGCCGGCGGCGCAGAAGATCGAAGCTTCGCGCGGCACGATAAGAAACGGTATCTCGAGCTCGCCGGCGATCTGGCAGGCATGCGCCGCCCCTGCCCCGCCGGCCACCACCATGGGGAACTCCCGCGGATCGAAGCCACGTTTGATGGTGATCTCACGCACACCCTGGGCCATGTTGTTGCAGATCACCCGGTACATGCCGGCAGCCGCGTCTTCTATCGACATGCCGAGCGGCTCCGCGACATGCTCGGCGATGGCGGCGCGGGCGGCCTCGGTGTCGAGCGCCATCTTGCCGCCGGCGAAGAATTCGGGGCTCAGGTAGCCGAGCACCACATTGGCATCGGTGCAAGCGGGTTTTTTGCCGCCCTTGCCGTAGCAGGCCGGCCCCGGGTCGGCACCGGCGCTCTCGGGACCCATGCGCAACAGCCCGCCCTCGTCGATCCAACCCACAGAGCCGCCGCCCGAGCCGATGGTGTGGATGCCCAGCATGGGCAGCGCAATGCGGTGGCGCGCGATCTCGCCCTCATTGACCATGACCGGCCCGTCGACCACCAGGGCGGCATCGAAGCTGGTACCGCCCATGTCGACGGTGATGCAGCGGCTCTGACCGTGCGCCCCGGCATAGCCGAGACCGGCGCCCGGACCCGCGGCCGGGCCCGAAAGCAGCGTCAGGGCGGCGTTCTTACGGGCGATTTCGGGCGACATGACGCCGCCGTTCGACTGCATGATCAAGAGCACACCGCCAAATCCGGTGCGCTGCAGACTGACCGTCAGGCTGGCGATATAGGCATTGAGCTTGGGCCCGACGTAGGAATTCAGCACGGTCGTCGATACCCGCTCGTAAAAGCGGATCGACGGAAGCAAGTCGGTCGAGACCGTGAGATAGGCGTCCGCCATCTCGCGACGCACCAACTCGGCGGCCTTGGCCTCGTGCTCGGGATTGGCGAAAGCGTTCATGAAGCAGATCGCCACCGCCTCGCAGCCTTCGGCCTTGAAGAGCTCTACCGCCCGCTTGACGTCATCGAGTGAAAGCGGTTCGAGCTCCCGGCCCTCACGGTCGAGCCGGCCCTCGACGCCCGCACGCAAGTAGCGTGGCACCAGTGGTTCGACGTTGGTGTAGCGGTTGTTGTACTGTTCTTCGCGAATGCCGCGGCGCATCTCCAGGGCATCACGCAACCCAGCCGTGGTGACCAGCCCGGTGCGGGCGCCGTTGCCGGTGAGAGTTGCGTTGGTGGTCACCGTCGTGCCGTGGACGATGGTGTCGATGCGGCCGGCAAAATCCTCCAGCGTCTCGGCCGGTTGCTGGCTGGCAGCGATCTCGCCGAGCCCATCGATGACCGCGATCGAGGGATCGACGGGCGTCGACAGGATCTTGTGGATGCGGGGCTCGCGGCCGTCCTCGGCAACCAGAAAATCGGTGAAGGTGCCGCCGACGTCGATGCCTATTTTCAGCGCCATCTGATTGATCGCTCGCCTAGTCGCCGACTTTGATGACCATGGACATGGCAGTGTCGCCGGCGGCGCAGCCGGTAAAGAGGCCATTGCCGCCGCCCTTGATGGCCAACTCCTCGATCAGCTCGATGACCGCGCGGGTGCCCATGGGTGCCTGGGGATGGCCCCAGATCAGCGAGCAGCCGTAATTGTTGAAATCCTCGATAGCGACGCCGGTCTCGCGGGAGAAGATCAGGTCGTTGACGGCGAAGGGATTGTGGGTTTTGACGGCATCCAGGTCCGAGACCTCAAGGTCAGCCTGCTCCAAGGCCCGCCGGGCCGCCGGCACCGGCGCCATGGGCATGTAGGCGAGTTCGGCCCGAGCCAAGCCGAAGCCCAGAATCTGGACGCGTATGTTGGGGTCTGAGCTCATCTCCTTGGCGCGTTCCGGCGTCGTCAACACCAGCGCCGCGTTGCCGTCGGCGGGGTGGGTCTGGCCGCCGAAAGTGACGGTACCGTCTGGAATCACCGTACGCAGCCCGGCCAAGCCCTCGGAGGTCGAAGTGGTCAGACCTTCGTCGCCTTCCATGACGGCAGCAGTTTTCTTGTAGTTGGGCGTCGGTACCTCGAAGGGCAGTGTCATGTAGCGCTTCATGAACGCCTGGTCGTCGGCCAGGGCGTCCTGGTATTGGGCCTGGCGGGTCAGCACAACCTCATGCTGCTCGGCCGTCGTCAACTGGTACCTGGTGGCGCAGTTCTCCGCCGTTTGGGTCATCGAGTGGTGGCCCAGCGGCTCGTCAGTCATATTGTCGGTGGTCCAGGCCTCCGTCTCGCCGCTGCCGCCGATGCCCTTGGGGTTGGGGTAATAGATCTGAGGCCCGTTGGAGACCCGGTCGCAGGTCATAGCCAGGGCCTGATCGGCCATGCCGCTTTCAATTTCCTGGGCCGCCTGCTGAATGGTGCGCACACCGGTGGCGCAGGCCTGCATGACGGTGGGGCCACCAACCTCCATGGCGCCGATCATTCCCATCAGCCAAGGCAGACCATAGAACGAGCGGTGCTGCGGCACGGTGATGCCGAGGACGCCGAAATCGAAGCCGTCGGCATCGATCTCGCGCTTGGCCAGTTCCTGCTTGGCGACATGGGCCGCGAAAGGCACGCTATTGAGGTCGGCCAGCTTGCCTTGCCACTTGGCAAAGGGCGTCGACCAATAGGCGCCATAGGGGATTTCGGCTTTGTAAGTCATGTTGTCACTCCCGTGCGGGCGTTTTGTTACGCACCGTAAATTTTCTTCAACGGCCCAAATCCGCCATGGACCACGTCCGGGCTCCGTTGCGGCCCAATTGTAGCCCTGCCGCGAGCCCGCCGAAAGGGGGTGATACCGCCCCGCACAGAATCCCTGTGGGCGCTGGCCCGTGGCTTGTCTTGACGGTACCGCCCAAGGCCCCGGCCGCCGCCGCTCGGATCTCCCGGCCGGGCTGGGAAACGACCCCGCCAAAACCTGCTTTCGAACGTAACTGGATTTTACGGATCTGTAAATATCGATTTTACAGTTCCGTAAAATTCATTGCCTCGGCGAAGCCCCACCGCTATGCTCGCCGGCCATGAGCCGCCGCGCCGAAATCATCAGACGGGCCACCGAGGTGTTCGAGCGCCAGGGCGTCAATCGCACTTCGTTCGAGGACATCGCCCAGGCCGTCGGCATCAAGCGGGAGGCCATTTATTACTATTTCAAGAGCCGCGCAGAGCTGCTGTTGGAAGTCATCCTGCCGCAATCGGTGGCGCTGCTGAACAACATCCGCCTGATCCAGCGCACCCAGCTCTCGAGCCGCGAGAAGCTGCACGAGGCCATACGCAACCACCTCGACAGTTTCAATCCCAACTACCTCGAGATGTCGGTGGCGCTCAGGGAGGACCACTTCTTCGGTGGCGACGACCGCCTGACCGAGCTGCGCCTCACTTGGCAGAACTACGACCGCGTCTGGTCGGAATTGATCGCCGAGGGCCAGGCGGTGGGCGAATTTCGACCCGATCTGGACCCCAAGATGGTGGCTTACGGCATCCTCGGCATGTGCAACTGGGTGACGCGCTGGTACCACCCAGGGAAGGACGTCACAATTTCCGACTTGATCGAGACCTACTTCACTATGATTGCCGATGGCATCACGGGGGGGATTGGTACGGGACCGGACATTCCGGGAGATTGACCATGGATTTCGAGATTCCCCAGGAGATCAGCGACAAACTGGCCGAGCTCGATGCCTTCATCGAGAGCGAGATCAAGCCGCTGGAAGAAGCCAACCGGCAGTATTTCGATCGGCGCCGCGAATGGGCCCGCACCGATTGGGAAAACGGCGGGCGGCCGAGGGCCGAGTGGGAAGAGGTGCTGGCCGAGATGAAACGCCGCGCCGATGCCGCCGGGCACTTGCGCTTTCCCCTGCCCCGGGCGCTGGACGGCCAGGAGGGTTCCAACCTGGCCATGGCCATGATCCGCGAACATCTGGCCCACAAGGGCCTGGGGCTGCACAACGACTTGCAGAACGAATCCTCCATCGTCGGCAACTTCCCCCTGGTCATGATGATGTGGGACTTCGGCACGGAGGCCCAGAAAGCGGAATTCCTGCCTGGCCTGATCACCGGCGAAAAGCGCATGGGATTTGGCCTGACCGAGCCTGGGCACGGCTCTGACGCCACCTACATGGAGGCCAGCGGCCGGCGAGACGGCGACGAATGGGTGATCGACGGCGCCAAACGCTTCAATTCCGGCCTGCACGACGCCACACACGACTTGGTATTCGCCCGCACCTCGGGCGATCAGGGGGCGCCGCGCGGCATCACCGCTTTTATCGTGCCCACGGCGACCCCTGGGTTCGAAGTGGTCGAGATGGACTGGACCTTCAACATGCCCTCCGACCATGCTTTGGTGCGCCTTGAAGGTGTCCGGATTCCGGCCGCTGCGGTGCTCGGCGAAGTCGACGACGGGCTCATTGTGGCGCAGCATTTCCTGCACGAAAACCGTATTCGCCAGGCGGCCTCCAGCTTGGGCGCGGCGCAATTTTGTATCGACCGTTCGGTCGATTACGCCAAACAGCGCACCACCTGGGGCAAACCGCTGGCCGTCAACCAAGCCATACAGTTCCCCTTGGCCGAATTGCACACCGAAGCCGAAATGGTGCGGAACCTGGTTTATCGCACGGCCTGGGAGCTCGACCGCCAAAATCACATGGCGGTGACCGAGCAAGTGGCCATGGCCAACTACCGCGCCAATCGTTTGGTGTGCCAGGCCGCCGACCGCGCCATTCAGGTGCACGGCGGAGAGGGCTACACCCGAAACCAACCGTTCGAACACATTTACCGCCACCACCGGCGCTACCGCATCACTGAGGGCGCCGAGGAAATTCAGATCCGCAAGATTGCCGCCAATCTATTCGGTTTCGGTCGACGCAACAGGTAGGGAAGAGCCGGAACGACCGCGACCCGATAAGATTTCCGGCCTGCCCAACGACACCCCAATTTCCTAATATCCAACGGAAAAATCAAAAGGTCCCTGTCCCCATATCTTGCTAATCAATTGTGATTAAACGATTTTTCGAAAATGGGTCCCTGTCCCCTTTATTAACGAATATTAACGGTGCTTGGGTGTCCGGCCCCGGTTTCGGCAAAACTTCCTCAAATTTGTCCGAAATTTTCCTAAACCACTGAAAATAAAGGGTTTTTTTGTCGATTTCGCTTGAACGGCGTTATCGGTATTGCCATATCCAGTATGCCAACCCATCCCCCGCAGACGATTTGGTTGGGGCGTTTGCGACCTGATTGGCGCCCGGTACGGAAATTAATCTTCTGTCTGAGCAAGGAGGGTTAAGTAAATGAAAAATAGGAGGAAAATTGTCATCATTAGCCCTCGAACGGAAGCCCCCTGGTGGCAGCTTCCGGACGGTTTGTGGCGCTCGTTACCGACATTGCAGCGCTACCGCCTGCGGGCCACGCTGCGCAAACATGTGCTGCCGGTGTTGTGTGAACTCGAGAGCACCTACCTCGGAGAACATTTCGGCGCCAAACCGAAGCTCGCGGGACGATCGCTCAGCGACATCGAAAACGACGACGTGGCGCTCGAGGCGGCACTTTTCCTCTTCGACGTAGCCCTCAAGGAGGATCTCATCGTGTTTGCCCGCGCGGTCGCCGAAAGCGGCGAAAAGCGCAGCGATCCGGGACACGGCGAAGTTGGCAGTTGCGGCTTCGCGCTGGATCAGGTGAAGGGAATTTACGCCCGCCGGGCAGCTGAGCTGATGCTGCAAAAATGCGGCCCCGAAACGGCCCACCACCGACAGGCGCTGGAGGAAATCGAGATCGACGACCCGACCTCACTGCACAAATTCCGCCTGCTGGTCAACCTGCACCCGACCAGTGTTCGCGAATTGCAAAAGGGGCTGATCGGTCAGCTCGGGCGCTTGCTCGAAAGCGACGCCGCCTATCTTCGCGTACTGCATGTGCTGAGCCCAATAGGCTGCCTGCGGGCCTTGCGCTATGCGCTACGCGGCGATTTCTTCCGTATTTTGCAATGGCGTCCGGAATTCGTCAGCGCTGTCGCCGAGGCGTTGGACCACGGCGCCAAGATCATGGCGCTGGGCAAGACCTTGCTGGCCATCCGCGATCCCGCCGTGGTGCGGGCGCTCGGCACTTGGCCCATGGTGGAGGTCGCGGTCGAGAGCGAGACCACCTGCCAGCCCTACAACGACCGCGGACGCAGCAAACACCTCACCCGCATCGCCGAGGTGCGGCAATTGCTGGGCCCCGACTTCGCCCGGCTGCTAAAATGCGGCGCCACCACGGTAGCCGAGGCCGGCGGCTGGTCGAACCGACAACTGGAGCGTTTCCAGTTCTACCTTGCTCGCCTCAATCCAGCCACCCTGGCCGTGCTGGCAGTGCTCCCTTTCGAATACCGCCTGACCGTGCTCGACGGCTTGCTGTCTGCCTACGGCGGATTTCTCATCGTTCACACCCTGGCTCGGCCCGGACGGCCTGGCGGTCCTGGAATGCCTGGTCAGCGAGGTCCAGGAGCTGATCGAAGAGGGCAAGCCGCCGCAAATCATCGACGCCCTGATCGGCAGCGGCGAACTTCGGGACCAGCCCATGATCGAGAGGCTGGTGAAACGGGAAGCGCCGAGCAGGCAACTTGGCCCGGTCGAATGGGCCCAAGTCATTTGACGTATTCGCAAATAGGGTCTCAGTATGGCACCGACGGCATGAAATCGGAGTGATTGCAGGCGCGCATGGCCGAGCGGCGCAAATTCATCGCCATCAGCGAGCGTACGGCTGCTGCTTGGTGGCAATGGCCGGACGAAGTATGGCGCAAATGGCCGTTGTTGCAGCGCATTCGGCTGCGTCACACCATGGCCGACCACGTGCTGCCCCTGCTGGGTAAACTCGAAGATCTTTATCTCAAGCAAAACATGGGCGCCAAGCCACGCCTCTCGGGACGGACGCTGGAGCAGGTCGAGACCGACGACGTGGCGATCGAGGCCGGGCTCTACCTGTTTGATCTAGCGGTTTCAGAGGGTCTGTTGATCTTCGCCGAAAGCGTCGGCAAATCGGGGATAAAGCGCAACGACGCTCCCGAGTGGGGCGCCGTCGGCAGCTGCGGCCTGAGCATCGATGCGGTCAAGCGCCACTACCTCCATATGGCCGCCGGCCTGATCATGGAAAAGGCCGGCCACGATGCCGCCGAGCACCGCGGCAAGTTCGAGTCCTTGGACCTAGAGGACCCTGCCAACCTGGCCAAATTTCGCCTGCTCGTGAAGCTCGACCCGGTCTCCGTGCGCGAGCTTTCCAAGGGCCTCAAGGGGCACCTGGAAAAACTCATGGAGGCCGAAGACGAATACCTCGAGATCCTGCACAAAGTGAGTCCCATCAAGTTCCTGCGGGCGCTGCGCTATGGCCTGGGCGATCAGTTTCCGCGTATCGTCGAATGGTCGCCGGAATTCATCGCTGCCGTCGCCGAGGGCCTGGATCACAGCGCCAAGATCACAGCCATCGGCGAGACCCTGATGCTGATCGAGGATCCCGAGGTGGTGCGCGCGTTGGGCACCTGGGAGGTCAAGGAGACCGATCCCACCACCGGCAAGGGCGGCAAAAAGCGGCGCAACTACACCACCCGCATCGAGCAGGTCAAAAAACACCTGGGCATGGATTTCCCCAAGTTATTGCTATGCGGTCCCGAGGTCGTCGAGGAAGCCGGCCGCTGGAAGAACGACGAGATCGAGCGCATCAAGTTCTACTTGCCCCACCTGACGTTGAGTGTGCTGGAACAGATCAAGGCACTTGATTTCGAGCAAAAGGTAGGCCTTCTCGAGGGCCTGTGGGCCAAGCTGGGGCGTGAGTTCGTCGAGAGCGATATGCACGACAAACAGGGCCTCAAAGTGCTGCACGACATCGTCGTCGAAATCGGCGCCATGAAGGAACGCGGCACGGCGCCCGAGGACCTGGGCAAGGTGATCGAAGACAGCGACATGTTCGACAAGTTCATGGGCCGGTTCTTGAAGCGGCGTTAGAATAGGCCATGACCACCGGTACTCATGATTACCAGGACGATCCGCGCAACCAGGACATCCTGATAGACCTCAACGGCGACCTGGTGCCCAGAGAGCGGGCCATGGTTTCGGTTTTCGATTCGGGTTTCATCCTGGGCGACGGGGTTTGGGAAGGACTGCGGCTGCACAACGGCCGCATAGCTTTCCTCGACCAACATCTGCAGCGACTCTACCAGGGTGCCAAGGCGCTCGACCTGGATATCGGGCTCGGGCCGGAGGAATTTGCTGCGCGCTTGGAGAGGTTGATCGAGGCCAACGGCATGGTCTCCGGTGTCCACATCCGCCTGATGGTGACGCGGGGAATAAAGGCCACGCCTTACCAGGACCCGCGGCTGACGGTCTCCGGCCCGACCATCGTCATGGTGCCCGAATACAAGGAACCACTGGCCACTACCGTGCAGGACGGTATCCGCCTCTTCACCGTTCACGTGCGCCGCGGCCCGCCCGACGTACAGGATCCAAAGCTCAACAGTCACAGCAAGATAAACTGCATCCTGGCCTGCATCCAGGCCACCAAGGCCGGCGCCGACGAGGCCTTGATGCTGGATCCCCATGGCTTCGTCGCGACCTGCAATTCGACACATTTCTTTATCGTGACGGGGGGCGAGATCTGGACTTCGACGGGGCGTTACTGCCTGGCCGGCATCACCCGCGCCAACCTCATCGCGCTCGGCCGCCAGAACGGTATCGAGGTACGCCAGTGCGACTTCAGCCTGACCGACGTCTATAGCGCCGAGGAAGCCTTCGTAAGCGGCACCTTCGCCGGCGTCACGCCAGTTGTCGAAATCGATGGCCGGCGCGTCGGATTGGGCCGCCGGGGGCCGCTGACGCAAAGGCTCCAGGAACTCTACAGCGACCTCATCGAACGCGAATGCCCGCCATCGACTTAGACGGCAGAGCAAACGTCGCTCGCATCGCCATGTGGTCGGGGCCGCGCAACCTTTCGACGGCACTGATGCGGGCCTTCGAGAACCGAGCCGATACGGCAGTGCTGGACGAGCCGCTCTACGCCCACTACCTGGCCCATACCGGCCTCGACCACCCGGGCCGCGAAGCCGTGCTGGCAGCGCAGCCGACGGATTGGCATGCAGCCCTGGCGACGCTTTTCCAGACGCTACCCGCGGGCCTCACCATCCACTACCAGAAACACATGAGCCACCACCTGCTACCGGGCTTCGACGAAAACTGGCTCGACCGCCTGGTCCACTGCTTTTTGATCCGCGATCCCGACGAGGTCGTGGTCTCGTACGCCCGCACCCGGGAAAAACCCACACTGGCGGATCTGGGCTACCAGCAGCAGCTTGGGATCTTCCGGCACGAATTCGAACGCTGTGGCGTGGCGCCGCCGGTGATCGATGCCCGCGACCTGCTGCAGGATCCACCTGGGCTGCTGGCGGCGCTGTGTCAGCGCCTCGGCCTTGAATTCGACGAGGCAATGCTGTCCTGGCCCGCCGGCCGGCGCCCCAGCGACGGTGTGTGGGCACCGCATTGGTACGCCAGCGTGGAGAAATCAACTGGCTTTCAGCCCTACCAGGCCCCGAGGCAAGTTGTGCCCGATGCCCTCAAATCATTGGCCAAGGTTTGCCAGCCTATTTACCGGGAGATCTTCGGTTATCGGCTGAAAGCGCTCTAACGCGCGGAACGGCGGGGATCGGAAGCCTGTTCCGCCAGGGCTTCGGAGATCTCGCCGAGGGCGGCCTGGGCGGTTTTTATCTCGTTTTCCATGACCGCGACGCGCTTGGTTTCGCGTTCTTGCTCGTCGGCCGATTCAGACAATTTGCGGTCGATGTCCTGCAGCCTGAGGCCCAACCGGGCCATGTTCTGCTTGCACTCCTTGATCGCCAGCATCAAGCCTTTGAAGTGGGATTCGTAGAATTGGCGGTGCCGACCCTCGGCACCCTTGGCGGCCGATTCCGTAAACCAGACCGCCACCAGGGCGATCAGGAATGCCGCAATCGCCACCATCGTGGTCAGCATGTTTTCGTCACCAAAATTAAGTCGGCGCCGCCAGCAAGGCAAGCGCATCGCCAACAATATATAGCACGCACCTGTGGGGCCGGCCAAAAAAAGCCGAGCCTCGCGACCTATTTCGCTCTCAACCTACCCCGCCAGGCGGCCAGGGCGGCTTCGAGGCCGAGCCTCGGGCTCGACAACACAGGCACGCCGAGGTCGCCGCAGCGTTCCAGCGCCGCCGCCATCGAAGCCTGCGCCAGGACGATCAGTTCGGCCTCCTCGGCAGCCAGCCTGAGACCCCGGGCGACGATGTCGAGGTAGCCTTCGAGATCGCCCTCGGCCCAGGCCGCGCGGGCAGCGTTGAAGACGAAGGGCTCGAGCTCGACTTCCCGTCCGGCCGCGTCGGCCGCCGCCTCCAGCAGCTCCAGCGTCGGGCCCAGCGTGGTCAGGAAGGTGGCGGCGACGGCTATGTTTTGCGCCATTGAAACTGCCTTTTCAGCCATCGGTCGGTCGACGCGCAGAATGGGAACCGCGCTCTCACCGGCCGCGTCGTCGGCGCCGGGCCCGATGGTCGAGCACGTGCAGAGCACCATGGCCGAGCCTTCGGCCGCCTCGCGCATGGCGGCCGCCGTGCGCCGGCGAAGCTCGGATGTGAATTCGCCAGCCGCCAGGGATTCGTTAAGCAACGCCTCGTGCAGCAGGTGGCGGGCCGGAACCTCGGGCGCCAACTCCGCCAGCAGGCTCGAAAACACTTCGACGTTCGATTGGGCGGTGTGGACCAGGGTCAGCGGAGCCGATGTTGAATCTGGGTCGCTCATGGTACCAGGACTCCGGGATTGAGGATGCCGTTGGGGTCCAGCGCCCCCTTGGCGGCCTTGAGCGCAGCGCCAAACAACGGTGGCCGTTGGCGCTCGTACCAGGGCATGTGGTCGCGGCCCACGGCATGATGGTGGGTGATGGTGCCGCCGAGATCGATAACGGCATCAGAGGCGGCCCGCTTTAGGGTCCACCATTGGTCCAGCAGGCTATCTTGCCGGCCCAAACAGTGGAAGCTGTAGTAAGGTGCCGGCCCGTCCGCGTAGACGTGGGTGAAGCGGCAAGTGATGGTGCCCGGGCTGCCGCTGACTTCGGCCAGGGCGGCCTGCACCCGAGCCATGACGCCCGCGTGGAATTCCTCGAAGCGGTCCCAGGTGATGGCGGTTTCGAAGGTGTCGAAGATGATGCCCCAGCCGGTCAGCACCTCACGGTAGTAGGGCATGCGCAGGAAGGCTTGGCGCCAGGCCCCGACGGCGCCGGCCCGGTTGTCCCCGGCCGCCTCGTCGTCGGCGACGTTGCCGCCGAAGTCGCGGACGATTTCCAGGGCTCGGGCCATGCGATCGTCAACCGGATGATCGGCCGATTCGAAGCCCAGCACCAAGACATGTTGCGAGCCATCATTGACCTGGGTGACCAGAGCCTCGGTGGCGTCGATGAGGCGGCAATTGCCGGGGTTGAGACCGGACTGGACCAGCGCCCGTACGGCTTTGGCACCGGCGAAGAAATCCTTGAAGCCGACTGAAGCCGAGGCCCGAAAGCTGGGCCGGTCCTGCAGCCGCATCCAAGCCTCTGTGATGACGCCCAGGGCCCCTTCCGAGCCGATCAGCATGCGGTCGGGACTGGGCCCGGCGCCCGAACCCGGCAGACGCCGACTTTCCATGCTGCCGGCCGGCGTTATGGCGCGCAAACTTTCCACGAAGTCGTCTATGTGAGTGTAGAGGGTGGCGTAGTGGCCGCCTGAGCGGGTGGCGATCCAGCCGCCCAGGGTGGCCAACTCGAAGCTTTGGGGAAAGTGCCTCAGCGTCAGGCCATGGGGCTTGAGCTGGGCTTCCAGGGCCGGGCCGCGAATACCGGCCTGGATGCGCGCGGCGCGCGATAGGCGGTCGATCTCGACGATCTTGTCGAGGCCCACCATACTCAGCGTTACCACGCCCTTGAAATCGCCGCCGACGGCCGCCTCGACGCCGCCCACCACGGAACTTCCGCCGCCGAAGGGAATGACTGCAGCGCTGGCGCCGTCGGCCCAGTCGAGTACACGCACAACCTCTTCTTCGCTATTGGGAAAGGCCACAACGTCGGGCAGGTTCGGCACTTGGCGGGCAAACATGCGTACGGTGTCGGGGAACGACTTGCCCAGCGCGTGCACCAGGCGGTCGTGGGGATCGCTCGAGCAGATCCCGGCAAGAGCCGCCGGCGGCGCCAGGCGCGGCGCCGGTAGCTCGAACTCCTCAAGCCTGGGCTCCGGCGTCTCGCTGAAGCCGTCGACACCAAAGCGGCCGGCGTAAAAGGCCCTCAGCGCCTTTCTCTCGTCCACCGTCACGCGTTCATCGTCATAGCCCCAGCCCCAGAATTTGAGCCGCCGCTCAGCCATGGCCTCACCTCCGTTCGTCGTCGGGATAGCCGGTCCGCCCGCCTATTTCGCTGCCCGTCTTTTTGACTGAAACCCAGCTTAGCCTGATAGGCTGGCCGTTCCCAACCGACGAAAAGACGGATGCCGATCGATGGCCTTACCTGCCCTGACCATTCGCGATCTCAAGCTGCGCCCCGTGGTTCTGCCGATGAGGCGCGAACTCGCCACCCGCGTTGCCGTGCTCAGCGAAGCGCCGCTGCTGCTGATCGACCTGATAACGGAAGAAGGTATCACCGGCCGGGCCTATCTATTCGGCTACCTGCGCCGCGGCTTGCCGCACTATGCAGCGCTGTTGCGCGATATCCTGGAAATGACCCGCGGCGACCAGGTGGCGCCGCGGACGCTTTTCGAGAAAGTCTTCAAGGGCATGACGCTGTTTGGCCACCAGGGCCTGACCACCATCGCCTTGTCCGGTTTCGACATGGCGTGCTGGGATGCCATGGCCCGCGCCCAGGGCGTGCCGCTGGCAGTCCTTTTGGGCGGCGAAATCGGACCTATCGAGGCCTACAACTCGAACGGGCTTGGCCTGATGGGCCCCAGCGAAGTCGCCGCCGAGGCCGAGGAATTGGTGGCTGAGGGCGACTTCCGGGCAGTCAAGGTGCGGGTTGGACGGGCCACTCTAGCTGAGGATCTGGCGGTGCTGCGGGCGGTGCGTCAGGCAGTTGGCGACGACATCCTGCTGCCTACCGATTTCAACATGGGATTGACCGTCGCTGAGGCCATCCGGCGGGGCCAGGCCTTCGATGAGGAAGACGTATACTGGATCGAAGAACCCATTATTTACGATGACTTGGAAGGTAATGCTAAGATTTCACAAGAAGTAGCGACGCCGATCCAGATCGGTGAAAACCTGTACGGACCGCGAGCTCTGGCCCAGGCCCTGAGAGCCGAGGCCGCGGACTACTACATGCCCGACGCCCAGCGCATCGGCGGCGTCACGGGCTGGCTGCGCGCGGCCGCCTTGTGCCAGGCCGCCAGCATCGAGATGTCCTCCCACACTTTCCCAGAAATCTCTAGCCATCTGCTGGCCGTCACGCCCACTCGGCACTTGCTGGAATATGTCGACTGGGCGGAGCCGGTGCTGCAGGAGCCGCTCAAACCCAAAGACGGCGCGGTTATGATTCCCGACCGGCCCGGCACGGGCATTGACTGGGACGAGGCGGCAGTCAAGAAATACGCCGTCGAAATCTAGGTTCCGTAGGAGTCTACCTTCGCGATGTAGTTGCGCTTGGCCGCTTCGTCGAGGAACGACGCCGCGAAGGAATTTCGTGCCAATCCGCGCAACGTTTCTTCGTCGAGCCCCAGCGCCACGGCCGCCGCCAAATAGTTCTCGTTCACGTAGCCACCGAAATATGCCGGATCGTCGGAATTGACGGTAACCAGGAGCCCCGCATCGAGCATGCGTTGGAGGGGATGGTCGGCCATGCGTGCGACGACGCCAAGGCGCAGGTTGGAGAGCGGGCAGACAGTGAACGGCATTCCCACCCGGGCCAGTTTGTGCACCAGTGCAGCATCGTCGAGTACGCGATTGCCGTGGTCGATGCGGCTGGCGCCCAGCCTTTCAACGACCTGGCGCACGTATTCGGCGGGCCCCTCCTCCCCGGCGTGGGCCACGGCGAGCAATCCCCAACGCCGCGCCCGGGCAAAAAGATCAGCAAATTTGCCGGGTGGATTGCCGACCTCGGCGGAATCGAGGCCGACGGCTACCAGACGGTCGCGATATTCGAGCGCCTGGTCGAGAATCTCTTCCGCCTCGGCTATAGGGCGGTCGCGGAGAAAGCAGAGGATCAGTCGGCTACTCACGCCAAATTCCTGTTCGCCCTCCCTGAGCCCCCGCCAGATACCGTCGATCACGGTGGCAAAGGGAACACCGCGGGCGGTGTGGGCCTGGGCGTCGAAAAACACTTCGGCATGACGTACGTTTTGTGCTCCGGCTCGACGCAGATAGGCCATCGTCAGCTCGTGGAAATCGCGTTCCTCGATTAGCACCCGGGTGCCGTGGTAGTAGAGGTCGAGGAATTCCTGCAGGTTGGCGAAATCGTAGGCCGCCCGCAGCTCGCTGGTGTTGGCCCAGGGCAGTACGACACCGTTGCGCCGGCCCAGCGCCAAAGCCATCTCGGGCTCCAGCGTGCCCTCGATATGCAAATGCAGTTCGGCCTTGGGCAGGCCGGCGATGAATCGCTCGATGGTCATGGCCCGCTCCGCGGTGCGGCATTACGTCGCACGGCCGACAGACAACCCGGCCTCATACCTATTTATGTATGGACGGAACGCCCGATTTGGAATGGCAATCCTTGCGAGCGGGCCATGGCCGGAATGCGTATCCTGTTTCAGTCTGACACCATCGCCCGGCGCCTAGAGCTGCTGGCGGCGGAAATCGCTGCTGCGATGGGCGACGATCTCACTATCGTCGGCATACTGAACGGCAGTTTCGTTTTCATCGCCGACCTGGCGCGAGCGCTCGACCGGCAGGCTTGCGCACCGCGGATCGATTTCATCAGGTTGAGCTCTTATGGCCAGAGGCAGCGCAGCAGCGGCAAGATCGAGTTGATCGGCCAGCCGCCACCCGACCTCGATGGCCGCCAAGTGCTGCTGGTCGACGACGTCGTCGACAGCGGCCGTTCCATGCGCTTTGCCTGTAAGCTGCTGCGCCAGGGCGCTGCCGCCGAGGTGTTGACCTGCGCCCTTTTGGACAAGCCGGCGCGGCGCGAGGTCGACATGGTTAGCGACTTCCTGGGCTTCACGATCCCCGACGTCTTCGTCGTCGGCTACGGCATCGACTACGCCGGGGAGCACCGCCACCTGCCCTACATCAGTGCGCTGTCTTAATTCACTTCACGCCTATCCGTCACCGGCGTCGCCGCGGCGCATGCCGACTATGGTCGAAGCCACAGGATGAACGCGGAATTCCGTGGTCAACAAATCGGGGTGGTTGAACCAGTATTCACGCGCCCGGTCCAATTCGCGGCCGTAGGCATCGTAGCCAGCCTGGACCGCCGGTGGCCAACCTTCGGCCGGCGGGTGGAAATCGTCCAGCACTACGCTGCCCCCAGGCACCAGAAGCGCGGTCGGATCGGCCGGCGGATCGTCTTCCCGTTTGCCGCCGCCGCCGCCATCCAAAACCAGCAGATCAAAGGGAGCAAACGGCACGATCTCCCGCCAATCGCCATGCAAGATAGTCACGTTGTCATGGTCTGTGAAAAGCTCGCGGCTGGCCTCCGCCCGCTCGCCATCGGCCTCGACGCTTAGGAGTTCCGTATTTGCTGTCACGGCCGTCAACATCCAAGCCACGCCGGCACCGTAACCCGTACCGGTTTCCGCTATTCGGCCGCCCTCCCGGCCAGCAGCCAGCACCTGCAGCAGCCGGCCCTGAGCCGGCGTGCAGGAAAAGGGAAAGTCGTTCTGCCGCGCCAAGGCCACCGCGGCCGCCACCAACGGCGGCACGTCGAGGCCCTCGTAAAGAGTATTCTTGTCGATCGTATCGGCCATGCGCCCCCGCCCCCACGGTTTCTTCAGAACAAATATGGGATGACGTTGACGCTACGGCCAGGGTGGGACTAGGTGCAAGCGAATCGGATCAGCCGCAAAGCCAACTCGGCCAGCATTGGAAACTGCCATGAACGGCGATCTCGATGGCCTTCCAGCTCGCCAGCCCCATCCAGACTACGAAATAGCCTAGCAGCAGCGTCCACTGCAGGGTGGTGGCGAAGGGGGCCGGTGGATCCTCGTTCTGCCGGAGATCCCCCGCCGTCAGCCGGCTGGTCAAGCGCTCGAAGCTGACAGCCGAAACACAGAGACCGCCGGCTTCGGCCTGGTCCCTGAGCTGTTCGGCAAAGGCGATGCCGCGGCGCCGCCGCGGCTCGTCCCCGGGCGGCAGCTCGCAAAGATTGACGCCGACGCGCAGCCCGGGCGCCGCCAGTAGTTGCTTTCTGGCCCAGGCGACGGCATCGGCGATGTTGGGGAATTCGCGGAGGCTGGCCTCCCCGTCGGCGTCAAGCACTGCCGCGAAGGCCCGCAGCGGGCTTTCGTGGTAGCCGAGTTCGAAGGCAACGCCGCTCGAGGCCTTGCCCAGGGATCCTAATGAGCCAGCGAGCGCGCGGTCTGTTGAATGATCTGCCATGCCTTGTCCACGTGGCGCCGTTCCGTGCCGGCCTGGCCGACACAGAAGCGGATGGTATAGCGATCTTGTACCCGGGTCTGCGTCAAATAAACCTCGCCACCGTCGTTGAGCGCCTCGAGCAGCCGGGCGTTGAGATCATCGAGGCGACCTTCGTCGCTGATTCCTGGCGGTCGGTAGCGAAAGCAGAATAGTGCTAGGCGCGGCGGCACCTGGACCTCGAAGTCGACGGCGTTTGCAATCTTGGCCGCCAGTTCATGCGCCAGTTCGATATGCCGGGAGATGATCTCGCGCAGTCCCTGGAGGCCGTAACTGCGCAGCACGAACCACAGCTTGAGCGCCCGAAAGCGCCGGCCCAGCGGCACGCTCCAGTCGCGGTAGTCGTTGACCCGGTCGCCCTCGCGGGTTTTGAGGTATTCCGCCACGATCTCGAAGGTCCGCACCAGGGCCGCCGGATCACGCACGTAATAGGCCGAACAATCGAAATTGGTCAGCAGCCACTTGTGGGGATTGAAGACGAAGCTGTCGACGGCCTCGATGCCGGCGATCATCCAGCGCTGCTCGGGCAGCAGCAGCGCACTGCCGGCCCAGGCCGCATCGACGTGCAGCCAGATGTCATGGCGGCGGCAGATCTCGCCCAGCGGTTCCAAGGGGTCGAAGCCCGAAGCCCCGGTGGTACCCAGCGTAGCGACCAGGCAAGTGGGCTTGTGGCCGGCCGCGAGGTCGCTCGCGACGGCTTTTTCGAGTTCGCCCGGCAACATCGCGAAATTCTCGTCGACGGCGATCGGCCGCACAGCTTGGCGGCCCAGGCCGGCGATCTTGACCGCCTTTTCGACCGACGAATGGGCCTCGGCGGAACAGTAAACAACCAGGTCTTCGACGGCCCGCAGCCCTTTTTCGTTGGCGGCGAAATCAGTGACGCGCTCGCGGGCTGAAAGAATAGCGCAGAGCGTCGCCGTAGAAGCAGAATCCTGTATCACGCCGGCCCAGCCCTCAGGCAGTCCAAGAGCCTGCCGCAGCCAGTCGAGCACACGTTCCTCCAGCTCGGCGGCGGCCGGCGACGTCTGCCACAGCATGCACTGCGCCCCCAGCGTCGCCGTCAGCATCTCGGCCAGCACCGAAGGCGGGCTCGAATTGGCCGGAAAGTAGGCGTGAAACCCGGGGTGCTGCCAGTGCGTCATGCCCGGCATGACGATCTCCTGGAAGTCGGCGAATAGCGCCGTAAAGGGCTCGCCCGTCTCGGGCGCCGTTGCGGGCAACTGGGCTGCGATATCGCCCGGCGCCACCTGCGAGCGCACCGGATATTCCTCGACGCCGGCCAGATAGTCGGCCATCCAGTCGACCAGTTGGTGGGCGTGAGATCTGAATTCCTCGACCTTCACGAAATGCTCCTCACGAGTTGGTCAGCACCTGACGCCCCAATACCCTGCCCCCCTTGAGATCCTGGAGCGCCTGTGGAGCCTCGGCCAGCGGGCGTTCGGTCATAGGCACAGGTGTCAGCTTGGAGCCGCGCACCAAGCCCATCAGTTCGTTCATTTCCGCCAGCGTGCCGACATAGCTGCCGCTGATGCGCAGCATCTTCAGCGGCATCAGCGCCAGCGAGATCGGCAGGGCGTCGCCATAAAGCCCAACCGACACCAAATGGCCGCCCTTGGCCACGGCCTGCAAAGCGAAACCGCTGGTGGCCGGCGCGCCGACAAAATCGATTGCCGCTATGGGCCCGCCGCCGGTCAGGTCCTGGGCCGCGGCAACGGCTGTGGCATCGCCGTTGTCGAGCACCGCGTCGGCCCCGGCTGCCATGGCGGCGTCGCGCTTGGCGGAATCGACGTCGGCCACGATCAGGCGGCCACCGGTGACGCTTTTGGCCATGCCCAGCGCCGCCAGACCGACACCGTCGGCACCGATCAACATGAGGCTCTCGTCGTCCGCCAGTTTTCCGACCTTCTTCAGGGCGCTGATGGCCGTGACGCCGGAACAGGCGCAGGTGGCGGCATGGGTTTCCGGCACGCCATCCAGCGCCAGCAGGTATTTGGCGTCGGGTACCAGGCAATATTCAGCGAAACCGCCGTGCACGCGGACGCCGATGGTGCGGGGCGTCAGGCATAAAAGCTGGTCGCCACGGCGGCAGACGGCGCACTGGCCGCAGCCGATCCAGGGGTAGACGATGCGCCGGTCACCGACCGCCACGCCGCTGGCATCGGGGCCCATAGCGGCGACCTCGCCCACCACTTCGTGGCCCATGGTGAAGGGCAGGCTGAGGCCGCGTTCTGCCATGTCGAGGCGGTTGCCGCCGCCGAGATCGAAATAGCCGTCCCCAATGTGGACGTCGCTATGGCAAACGCCGCTGGCCGTCACATTGATCAGGATTTCAGAGCCCTGCGGTTCCGGCACAGGTATCTCACGTTCCTCGAGCGGCGCCCCCCACTCGGTGATCTGGTAAGCCTTCACGGTTTTCCCTCCTCGCTAACAATTAGCGTCTGCGACGACCAGCCTACACGACCTTTGGCGAAGCCGCAGGCAGGCATGTTAACGTGCGCCCGAGGACTTATCAGGAGGATCGATCGTGAAACTTGCGGACAAGGTTGCGGTGGTGACGGGCGGTGCCAGCGGAATCGGGGCCGCCATGGCCCGGCGTTTCAAAGCGGAGGGCGCCAAAGGGATCGTGGTAGCCGATTTGCAGGAGGATCTGCTGGCGGCCGTAGCTGAAGAAGTCGGCGGCCTCGCCGTTCGCTGCGACGTGGCGAATGAGTCAGAAATCCAGAACCTGGTGGCGGTGACCGAAGCGGCCTACGGCCCCATCGATGTCTTCTGTTCCAACGCCGGCATCGCGCGGCTGGGTGGCGAAGAGGCGCCGGACGCGGAATGGCAACTCAACTGGGACGTCCATGTCATGGCCCATGTCTACGCCGCCCGAGCGGTGGCGCCGGGAATGGCGGAGCGCGGCAGTGGTTATCTCGTCAATACCTCCTCGGCCGCGGGCTTGCTGACCCATGTGCACACCGCCACTTACGCCGTCACCAAGCACGCCGCTGTGGCGCTGGCGGAATTCCTGGCCATCAAATACGGCGACCGCGGCGTCCACGTCTCGGTGCTCTGCCCCCAGGCGGTTCGCACTGCCATGACGCGTGACGACGAAGGCGGCGTGGCCGCCGTCGACGGCATGATCGAGCCGGAGGAGCTGGCCGAATGTGTCATCGAAACCATGGAGCGCGAGGAGTTCCTGATTCTGCCCCACCCCGTGGTTCTGGACTACATGCGGCGCAAGACCTCAGACTATGATCGCTGGCTTTCCGGCATGCGGCGCCTGCTGCGCGATTACGACGAAGCCAACGCATAACGAGGTAAAAGGAATAAGCATGAATCTCGCGAGCAAACTGGCAGCCCGCGCCGAGGCCGGAAACCCGGTCCGCGTCGGCCTCATCGGCGCCGGCAAGTTCGGCTCGATGATCCTGGCCCAGGCCCGCCTGACGCCGGGCATCCAGATCATGGGCATCGCCGACCTCGATCCCGAACGCGCCCGTGAGGCCTGCCGCCGTACCGGCTGGGCCGACGAACAGGTGGCAGCCCCAAGCTTCGACGCGGCGCACCAGGACGGCACCACCCACATCACGGACGACACCGAAAAACTGATCGCCGCCGACGGTCTCGATATCGTCGTCGAAGCAACCGGCCACCCGCCGGCCGGCATCGCGCACGCGCTGCAGGCCATCGAACACGGCCGCCACCTGGTCATGGTCAACGTTGAAGCCGACGTCGTGGCGGGCCCCCTGCTGGCACAAAAGGCCCGCCGTGCAGGGCTGGTATACAGCATGGCATATGGCGACCAGCCGGCGCTGATCTGCGAACAGGTCGACTGGGCTCGGGCCTGCGGCTTCGAGATCGCCTGCGCCGGGCGCGGCGTCAAGTACCTGCCCAAGTTTCATGCCTCGACGCCGGAGACGGTGTGGAACTATTTCTACGTCGGCGCCGAACTGGCGGAACGTGGCGGCATGAACCCGAAGATGTGCAATAGCTTCATCGACGGCTCCAAGCCCTCGATCGAAACCACGGCGGTGTGCAATGCCACCGGCCTGCGGCCGCAGTCCGAAGGACTGCGCTTTCCGCCCGGCTCGCGTTTCGAGCTGGCAGAGATCTGCAAGCCCGAAGCGGCCGGCGGCCAGCTCGAGCTGAGCGGCACCGTCGAGGCCGTGACCTCATTGAGGCGAGACGGCACGGCGATCGAGCACGACATCGCGCTGGGCGTCTTCGTCGTCGTCGAGGCCGACAACGAGTACGTCAGCAACTGCTTCGAGGAGTACCACCTGATGTACGACTCGACGAGCCAATATTCGGTGCTCTACCGGCCGACCCATCTGATCGGCCTGGAACTGGGTATCTCGCTGGCATCCATCGGCGTGCGCGGCGAGCCCACGGGCACGCCGTTGGGGTTTCATGCCGACGTTGTGGCCACCGCCAAACGCGACCTCAAGGCCGGTGAAATGCTCGATGGCGAAGGCGGCTATTGCGTCTGGGGCAAGCAGTTTCCGGCCGATCGCTCGCTGCAAATGGGCGGCCTACCGCTAGGCCTGGCCCACGACGTCAAGCTGCTGCGCGATGTCGCCGAGGGCGCGCAGCTGACCTGGCAGGACGTGGCCATCGATGAGACCGACTTGGCGGTACGGACGCGACGCGAAATGGAAGCCGAATTCGGCGGCAAGGGGTAGTCGACATGAGTACCTGGCACTACCAAAAAGGCCTGCAAGATCTCGGCAACGGCATCTACGCTTACTTGCAGCCGGACGGCTCCTGGGGCTGGAGCAATGCCGGGCTGATATGCGACGGCGAGCAATCGCTGCTGGTCGACACGCTGTTCGATTTGAACCTCACCCGCGACATGCTCGATGCCATGCGCCGCGCCACCCGGGCGGCCGAGAACATCGGTTCGCTGGTCAACACGCATGCCAATGGCGACCACTGCTGGGGCAATCAGTTGGTCGAAGGCGCCGACATCGTGGCCTCGAAGGCAGCGGCCGAGGAGATGGCGGAGGTGCCGCCCGAGATGCTGGCCCAGATGATGGCCGGCGCCGGTGCCGGCGCCATGGGGCCCTTGGGCGATTACATTCTCAAGGTGTTCGGCGCTTTCAGCTTCGACGACATCACGGCCACGCCCCCCACCACCACTTTCGAGGGCGAGCTCGAACGTAGCGTTGGCGACAAGCGGGTATTGCTCTACGAGGTGGGACCGGCCCACACCCGGGGCGATGTCATCGTTCATGTGCCTGACGACCGCGTGGTCTTCACTGGCGATATCCTTTTCGTCGAAGGCCATCCCATCATCTGGGCCGGGCCGGTGGGTAACTGGATCAAGGCCTGTCAGCGCATCATCGATATGGACGTCGAGGCGGTGGTGCCGGGCCACGGCCCGATCACCGACAAGGCCGGTGTAGCCGAGGTCAAGGGCTATCTCGAATATATCTCGGCCGAGGCCCGCAAGCGTTTCGATGCCGGCCAGCCGGCGGCCGAGGCGGCGCGCGACATCGCGCTCGACGATTACTCCTCCTGGGGCGACAGCGAACGCATCGTCGTCAACGTCAGCACGCTCTACCGTGAATTCGCCGGCGATGATGCTGCCGCCGATATTGTGGCCCTGTTCACGGAGATGTCGGCGCTGGCGCACGAGCGCGGCTTGCACGGCCTGGGTCAGGGCTGAACTGGAGGTGGCCGGCAACCCGGAGAATTACCGCGCTTACGGGGTCTTGTTGCGCGCGAAAAAAGTCCTGATCGCCGCCGAGTGGGTGGGCCAGGTGTTTTGCTGGAAATTTCCCGGCGGCGGCGTGCTGGACGACGAAACCGCCGAGCAGGCCTTGTTGCGAGAATACCAGGAAGAAACCGGCCTCGACATCGTCGTCGGCGAGCTGCTACACGCCCCGGGCACCCTGCTCAGCCCCTGGAGCCACGCCAATTACACACCTATTTATTATCGCATTGAGGCCGAGGGCGAGCCGCTAGTGCCGCCGCACGAACCAGTCGAGATCAGCTTCAAGGACCCCGCCGAAGCCGTCGCCAGCGGCCTCATGGCCGAACCCGAACAAGTGGCACTGAAACTGGCATTGGGGGAAACTACTCGGTAGTTCGCAGGACGCGGGCGCGCTCCTTGGCCGCGGATATCTGAGCCCTGGTCAGGGCTGCCAAGGCCCGACGGCGGGGCTCTGCCGCTGCGGCGGCACCCGCTTCGCCCGCCACCGTCCAGCAAGCCAAAGCCTCGACGGGATCCTTGGCTACGCCCTCTCCGGCCCAGTAGAGCGCGCCGAGATCGACAAATGCGGCGTGGTGGCCGCCGGCGGCGGCGCGGCGCAACCAGCGGGCGGCTTGCCCTGCATCACGCTCGGCGCCGCGCCCCTCACGCAGCATCATGGCCAGGCTGTGCTGAGCCGGAGCGAAACCGGCTTCGGCGGCGCGGCGGAACCAGACCACCGCCTGAGCATCGTCGCGGGGCAGCCCAAGGCCCTGCTCGTACATCGTGGCGAGATTGTTCTGGGCCGGCGCATGGCCTTGCTCCGCCGCCTGGCGATAGGAACGCACGGCAGCCGCCAGTTCGCTGTTGCCGCGCTGGAGGTTGCCCAAATCGGTCAGGGCGGCGGGGTCGGCGGCGGCCTCGACCACCGGCTTGCCATCGGCCCCGATGACGATGGCCTCGTCGTCGTCATCGCCTTCGTTCTCGCCGCCCCAGCCGCAGGCCAGCGCGGGCGGCGCGGCGGCGACAAGCAGCAGCGCACAAAGTGCAGCGAGAAACCGCGGCATCATTCTTTTCCTCTCTATCCCCTGCCCTACATAGAACCACCCGCCGGCCAGCACAATCCGACCAAATGTCGCAGATCAGCCGCTATACTTACGCTGATGAACGGACCTGACAGACTGCTGCCCGGCCCCTTCGGCGCCCTGGCCCGGCGCTGGCTTTGGGATGTCGACCTCGGCGGGCTGCCGACCTGGCGGCGCTTGGTGCTCTGGACACTGCGCATCGGCCACGCCTGCCTGCGCGACTTAGCCGAGGGCCAGTTGACGCTGCGGGCCATGAGCCTGGTCTACACCACATTGCTCTCGCTGGTGCCCCTGCTGGCCATCAGCTTTTCCGTGCTCAAGGGTTTCGGCGTACACAACCAGGTCGAGCCGTTGCTGTTGGGATTTCTCGAGCCGCTGGGCGACAAGGGCGTCGAGATCACCGAGCGCATCGTCGGCTTCGTCGACAACATCAAAGTCGGCGTGCTTGGTTTTCTGGGTTTCGTGCTGCTGTTCTATACCGTCATCTCATTGATGCAGAAGATCGAACGGGCCTTCAACTACACCTGGCGCATCAGCCGCGAACGCACTTTGGGACAACGCTTTCGCGATTATTTCAGCGTCATCATTATCGGCCCGGTGCTGGTCTTTTCGTCGCTCAGCATCACAGCCTCGATCATGAGCGATCAGGTGGTCCAGGCGCTGACGGCCATTGAGCCTTTCGGCACGCTCTTGCACCTGGCCGGAAGGTTGGTGCCCTATTTGCTGATTGTCGCCGCCTTCACCTTCATCTATGCCTTCATGCCCAATACCAAGGTACGCCTGGGATCGGCCCTGGTGGGCGGCCTGGTGGCCGGAGTGCTATGGAACGCCGCGGGCTGGGCCTTTGCTTCGTTCGTGGTCTCGACCGCCAAGTTCACGGCTATCTATTCGACCTTTGCGACGCTGATCATGTTCATGATCTGGCTCTACCTGGCTTGGCTGATCCTGCTCACCGGTGCCAGCATCGCCTTTTACCACCAGAACCCGGAATACATCCGGGCCGGTCGTGGCGTGTTGCACATCTCGAACCGCCTCAAGGAACGCATGGCGCTGACCTTGGTCGCCCTGATCGGCGCCCGTCACTATGACGGCGGCCCGCCCTGGACGGGGGAGAGCCTGACCCAGGAAATAGGCTTGCCCATGGAAGCCACGCTGCTGGTCTTGGAAGGTTTGGAAGAGGCCGGCCTGT
Source organism: Rhodospirillaceae bacterium (assembly GCA_002690215.1). Taxonomy (GTDB): domain Bacteria; phylum Pseudomonadota; class Alphaproteobacteria; order UBA2966; family UBA2966. Next base: position 6,213 of record NZDS01000118.1, on the reverse strand, counting down.
TAAGCCGCACCGCCAGTGAACCGACGGCCTACGTACCCGGACGACCCTTCGACGAAACCCCGGTCGCGGCCGCGCTCGAAGCCGTGCGCCGAGCCAACGAGCCGAGCTACCTGGGGCCGGCCCAGATGACCGACAACGCCGCGGTGAGCCGGCTCATTGCCGATTTGGACGAAGCGGCGACGTCGACGCTGGCCGGCCATACGCTCAAGGATCTGGCGTTGAACGGAAAAGGCCGCCCAAAAATCAAGGTCGCCGGTTAGCCGGCCGGAAAAAACCTCGGAAAGTAGAGCTCGATCGTTGTGCCGTCCTCGGCAGTCGATTCGAGCCGGGTGACGCCACCGCTCTGGCGCACGAAGCGCCGCGCCGCAATCAGGGGATCGATATTTTCGTCCTTCGCGGCTTCGTCGTCGACAGGGTGATCGAGTACCGCCGCGATTTCGGCATCGCTCAGGCCCGGCCCCTCATCGGCCAGTGAAATCATGACGTGGGGCCCGCTGGCACTGCCATCGGCTCCCGCCATCTCACCGATCAGGCTGACGTTGGCGCTGCCGATCACCATCATGCCGCCCTCGGTCATGACATCGCGTGCCCGCGCCGCCAGTTCCAGTATGAGGCGCCCGAAGGCGTTGGCATCGAGTTCCACGTCGTAGACCCGGTTATCGATGCGCAGCTCGCTCTCGACACTTTGGCCGGCGGTGCTCTCGAGCAGCGGCTGCAGGCCAACCAACAAGTCGTTAAGGTTGACCGGACGAATCAATTGGTGCTCGTCCGCCGTCACTTCGGCCAGATCGAGCAACACCTCGTCGCCGCGCTTCACGGCAATCCTGAGATCGTCGGCCAAGGCCGCCAAGCCATTGCGGCCGCCGGCTTCCAGGCGCAGCTTTTCGGCCCCGCCGCGCAGCAGCGATAGCGAAAGCTCCAGGTCGGCCACCAGTGCGGCAGCCCGATCGCGATCGGCCTGCAGTCGCCGGATTTCGTCGGCCAATTCGATCTCGCGATCTTTATGCCGGGTGACATCACTGTGCAGCGCGACGTGCCCACCGCCATCCAGTTCTTCGCCCCGTGTCTCCAGCCAACGGCCGGCCGCCAGCCCGGAACGATTGGCATCGCTACGACCGCCGCGCACCCAGCCGTCGGTACGCACAGGCTCAGTCGAGCGAGCGGCGAATTCGAACACCGCATCGGCGATTTCGTCGTAGGTCTTGCCGGGCTCCAGCAAGTGAGCGATGGAGGCATAAAATTCGCGATAGCGGCTATTGCAGAGCACCAGCCGGTCGTCACGGTCGAAGAGGATGAAACCCACCGACATGTTCTCGATGGCATCGAGCAGCAACCCGTGCAGCGGCGTGTCCCGGGCCGCTTCCAGGTCGGCCGCGGTCAGCCTGCCTTGGCCATTTTGCTCGGCTTCGAGTCCCTGCAAAACCTCGAAGACGGGCTCGTGTGTGGTATCGACGAAGTCGAGCTGGGTAGCCCGGTCGACGACCTGAAAGCGCATGTCGTGGAATTCGCGACGTCTCGGAGGTGCCGCGGCGTTTTCTTGGTTGTCTCGGAGCTCCGGGGGCTCTGCTGCCTGTGGCATCGCCTGAGACTGAAACTTGGACATGAACGGACTCCGCTTTCCAGCGATCCCACAAAAACCCTATGACCCGTCAGGTGTTCCGCCCCCCAATGGCGGCACACGCCGAGTTTGCTACCACTCGACGGAAAAAATAGCGGCGCCGACAGAAATTGTCGAGCTAATTTGCAGGGATACCCTAGAAAACCTAGGGATTACCCACAATTTCACCCACGGTCATGACCATTTTCATAAGGTCCGCCAAGGATTTCGCTTGCATCTTCTCCATCACGTTGGCGCGGTGGAATTCGACGGTTTTTTCGCTACGACCAAGTTCCAGAGCAATACCGCGATTGGGCAGTCCGGTAACCACGAGTTCCAGAACTTGCCTTTCCCGCGGTGTCAGGGATGCAATGCGGCTCTCGACTTCCTCTTTGACGGCACTGCTCTCGACGGCCGATACGGATCGATCGACAGCGCGCTGCACGACTTCGAGGATCTCCTGGTCGTTGAACGGCTTTTCGATGAAATCAAGCGCGCCCGCTTTCATCGCCCGCACCGCCATCTGCACATCGCCATGGCCGGTGATGATGACGATAGGCAGCTTGATGCCGCGGGCCGTTAGTTCGTGCTGCAACTCGAGGCCGCTCATACCGGGCATGCGGACATCGATGAGCAGGCAACCCGGCAGATCGGGCGTCACCTGATCGAGCAATTCCTGTCCGGAGGAGAAGGTCCGGACCTTGAGGTCGACCGACGTTAGCAGCCATTGCAGTGAATCGCGAATGGCTGGATCGTCGTCAACGACGTAAACGATTTGTTCCGTAGTGGTCATGGCAGTCGATCGTTGATTGCAGGTAAGCTGAAACAGAAGACGGCGCCGTCCTTCTGATCGGGACGGGCCCAAAGGCGGCCACCGTGGCTGTCGACGATGCTGCGGCATATCGACAGCCCCATGCCCACACCTTGTGGCTTGGAGGAATAGAAGGGCTCGAAGAGGTGGGCTCGGTCCTCGATGGAGAGGCCGCCGCCGGTATCCTTGATCACGACCTCCAACTTCGGAGCCTCAGGCCCCTCGGTGGCTAGCGTCGATATGGTCAGCAAGCGCGGCTGGGCGCCGGTATCGCGCATGGACTCCATGCCGTTTCTGGCGATGTTGTGGATGACTTGCTGTACCTGGATGGTGTCGGCCATCACCGCCGGCAGGGGTGGCGCCAGGGTCAGATCGAGCTCTATGGTCACACCGTGACGCTGGGCTTCGATCTCGAGCAGCCCCAAGGTTTCGCGAATGATGGCGTTGATGTCGCTTGCCACCAGTTGCGGCTCCTCCTTGCGCACGAAGCTGCGCGTGCGGGTGATGATCTCGTTGGCCCGGTGGGCCTGGCCGGCAATCTTCTCCAAGGCCTCTAGAACCTCCGATGACACCCGCTCTTCGAGCTGCAACCGCCTAATGCATCCATTGGCGTAGCTGGCAATCGCCGACAGCGGCTGGTTCAGCTCATGGGCCAATTCGGTCGCCATCTCGCCGATCAAAGTCAGCCGCGAGACGTGAGCCAATTCCGCCTGCAGGCGCCGAGCCTGTTCCTCCTGCTCCTTGCGCAAGGTGATGTCGATAAAGACAGGCTCCATGTAGCCCTTTTCGGGAAAGAACGTGACGTCGAGCCGCATCCAGGCCGTGGTGCCGTCGCGACGGCGAAACTGCGCCTCGAGGCCCTGAACGCGGCCATTGCGCAAGCCCTCGGCAATCATCTCTTCCCGCACGGAAGGATCGACATAGCGCTCGGAAGCAACGAATTCGGCTATTAATTGCCGGCTGGACTGGTAGCCGAAGATCTCGGCCGCACGAGCATTGGCGTCGAGCATCAAGCCGTCGCTGATGCGCGTTCGCGTCAGGCCGACTTGAGCACTCTCAAAGAGATCACGATAGTTGATCTGGCTTTGGCGCAAAGCCTGTTCCGCCTGCCAGGCCCGGTGATAGGCCGAAAGCGCCAGCCAGGCCATGGGTGGCGCCGCTACCACCGGCGCCACCACCGGCAGCGCCATGGCCAGCGGAACGCCGAACATCGCGGGGTCGATCACCAGATAGCTGGCATAAGAGATGGCCAGGGATATCGCCACCGCCAAAAGCGTAAGCGCGACCACCGAATGCGCCATGCCGACTCGCCGGAAATAACCCAGCGTACGCTCGACAAGCAGCGGCTCAGGCGACAATCCCCCTTCGGGGTGCCTATCGATGGCGGTATCTGTGCTCACGTCCCCAACTCCTGTGCAGCGCCATAATGCACCATGCGGCGCCCTTGGGCGAGAGCGATCCGTATTTTATGATGCTCCGTCTTTATCATTCGGAGTACGTAGATATGACCCGCCGACCGCGCTTTGCCGCCGCCGACCTGGGCGGCATCGTTCCGCCCATGACGACACCGTTTCGGGCAGACGGTAGCATCGACGAAAAGGCCTTCCGCGGCCAGGTCCGCTTTCTTACAAAATGCGGCGCCCACGGTTTGGCGGTGGGCGGCAGCACCGGCGAGGGCCACACGCTGAGTACCGAGGAGGTCAGGCGCCTGGTCGCCATCGCCGTCGAAGAAGCGGGCGAGGCCGTTCCCATCATCGCCGGCATCATCGTCGATTCCACACAGCAAGCCATCGAGCGTGGCAAGGCCGTGGCAGACCTGGATGTGGCTGCCTTGCAGATCACGCCGGTCCATTACCTGTTTCGGCCCGACGACGACCACATGCTGCGCCATTTCGAGCAAGTAGCCAAAACGGTGCGCCTGCCCATCCTGATCTACAACGTGGTGCCCTGGACCTATCTCTCACCCGAGCTTCTGGTGCGCATCATGAAGCATGTGCCGCGAGTGATCGGCGTCAAGCAGAGCGCCGGAGACATGAAGCTACTGGCCGATCTGATGATGACGGCGCCCCGCGACCGGCGTATCTTCAGCGCCGTCGATGCGCTGCTCTACCCCTCGTTCGCGCTGGGTGCCGATGGTGCCATCGCCGCCATCCTGGCAGCCGCACCCCAGGCCTGCGTCGCACTTTGGGACGCTGTCCGGGCCGGCGATCACAAACGCGCCCGGCGGCTGCATGAAGGCCTGCTCAGGCTATGGAACGCCATGCCCGGTGACTGCCTACCGGCCTGCACCAAGTACGCCCAGAGCCTGCAAGGCGTCAAAGCCGGCCGGCCGCGGGCACCCATGCAGGAACCCACGCCGCGACAGAAAAGGGCCATTGCCGCGGCGCTGGCAAAGCTGACTTAACCTGCACCAAAGTTGCTGGTGTAAAGCCTGTCGAGACGGTCCAGAGCATCGGCCGGCAAGGGCCCCTTTTCGGCCGCACCGAGGGCCTGCTCCAGATGATCGAGCTCGGCCAGGCCGAAGATGACGCAGGAAATATCCGGATTGGCCAATGAGAAGCGGATGGCGGTCTGGGCCCTGGTTCCGTACTCCGCGCCCAAATCAGCAAACACGGCCCGCGCCCGGCGTTCCTCCTCGGCCATATCGGTGTCTTCGGTAACGATCATCTCGCGGCCGTGGCGTACGTCGGTGGCAATCACACCGGCGGCAAAGACGCGGATGTTCATCACTGCCACGCCATGGCGCCGGCAGGCCGCTATGATGCCGCCGAAGTCGTGACCCCGCCAGGCCGCCGGCATGTCGTACCCGGCGCTGGGGTTGAGCAAGTTGTAGTAAACCTGGGCGGCATCCAGGCGTCCACTTTCCAGCACCTGAACGCAGGACGGCGCCTGGCCCAGCGCCGTCATGCCGATCAGCTTTGCCAGGCCCTGGTCGCGCATGGCTTCGATAGCATCGAGGGCGCCCCCGCGTCGCAGCACGTCGTCGACGCCGAGGTGGCCGTTGCCGGTCTCCGGCCCGATGGCATTGTGCAGCTGCAAGAGCTCGACCTTTTCCATCTGCAACAGCGAAAGGCTGGTCTCCAAGCTCCGCTCTACCTGGCCGGCGATGTCGTCGAGGTTTTCGAGGTCGAGGTAGACCTTGGTCGAGATGCGCGGGGGCGTTTCAACCTCGCTCAGCAGCCAGCCCAGTGCCTTTTCGGATTCGCCGCCACCATACATCGGCGCGGTGTCGATCCAGTCGATGCCGGCCTCCAAAGCCCGGGCGACGGCCTGGCGCTTGGTGTCGTCGTCAGCGTGCAGCAGCAAGCCACCAACGAAGCCGCCGCCGAACACAAGCTCCGGCACTTGGATCCCGGAGCGCCCGAAAGTCCTGCTCTTCATAGTGACTCTCCTTGTCCCCGACTACGTACTCGCTCGTGGTTCCCACCTTGATCACGACCCGGCGTCGTCGTCCTGAAAATCCTGTGAGTGAACAAGGTCATAGGGCGTTGATGTAGGATTTCACGTCCGCGTACAGGGGCTCAAGTTTGGCCGCAAGCTCATCGATGGTGGCCCAATCCGCAATATCACCGGCCGTTTCCAGGGCCTGGCAGGTGTCAGCCAGTTCGTTGGCGCCGACGCTACGCGAGGACGACTTGAGCTTGTGGGCGGCCCCCTTGACGTCAGACGCATTGCGGCTGTCCCACGCCGTTCTTAGTTCGGTAATGGTGGCCTCGGTGGGTTCCACGAAGGACTCGAGTATCTCTTTGAACGTTACCGGATCGTCACCGAACACGTCTTTCAGGGCACGTTCGTCGATTGGGCC